>JAQWKT010000005.1 GCA_029247685.1 Crocinitomicaceae bacterium | reverse complement strand
TCATTGGATATGAGGGTATTATAAGGCAATAGTTGAACACCCATTACTTTTGTCTCTATTAACTTTTCATCTTGCTCAAACCAACGAAATTTTATGTTTTGTGAAGTCAATATTTTAGCAATAATTCGCCCTTTTTTTTTAGCGCCAAGCAACACGATGTTTTTGTTTTTATTTTCTCTTAAAAAATGCGAGGTTTTAAGCTTAAAAAAAGACGCTTGTTGGTAATGAATGTTCGTTCTGCTAGTTCGGTTTTTATGCTCTCTCCAAAGGTGAGTAATTTGCTTAATTCCATGTATTTGTAAACCAGCTTTTTTCCACTTAAACACCAGATCATAATCTTCTGGATATTGTATTTCTTTAAATCCTGAAATTAAATCAAAGTCCTCTTTATGCATCATCCAATTGGGTGATGCAACCACGCATTCTCTATAAATTTCTTCATAAAATGTGTTTTTAGTACACACCTTGTTTATCCAGTTTTCATATTTTTTATATCCTTCAGAGACTTTCTCTTTTCCAAAGTATTGAACCATTCCTGTTGCCACATTCCCTTGTCCTTTTTGTTTTAAAGCATCTAATAAAAAAGACAATTTATCCTTTGGCATAACATCGTCTGCATCCATTCGGGTGATAAACTTTCCAGTAGCATGTTTTTGAGCAGTTTGCAAAGCAGGTAGAATTCCTATCCCTTCATTTTTAAAAACTTGGATTCGTTTATCTGAATAAGACATAATAATATCTAAAGAGTCGTCTTCGCTGTGATCATCCACTGCAATAATTTCAAAATCCGAATGGCTTTGTTCTAAAATAGAATCGATACACTCTCTAAAAAAAGGAGCGGTATTTTTAAAAGGAATGAGAATAGAAATCATGCAAAAGTTATTTGACTCTATTATTCAAAGTAATAGCATTCATAAACACCGGTTTTGATTAGACTTTTTTTATTAAGATTATAAATCATTTTTTCAACATAGCCAATGCCGTATCCAATATCTATCAATTCCTGCGGGCATTCTGGTTTTTCTGATTCTTTTTGTAGCTGTACCTGGTCTAAAAAATGGATTTTTCCCTCTATCACCTCAAGGCTTCCTACATATCCGGTCTTAAACACCACTTTTTGTTCTTGAAGATCATAAACGGACAGGTCTCTCATGGTACCAGTGCCTTCATCAATGATCATATAATGTCCGATCAGGCCCTGAAAATATAGCCCCCATTCTTCTCCAATAGTAAAGGCTGATTCCTTTTCTATATTTCCAATTGTTATTACGTAACCATTCGTTTCTTTATGAGCTGTTGTAATAATTTCATAAGATGTGTTATCGTAATAATAGATGTTTGACTGTTCGGAGTTTATAAGCTCATAAGGATCCGTGTTCATCAGGGTATTCCCTTTTAGCATAAGTGCTCTTTTGGCGACTTCTTTTTTTAACTCGAAGCACCAGCAATCTTTTTGTTCATTAGTTAATTTATCAATTTCATATTCCCATACAGCAATATCTACTGCATCCTGACAAAAACAAGTTTCTTCAGTTTCTGGGTCAATAAATTCATTGGGGTACACGTTATAATCGGCACCATCTTCTCTAGAAGAAATGCAATTCGACCAATTACGATCATTTGTTTTATCAATCCTTACACAACCACCATTGTTAAAACACCTTAATTTTGTTAGGTTTGGACTATTAGATATGTCTAACGTTTTTATTTGATTTCGATCGCAATACAGCGTTTGTAATTTAGGGTTTTTGCTAATGTCTAATGATGAGAGCTCGTTATCATGACAATACAAAGTTGTTAATGCTGTATTCTGGCTTATATCCAGGCTCTTTAGAGAATTATTTCCAAGGGATAAAAATTTCAACTTTTTTAACCGGGATATATCCAATGATTCTATATCAGGGTTATACAACTTTAAATATTCTAACTCGAAATTGGTTAACTTAAGTTTTATAAAGTCAACATAACAACCATCGATTGATAGATTTAACTTTTTTAGCGCACGGAAATAGTTAATATATGTGTAGACAGTAATAATTTCGTCATATTTAAATTCCCAAAAGTCATCAGCTGAATCAAAATCTAAAACAGTGATGGTGTCGGTAAGTATTATCCCATCAACTTTATCATCTTTCCCCAAGCTAATCAATACCTTTTCAAAATAAATAAAATTATCATATAATGGCTGTGTCTCAGGGCCATCATCATCATACAGATCTTCTTGTATTAAATATCTTTCAGGATTCCAATAACTATCCCAAAAACGGGTAATTAATTCATCAAAACTTTTGTCCTTTTTGATTGTCTCAAACTTTTTCATATCCAAGACCTTAAAATAAATACTCCCTTCACAGGGGTCCCCCCCCGCTCCGGTAATTCGGGAGTTTGAATAAAAAACGGCTAAAAGATATTTTTCATCAGGACTTAAGAAATATCCTTTTACTTCATCAGGACAACCCAAATCAATATCGGACATCTCCTCTGAGCTTTTAATTAAAATTTCTCCTTTTTTTGTTGAACTGAATGTTAATGATTGTTGACCCTCGCGATTATTAAGGGAGTTATTAAGATCTATTTTATCTAAAAGTTCTCCACTATCATTCGTAATTATTAAAGGAAATTGTTTTAATTCAGCATTAATTTTAATATGATGCTCTTTTTGGAGATTCTTGTTTTGAGTCGTATCGTAGAATAGCAGCGTATTAGTGGCGATATCCACTAGAAAGTATTGAGTAGGCATCTCCAACTCCTCTTCAGAATAGCCATAATTATGAATGGCGAAATAAAGTTTACCATCGCTTGACCAACCAAAGGTCTCTAGCTTGTCATCGTAATAAGGTTCAGGAAAGGTCCTTTCGAAGTTATCGCTTTGTAAGACAGAAGATGAAATTTTGTTTTGAGCGAATAACTGTATTTCGCTTGAAAAAATTAAAATAAATAAAAAGAAAAAGATTTTCTTCATGCTTTTTTTTATTGAATTTAAAAAAAGTATTAGACTTTATTAAAAATAATAAGTGTTTTTAATTAAGATAGAGACACTTCAGAGGTTTATTTTTTTCTAAATAATGAGTAATCATTATATATGATTAAATCTTATCGCTATATTTGGTTAGACATAACGAATTAGAATTGATAACAGTTGAAGAAGCCATAAAAATTATTGATTTAAACTCTTCTTTAAATCAAAAAACAGAACAAAGACCATTGCTTAAAGGCGAAGGATTTGTCTTGAGTGAAGATGTTATTTCTCCAATCAATATGCCTCCTTTTAGACAATCAGCAATGGATGGTTATGCCATTAACATGCATGACTCTAATCAATACTCTTTGATTGGAGAAATACAAGCAGGCGATTCCAAAAATCCTACTCTAAAAAAAGGAGAGGCCGTTCGAATTTTTACTGGCGCAGCAGTACCAGATAGTGCAAATTGTGTGGTGATGCAGGAAAAAGTAATTAGAAATAAGCGAGAAATTGAAGTGCAAAACAATCCACTTTTACAAGCAAACATAAGGCCTTTGGGGGAGCAAAGTAAAATTGGAGAAATTGCCTTAAAAAAAGGAACCCTACTAAATCCCGCAGCAATTGGTTTCCTTACCACCCTTGGAATAACAAGTGCAAAGGTTTACAAAAAACCATCTATTGCTGTTATAGCAACCGGGAATGAACTCGTAGCCGCAGGCCAATCACTCAAACATGGGCAAATTTATGAAAGTAACTCCCTAATGCTATCTGTATCACTTAATAAATATGGATACCAAAACAATGAAACATATAACGTTCCGGACGACTATAACTCTACACTTAAACTTCTAAAAAACACCATAGAGAACAAAGATATTGTTATTGTTTCAGGAGGGATTTCAGTTGGAGACTACGATTATGTTGGCAAAGCATTAACGGAACTAAAGACCAAAGAGTTGTTTTATAAAATCAAGCAAAAGCCTGGCAAACCCCTTTACTTTGGCAAAAACAACCACACGTTTATTTTTGCATTACCTGGCAACCCAGCTGCGGCACTTAGCTGTTTTTATATTTATGTTTTGAGACACTTAAAACGAATGTGTGGCGAATCTTCCTATGAGCCAAAACAAATTGAGGCAACTTCTAACTCAAATTATCTAAAAAAAGGCGATCGCGCTCAATTTTTAAAAGCGTTTTATCAAGAAGGAAAGATTGAAATACTAGAGGGGCAAAGCTCTTCGATGCTTCACACCTTTGCCATAGCAAATGCACTGGTTTATTTATCTAGCGATGCAAAAGAAATTGTAAAAGGCGATTTGATTAACGCAATACTTCTCTAATAAATCTTAATATGGCTTATCAAATAAAAAGTAAAATCTGGATTGAATCAAACGGAAAAATATTGCTTGGCGAAGGGAGAGTTCAGCTTTTAAAAGCAATAAAAGAAACAGGCTCTCTTAGCAAAGCAGCCAAAAAACTAAAGATGTCTTACAAAAAGGCATGGGGACTTATTGATGCGGTTAATTCCATTGCAGAAAAAGAGGTGGTTATCAAAAATATTGGGGGCAAAAGTGGAGGAGGAACGGTATTAACTGAATATGGTAACTCTTTAATTGTCACCTTTGAAAAAATAAATGAAAGCTGCTGGAAACACTTAGACAAAGAAATTAAAAAAAGCAAGTTGGGGTGATTTTAGAAACGAGCAACATCTGGATTTTTCTTTTGCTATTGCCAATAGTGTCTCTTTTATATGCTAGTGTGGGTCATGGTGGTGCAAGTGGATATCTAGCCCTGATGGCGTTGTTTTCTTTTTCTACGCAAATAATGAAACCAACCGCACTTCTACTAAACTTATGTGTTGCAGGGATTGCATTTTATCATTTCTATAAATCTGGAAATTTTAAGAGTTCTCTTTTTTACCCTTTTGCATTAACTTCTGTTCCTTTTGCCTTTTTTGGTAGTATGATAGAAATAGACCCATCGCTTTATAAAAAAACATTGGGTGTTTTATTGGTTTTTGCCATATTTAAGATGCTAAATTTTATAAAAAACAAAAGCGAAAATCGCAAAAAAATAAAACTATGGCAAGGCTTGTTTTTTGGGTGTTTTGTTGGTTTTTTTTCGGGCATGATTGGCATTGGTGGTGGGATTATTCTCACGCCAATAATTTTACTGTTTCATTGGGGGAACATTAAAGAGGCGGCAGCAGTATCGGCCTTATTTATTTGGGTTAATTCAGCAGCGGGTTTTGCTGGACATTTGATTAGTGGTTTTTTAATTACTCCCCAAATGTTTGTTTTAGTTGGATTGGCCATTATTGGTGGCTTTGTAGGGAGTTATTGGGGTAGTAAAAAAATAAACGAAGGGAGACTGAGGTACATTCTTGCTTTTGTGTTAGCTCTTGCCTCCATTAAATTAATTGTGGTATAAATGAATAAAAAGAACATAACAGCAATTGTTTTGGCTGGAGGGAAAAGCTCCAGAATGGGCTCGGACAAGGCGCTCTTGCTTTACAACAACAAAACGTTTTTAGAACATGTGGTTTGCGCAATAAAACCATTGGTTGACGAGATTCTAATTATTAGCAAAAATAAAGACCACCAGGTTGATGATTGCACAACAATTCCTGATCTGATTTTAAATTCTGGCCCAATCGCAGGAATCTATACAGGGCTTAAACATTCAAAAACAGAAAACAACCTTGTTCTTAGCTGTGATATACCACTGGTTCAAACCTCGATATTAGAACTTATTATAAAAAACAATGAACCGGATAAAGAGGTAGTTCAATTAATTAATGAACAAAACCGGATGCCACTTATTGCGCTATATAAAAAAAGACTGGCTCCTTATTTTCTTTCTCAATTAAAGAGAGGAGAAAGAAGACTAATGCATGCGACAAAGAAGTTAAAAACGAAAGAGGTATTTGTGAAAAAGGAGGAAAATGCGTTTCTATTAAATATAAACACCGTTAATGAGTTTAAAACATTAAAAGATGAAATTAACAATTAAATATTTTGGCCTTTTAGCTGAAATAACTGGCCTTGAAGAGGAAAGGTTAAACATTGAGAATAAAAAAATAGGGGGGCTTATTGATGCAATCATTAATAAACATCCTGGATTAAAAGGAAGGGAGTTTCAAATTGCACAAAACAAAAAGATGGTTAACAAGGAAGACTTGGTAAATGGGGAGGAAATAGCCTTATTGCCACCATTTTCAGGGGGATAAAATGAAAAGATATAGCAGACATATAGCACTTAATGAAATTGGAATAAAAGGCCAAAATAAAATTTCTAATGCAAAAGTTCTTGTGGTTGGAGCAGGGGGTCTTGGTTGCCCGACTCTTCAATATCTTGCTGCTGCTGGTGTTGGCACTCTGGGTATCATCGACTTTGATGTAGTAGAAGAATCAAACCTACAAAGACAAGTTTTGTATGGAAAATCAAGTTTGGGAATAAACAAAGCCATTGCCGCCAAAAAAAGACTTGAAGATTTAAATGACTCTATATCCATTCATACATATCCCCATAAACTTGACTTATCAAATGCATTAGAACTATTTGAAGCATACGATATTATTGTAGATGGAACCGACAACTTTGAATCTAGATATCTTATTTGTGATGCCTCTATTATATCTAATAAACCTGTTGTTTTTGCATCGATTTATAAATTTGAGGGACAGGTGTCTGTTTTTAATTATCAAAGTGGCCCTACTTACCGCTGTTTATTTCCTGACCCACCTTTAAAAGGAGATGCGCCAAACTGCTCAGAGACTGGGGTTATTGGCGTACTTCCTGGGATAATAGGTAGCCTTCAGGCAAACGAAGTTCTAAAAATAATACTGGAAATTGGCAGTGTTTTTTCAGGGCAGCTATACTGCTATAACTCTAAAACAAATGAATCTCAAGTGCTTTTTATTAAAAAAAATCAGAAAAAAATAGACCAAATAAAAAAAATGCTCCTAAAGGAAATTGATCATCAAAAATGCCAGCAGGATTCTGTTGTTCTTTCTATTGACGATGCATTAAAAAAAGACAATGCTATTTTTATTGATGTTCGAGATTTACATGAAAGACCAACGATTAATATTAAAAACTATCAGCAAATCCCATTAATTGAGATTCCAAAAAGCCTTGATAAAATAAACCCTAAAAAAGACATTATAGTCATTTGTCAAAGTGGAATAAGGTCAAAAAATGCGGTGCAAATTTTAAGAGACAACGGCTTAAAAAAAAGTTATAGCCTAAGTGATGGAGCTGCTGCTCTATTAAAGCAATTAAAAAACAAAACAATGAAAACATCAAAAATTAAAAACGTATTTAAAGAGGGCGCTATTTCTTCTGATTTTATAGGAGAATCAATAGCCAAGCATCAATCAAAAACAGATATTGGAGCGCACAATATTTTTTTAGGTCAGGTTCGCGCCGATGAAATTAAAGGCAAAACAATTCGTGCCATTGAATATACTGCATATAATGATATGGCCAATCAAAAGTTTCACGAAATAAGAGAGGCAACCTTCTCAAAATTTAAATTAAGCTGTATGCATATATATCATAGCCTTGGTGAGGTTAAAGTGGGAGAAATATGTCTTTTTGTATTTGTCTCCTCTCCTAGAAGAAAAGAAGTTTTTAAAGCACTAGAATATGTTGTAGAAGAAATAAAGGCGGATGTACCCGTATTTGGAAAAGAACTTTTCGAAGATGACTCTCATCAATGGAAGGTAAATAGCTAAACATAAAAAAATGGTAGATATTACAAGTAAAAACTCCACACTAAGAATAGCTGTTGCTCAAGCAATTGTAAAGGTTTCCAAAGCGGAAACTATTGATGCTATTAAGAAGGATCTCGTTCCAAAAGGAAATGTCTTTGCGATGAGTAAAGCTGCAGGCCTTTTAGGCGTTAAAAAAACCCCTGAATTATTACCCGACTGTCATCCAATTCCTATTGAATTTACTGGGATTGAATATGAAATAAATGAGCTAGAAATTAAAGTTCTTTGCACCATCAAAACCATTTATAAAACAGGGGTAGAAGTGGAGGCAATGCATGGCGCAAGTATTGTTGCATTAAACATGTATGATATGCTTAAGCCTATTGATAAAGGAATAGAAATTAATCAAATAAAATTATTGAAAAAGAAAGGAGGTAAATCCGACTATAAAAATCAATATAATTTACGTGCTGCTGTTGTTGTTTGTTCTGACACCATTTCAGCAGGAAAAAAAGAAGACAAAGCAGGAAAAGAAATTATAAATAAACTGGAGACATGTGGCGTTGAAATTCACGATTATCAGGTTATTCCAGATGAAGTTGATTTGATAAAAGCAAAAACTTTAAGTTATGTTGAAGAGGGTGTGGATTTGGTTGTTTTTACCGGAGGAACTGGACTATCCAAAAGAGATGTCACTCCAGAGGCATTAAAAGGCATTGTTGATCGTAAAATACCAGGAATTGAAGAAGCAATTAGGGCTTATGGGCAACAAAGAACCCCTTATTCCATGCTGTCTAGAAGTATTGCGGGTACTATTAATAAAACACTTGTACTTGCATTGCCTGGTTCAACAAATGGGGCAAAAGAATCCATGGATGCTATCTTTCCTGCTGTACTTCATGTTTTTGGGATTCTTAAGGGAGCCAGACACAATTAATGCAAACAGAAAACAACATATTAACTGATTCTTACAAAAGAGAACATTCTTATTTAAGAATTTCTCTTATCGAAAGATGTAACCTTCGGTGCACCTATTGCATGCCTGAACATGGCATTCCATTAAGTCCACGAAGCCACATAATGACTTATGAAGAAATCTATCAGATAGCTTCCACCTTTGTAAGAAATGGCGTAACCAAAATAAGACTAACCGGAGGCGAACCATTAATTAGAAAAGACATTGGTGTGATTTTAAAAAAATTAGCAAGTTTAAATGTTGAATTATCAATTACGACAAATGCCATTTTAGTAGATCGATTTATTGAAACCTTAAAAGAAAACGGAATAAGGAATATAAATGCAAGTTTAGACTCTCTTGACGCAGAAAAATTTAAACATATTACACGAAGGAATGACTTTAAAAGAGCTTTTGATAATATTCATTTATTGGTTAAAGAGGGCTTTAATGTCAAGTTAAATGTCGTTTTAATAAAAGGATTTAACGAGAATGAAATTATTGATTTTATTAATTTAACAAAAGACTGGCCTATTGTTGTTCGCTTTATTGAATTTATGCCTTTTAATGGAAATAAATGGGATATGAGCAAGCTGGTTTCTTACGCATCTATAATGGACTGTGCTTTTAAAGCATTTTCCAAAACAAACATTATTCGTTTAAAAGATGCGCCAAATGATACTTCCAAAAATTATAAAGTAAGCAATTACAAGGGGAACTTTGCTATTATTAGCACTGTTACAAATCCTTTCTGTGATAGTTGCAACAGGCTTCGTTTAACGGCTAATGGACAATTGAAAAATTGTTTGTTTTCTTCGGAAGAAAATGATCTTTTAACACAATTAAGAGCAGGAAAATCAATTGAAGGGGTTATTCAAAAATCGGTTCTAATGAAAAAGAAAATAAGAAATGGAATGAATACCAATAAGTCTTTTAGCAATGAGAAAAGGCATTCTAAAAACCGAAGCATGATTGCTATTGGAGGTTAAGTTATTTTTTATCGGACATGCCTTGTTAAAGTGATTTTTATGAACTTAGATGTGGGTGTATTGCTTTTGTCGGCGACACTTCCTATAGGAACCAAAACATTGGTTTCTGGAAAATAAGTGGCACAGCATTTTGGTGGAATCGGATACTTGACCACTTTAAATTTTTCGGCTAATCTCTCTTCTCCATTAAAATGACTTTTTATATCTACTATATCCAAATTTTCAAAGCCATACTCAAGCATGTCTCCCTCATTCATAAAAATGACTCTTCGCTCGTTATAAACGCCTCTATATCGATCGTTTAATCCATAAATAGTCGTATTGTATTGATCGTGCGTTCTAATAGTCATCATTAACAATTGCCCCTCAGTTAGATTCAATGGCTCTACCGTATGCGTTGTGAAATTGGCTTTACCTGTTTTTGTTTTTGTAAAATCACCACTTCTTGCATTGTTGGGTAAATAAAAACCAGACGGGTTTTTCACTCTTTTATTATAGGATTTAAATCCAGGAATTACCGCTTCAATTTTATCTCTTATTAAAGCGTAATCATCTTTAAAATCAAGCCAATTGATTGAGTCATCCTCTAACAAAACACAGGAAAGCCTACAGATAAGTTCGGGTTCACTAATAACATGCTTTGAAACTGGTGGCATATTTCCTTTTGAAGAATGAACAACCCCCATGCTATTTTCTACAGTAACAAATTGGTGTCCTGATTTTTGTAAATCTTCTTCTAACCTTCCTAAAACAGGAAGAATTAATGCTTGTTTACCATGAATCAAGTGACTTCTATTGGGTTTGGTGGAAACATGAACGGTCAAATCACATTTTTGAAGTGCTTCTGCGGTAAATATAGTGTCAGGAGTAGCAGAAATAAAATTACCTCCCATTCCAATAAAAACCTTTGCCTTATTTTCATGCATTGCTTTAATTGCTTCAACAACATCATAACCATGTTCTGTAGGTGGATCAAAATGAAACTCTTCCTTTAAATTCTTAATTAAAAATTCCGGAGGTTTCTCCCAAATACCCATTGTTCTGTCTCCTTGGACATTAGAGTGCCCCCTAACAGGACATGTCCCCGCGCCTTTTTTTGCAATACTTCCTTTTAAAAGCAATAAATTGACAAGTTCCTGGATATTGGCAACTGCATTTTTTTGCTGCGTTAATCCCATGGCCCAGCAAATAATTATTTTTGATTTTTTTGAAATTAATTCTGCAGCCTCTCTAATTAAAGACTCATCAACACCACTTTCTTTTACCAAAAAATTAAAGTCTTGCTCTTTTAAATTATTTAAAAGAAGGTCGATTCCTTGTGTTTGATCATTAATAAAATCCCAGTCAAATTGGGAGCCAGGGTTTGTTTTTTCTTTTTCATAAACCAAAACCAAAATAGCTTTGATAAGAGGCAAATCACCATTGATGCGAACAGGCAAATAAAGATCGGAAAGGTTTGTTCCTTTTCCAATCCACTCCAATGGTTTTTGAGGGTCTTTAAAAGCAATTAAACCCGCCTCTGGCAAAGGGTTAATGCAAATAATTGAACCGCCATTGTCTTTTGTATTCCTTAATGCAGAAAGCATTCTCGGGTGGTTTGTTCCTGGGTTTTGCCCAATAACCACAACCAATTCCGCATGATTAAAATCATCTAAAGTAACGGACCCTTTTCCAATGCCTAAAGTTTCTGATAGTGCTGTGCCACTACTTTCATGACACATGTTTGAACAGTCTGGCAAATTATTGGTGCCAAACCGCCTAACCATTAATTGGTATAAAAAGGCAGCCTCATTACTTGTTCTTCCAGAGGTATAAAAAACAGCTTCATTCGGTGTTTTTAGCGACTTTAACTCTTTTGCAATCAATAAAAAGGCATCTTCCCAGGAAATCTCCTCATACTTGTCAGTATGCGAATTAAAAACCATTGGATGCGTTAATCTACCGGCTTTTCCTAAATCTAAATCTGACCATTCTAATAAATCAGAAACCGTATGGGTTGAAAAAAAATCTGGGCCTGCTTTGGCCTTTGCATATTCCTCAGAAATAGCCTTTGCTCCATTTTCACAATATTCAGAAAGCAACGCTCGTTTGTCATCTGGATCTGGCCATGCACAACCTGGGCAGTCAAATCCCCCCATCTGATTCATGCTTTTCAGAAGCTTTATTCCATTTGCTACACCCACTTCTTTTTTAATGAAGTTTAAAGAGGATATAATTGCAGGAATACCCGCAGCATAACGCTTAGGATCTGTCAATGATATTTCAGTGAATTTTTTTGGAGGTTGTCCAGAATATTTAAAAGAATCTTTCAAGATATAAATTTACAAATTCTCCATTACTTTCTATTTATTGAATTGTCTATACTTAATGTCCTTTGTGGATTGGAATAGCAAGTCGCGCGACTTGCTCTACAAAAGGCAAAAAGTGTGATTCCTAATTCTTTTGCATAATCAACAGCCAAAGAGGATGGCGCTGATACTGCAGCAAGAAAAGGAATGCCAGCCTTAAAACATTTAACCACTATTTCATATGAAATTCGGCCACTAACGGTTATGATTTTAGCTCTTTTAAGTTCTTTTTCAATAATTAGCTTTCCGATTACTTTATCTACTGCATTGTGCCTTCCTATATCCTCCATAGAACACAACATTGTACCGTTTAAACAAAATGCTGCAGCGGCATGAGTGCCTCCTGATTGCTGAAAATCATGTTGTTGGGTTTGCATCTGTTTAAAAAGTTTATGTATCAAATTAATATCAATCTTATTTTTATCCTCTATCTTATTATCACTCCCTTCTATATCTTCTAATGAAGTTTTGCCACAAATACCACAAGAAGAAACCGATAACAGGCTTCTGCTATTTGAATAAGCCAAACCAAGCTTTTCCTCAGGTATAACAACATTAACTATTGTTTGAGCTTGCATTTTTTCTTGTTTTTCAAAAGAAAAGTCCGGCATAAATTTACGGTCATTAATAATCCCCTCGGAATGCAACAAGCCCCGAATTAAATGAACATCCTCTCCTGGTGTTCGCATAGAGATGGTAAATGCAGTATCATTAATGTTAATCTGTAAAGCCTGTTCTTCGGTTAGTGAATCAACAATTTTATCCACCTCTCCTTCATTAAACTTTAGGCCTTCATAGTTTTTTGTTGCCATATCTTAGAAATAAGCACTTGTCAAAACAAGCCCGAAATAACTCCATTATTGTCAATATTTATCTTCTCTGATGCCGGATGAGCGGGTAATCCAGGCATTCGCATCATGTCTCCAGTGATTGGGACTAAAAATCCAGCACCTGCTGCAATTTCTATTTCTCGAATTCTTATCGTGAAGTTCTTCGGTCTACCAATTAGTTTTGGGTCATCGGAGAGCGACTTTTGTGTTTTAGCGATACAAATAGGCAAATGATTTAAGCCTAAATCTGCTATAGTCTTTAAATTTTTCTTTGCCTTTGAAGAGTATTCCACTTGGCTTGCACCATAAATTTTACTTGTAATGGTTTTTATTTTGTCTTCTACAGGTGATTCCCAATCATAAAGAGGGGTGAAATTTGATTTGCCTGACTCTACAATTTCAACCACTTGTTTAGCAAGGTCAACTGAGCCCTTTCCTCCTTTTGCCCATACCTCAGCTAAGGAAACTCTAATGTTATTTTCTTTGGCAAATTGAATAATTGTTTCAATCTCTTCCTCTGTGTCAGAAACAAATCTATTTATGGAAATGATTGGCACTAAATTAAATTGCTGGATGTTTTCAAGGTGTTTTTCCAAATTTGGAATTCCCTTTTTTAAAGCATCCACATTTTCGGTCGTCAATGATTTTAAATCAGCACCACCATGGTATTTAAGCGCTCTTATTGTTGTGGTTATCACAACTGCTTTAGGCGTTAAATCAGCACTTTGACATTTTATATCTAAAAATTTTTCTGCTCCCAAATCAGCCCCAAAACCAGCCTCAGTAACCGTATAATCAGATAGAGTCATTCCCATTTTAGTTGCCAAAACAGAATTGGTTCCTTGTGCAATGTTTGCAAATGGCCCTCCATGAATTATTGCTGGGTTTCCTTCTATGGTTTGAACCAGGTTTGGTTTGACCGCATCTTTAAGAAGTGCCGCCATTGCTCCTTCCACCTTTAAATCCCTACAGTAGATAGGTTCTTTTTTAAATGTATAACCGATAAAAATATTCCCTAGCCTGGTTTTTAAGTCAGCCAAATCATTTGACAAACATAAAATGGCCATTATTTCAGATGCTGCAGTAATATCAAATCCTGTTTCTCGTGGGACTCCAGATGTGGGGCCTCCAAGACCAACGACAATATTTCTAAGCGAACGATCATTCATATCCATTACTCTTTTCCATGTTACTGTTCTAGAGTCAATTCCTAATGAATTTGTTTTTGACTGAATGTTATTGTCCACAATTGCCGACAGTAAATTATGTGCTTTTTCAATAGCGGAAAAATCCCCTGTGAAATGCAAATTGATATCTTCCATTGGTAGAACTTGAGAATATCCACCGCCTGTTGCGCCCCCTTTTATTCCGAATACAGGCCCTAAAGAGGGTTCTCTCAAAACAACCGTTGTTTGCTTTCCTATTTGGTTTAACCCTTCCGAAAGACCAATTGACATGGTCGTTTTACCCTCGCCTGCTGGCGTGGGAGAAATAGCCGTGACTAAAATAAGGTTGCTTTTGCTTGCTTTCTCATTATCAATAATTGACAAGGGAAGCTTTGCCTTGTTGTGGCCATACATTTCTATTTCATCTTCATTTAAACCGAGCTTTTCAGCAATTGTCCGAATGTGTTTTAATTCGATGGTTTTTGCAATATCTAAGTCTGTCATTTCAACCTGTTTAAAATATATTAAGTTTAAAGATAGTTATCCATTCTTCATCATTTATTAAGTCTTTGTTATAATTTAAATTTATACTTTTAAAAGCATGAATTTTCAAATAGACAAAAAACTGCAAGAGGTGATTGATTGTAGCTGGTTTACAATTGATGAGGGCACCTATGCTTACACCAAAGTTACAGAAATTAAACATGTAAAAAAACACTTGATCATTACTCAAGATAGCGATGAAATAACAGTAGTAACAGACATTAAAAATTTAAAAGATCTTGGAGATTATGAACGAAATGCCGAAGACTGGAAATTAATAAATATCCGGTGTGGCAACCCTTTTTACTGTGTGGGCTTTTTAGCTGCGATTTCATCTCAAACAGCGCTAAATGGATTAGATATTACCATGACCTCAACCTATACAAATGATTACATTATGTGTAAAGAAGAGGAACTTGAAAAATGCACGTCTCTTTTAATTTTATTAGGTTTTTCAAAAAGAGCCAATAGAGATTAATTTAAATAAGGATAATGGTTTTATGCTTATTTGCTGCCCGCAATCGGGACAAAAATTACTATTTATAATGGAATTGCAATTGGAGCATAGAACCTGTTTTTTATTTTTCATTTTATAGGGATGAAATATTCAAATAAGGTAATAAATTATATTGATGCTACAAATTCATTAATAACCTTATGTAGCTCTTTAAGAAGATTCTTGTCAAGAATGCCATAATTTTCGTCGTAGTTTTTTCCAAAAGAAGGAAGGCTAAAGGATAAAACGGTGTTTTTGTTTCCATGACTAATTCTTTTGTGAGCGCTTTCCAACACATCAACAGCTCCCCTTGGGCCAGGCGATGTTGCTAATAAAAGCATTGGTTTTGAACACCACACATCACTTTCAATTACAGAGATCCAATCAAAAATATTTTTAAAGGCAGCGGTATATGAACCATTGTATTCTGCAAAAGAAATAACTATCCCATCCGATTCTCGCAAGGTTTTTTTAAAGGAATGCGCCAACTCAGGAATGCCATATTCTTCTTGTATGTCCTCACTGTAGATGGGCATTACATAATCGTTGAGATCAAGTAATTCAATAGTAGAATTAGGGATTAATGTAGCGGCATAATTAGCAAATTTTTTGTTAATGGATTTTTTGCTATTACTTGCTCCAAAAGCAACTATTTTTTTCATAGGTCTAGAGTTAGTATAAGATCATCGGTATTTACCATAGAGCCCTCTTTTAATGTTATTTTTTTCACTTTAGAATCAGAAACAGCAGTAACACTTGTTTCCATTTTCATGGCTTCTATTATAAATAAGGGTTCATTTTTCTTTACCTCCTGTCCTGTTTTAACCAACACCTTGCTAAGTAGTCCCTGAAGAGGCGCTCCAATTTCATTTTCATTATTGGCATCTGCTTTTGCATTCATGACCTTTTCTACAGCAAGGTTTTTATCCAGGATTTCCACATTTCTTGTTTGGCCATTTACTTTAAAAAACACTGTTCTAAAGCCATCTTGATTAGGAGAGCCAATACTTAAAAGCTTAACAATTATTGCCTTTCCGGGAGCTATTTCAAAAACCGTTTCTTCATGTTCTTTTAAACCATATAAAAAGTTCTTTGTTGGAATTTGACTCACATCGTCATATTTTAGATGCATTTGGTATGAATCTTCCCAAACCTTTGGATAAAGCTTCCAACTTAAAAAATCAGTCATTACTAACTCTCGGCCAAAACCTTTTTGAAATTTTTTACCAAACTGTTCAAATTCCACTTCAAAATCAACTGGCTCTAAATGAGCATTTGGTCTATTCGTATATGCCTTTTGATCTTTCAATATCGTTTTTTGTAGCTTTTTAGGAAACCCTCCAACTGGCTGTCCAAGATCTCCTCTAAAAAAACTTTGAACTGAGTCAGGGAAACTAATGCTATCCCCTCGTTCAACAACATCCTGAATGGTTAAGTTATTAGCAACAAGATATTGAGCCATATCACCCACAACCTTACTACTTGGTGTAACTTTTACAATATTTCCAAACAAATCATTTACCTCTGCATACTTTACTTTTATTTCATCAAATTTATCGCCTAAGCCAAGTGCTATTGCCTGTGGCTTCAAGTTGCTATATTGACCTCCTGGGATTTCGTGCTTATAAACTTCTGCTGTCCCTGCTTTTAGTCCACTCTCAAAAGGATAATAATACTCCCTAACGGTTTCCCAGTAATTACTAAATTCATTAAGGCTTTGAATGTTATATGAGTTCTCTCTTTTGTTGTACTTCATCATTTCAACAATAGAGTTGAAACTAGGCTGAGAAGTAAGTCCACTAAGACCACTTAATGCAACATCAACAACATCTACCCCTGCCTCTATGGCTTTCAGATAAGTAGCTGATTGAATAGACGATGTGTCATGCGTGTGAAGGTGTATGGGTAGGTTTGTTTCTGATCTTAATCCTTCGATTAATTCTTTTGCTGCATATGGCTTAAGTAACCCTGCCATGTCTTTGATTGCTATAATATGAGCCCCTGCATTTTCGATATCCTTAGCCATGGATAAATAATAATCCATATTATATTTTGTGTTTTTAGGATCTAAAATATCCCCGGTATAACATAAACAAACCTCAGCAAGTCCTCCTGTTTTTTTTCTAACAGTATCAATACTAAACTCCATTGATTTCATCCAGTTCATGGAGTCAAAAATCCTAAACACATCAACCCCAGTTTCCCAAGATTTTTCAATAAACTTTTCAATTAAGTTATCTGGGTAAGCAGTGTAACCAACTGCATTGCTACCCCTCAATAGCATTTGAAGCAACACGTTTGGCATTGCCTTTCTCAGCTCAGCAAGCCTTTTCCATGGGTTTTCATATAAAAACCTCATACACACATCAAATGTGGCTCCTCCCCACACCTCCATGCTAAATGTTTGTGGATGCGATTTCGCAAATGCTTCTGCAACAGCCAACATGTCTTTTGACCTAACCCTTGTGGCCAATAGACTTTGATGAGCATCTCGCATAGTGGTATCTGTAAAATGAATTTTCTTTTCATTTCTTAACCATTTAGAAAACCCTTCTGGGCCTAATTCAGTGAGCAAATCTTTAGTCCCCTTTGTATATGATGCATATTTATCATAAGAAGGAATTATTGGTGTATCCAATCTTTTTAAAGGATCAATAAATTTAACATCCGGATTTCCATTAACAACAACATCTCCTAAAAATGTAACGGCTTTTGTTGCACGATCAAGCTGCGTTTTTAGCTTGAAAAGAGCGGGTGTTTTTTGAATAAAATTTACCGTTACTTTTCCTTCTACAAATTTTGGATGTCTAATTAAGTTTAGTAAAAAAGGCATGTTTGTTTTAACGCCCCTTATTCTAAATTCACGAAGCGCCCTATCCATTTTTCGACAAGCTCCATCTAATGTTCTGCTTTTGGCACTTACCTTTACCAACATGGAATCAAAAAATGGACTCACTGTAACTCCCTGGTATAAACTACCTGCATCTAGACGAATTCCAAATCCTACAGCGCTTCTATAGGTTGTTATTGTTCCATAATCTGGCTGAAAATTATTCTCGGGGTCTTCAGTGGTTATTCGGCATTGCATCGCATATCCATTTAGTTGAATGGATTCTTGATTTGGTATTTTAATTTGTTGATCACTAAGCTTGTACCCACCTGCAATAAAAATTTGTGTTTTAATAAGATCTATACCGGTAACCATTTCAGTTACTGTGTGTTCCACCTGTATTCTGGGGTTTACCTCTATAAAATAAATAGACCCATCTTTGTCAACTAAAAACTCAACCGTTCCAACATTATTATATTTAACCTCTTCTGCTATTGCTATTGCATATTGAAAAAGTTTTTGCCTAATTGATTCGGCAACACCCAAAGATGGCGCAACCTCTATTACTTTTTGAAACCTTCTTTGAACAGAACAGTCTCTTTCATACAAGTGGACAATATTTCCATGTCGATCACCAGCAATTTGAACTTCTATATGCTTTGGTTCTTCAACATACTTTTCTAAAAAAACAGTGTCATCCCCAAAGGCATTATTTGCCTCTCTTCTTGCCTCATCAAAAGCAACATCTAAGTCCTCTGGTTTATGCAATATTCTCATGCCTCTTCCACCTCCTCCCGAAGCCGCTTTCAGCATAATTGGATAGCCTATTCTACCCGCCTCTTCTTTGGCTATTTTTAATGAACTAACCTTTTTCTTATTGCTTTCAATAATTGGAACGCCACAAGAGACCGCTACTTTTTTTGCACTAATCTTGTCACCAAGCTTATCCATTATGTCAGGGTCTGGACCTATAAATACGATTCCGTTTTCTTTACATTTTCTTGCGAATTCTGCATTCTCACTTAAGAACCCATATCCAGGGTGAATGGCATCTACTTTTTTTTGAATTGCAAGGTGAATAATCGCATCAATATCCAAGTAAGGCTTTAGAGGCTCATTGTCGGCGCCCACTTGATAACTTTCATCCGCTTTATATCTATGCTGGCTATACCGATCTTCGTAGGTGTAAATTCCAACGGTATTTAAGTTAAGTTCAACGCATGCTCTAAAAACACGAATTGCAATTTCACCACGATTAGCAACAAGTACTTTTTTGATTTCCATTTTATTTTTTTTTGAGACCTATCAAAAATATAATTTCCTTTTAATTACTTTAAAGTTGAGGTGCTTTTTTAATGAAAATTTAAGATTAATTATCATTTAATATATATTCTAAAAAAGAAAGGATGTTTATGGTTTTGTATTTTTGCCAATAATGATTAAGAAATATAAATACTATATTTTTTTACACCTTATTATTTTAATGTGGGGCCTAACCGGTATTTTGGGAAAATTGATTCTTTTAGATGCTTATGTTTTAGTTTGGTTTAGGGTTTGGATTGCTTTTGTTTTTCTTGGTTTTTATATGTTTTTAACTCGTAAAAGCTTGAAAGTTAAATCTTGTAAACTAAGTTTCAAGTTGATTTTAGTTGGAGTTTTTGTTGCGCTTCATTGGATTACTTTTTTTAAGGCGATTCAACTTTCAACGGCTTCTTTAGGGATCTTGTGTTTGGCGACAACAACTTTACATGTAACTTGGTTAGAACCAATTATTATGAAACGAGCATTTTCTTGGCTTGAGTTTTTTCTTGGTTTAGTCGTTATTCTGGGAATTTATTTTGTTTCATCCGATTTTAACCCAACTCAATACGAAGCATTGTTTTACGGATTGATATCTGCTTTTTTTGCCGCATTATTTGCTGTTTTTAATGCACAAATGGCCGAAGAAACAAGTACTACGACAATCACCTTTTATGAGATGCTAACCTCTTTTATTTTTATTAGCATGATCTTTTTAATTAAGGGGGAATTAAATATGTCTTTGTTTGAGATGCGGGTTAGTGATTTTTTGTGGTTGTTGTTTTTGGGGATTGCTTGCACTTCTTTTGCTTTTCTAGTAACCATTGAAATAGTGAAAATTTTAGGAACTTTTTCAGTTTCGTTGAGTATAAATTTAGAGCCTGTGTATACAATGATATTAGCCGCCCTTATATTGTCAGAACATCAGGGACTTAATTTTCGATTTTATATAGGTTCTTTTGTTATTGTAATAGTCGTTTTTGTAAATGCATGGATTAAAAATATTCAAAAAAGAAAAGCAATGAAATATAATAACTTATCTTAATTTTGAAAGGTGAAAGTAACAAATGAAATAATAGAGCATATTTCTTTTCTATCTAGATTGGAGTTTAATGGCAATGAAAAGAATGAAATAAGAGAGGATATGGAAAAAATAATTCTTTTCATGCAACAGCTTCAAAATGTGGACACCTCTAATACAAAACCATTGATTTCAATATCCAACAATGTCAATGTATTGAGAAAAGATCTTTCTAAAAAATCGGTAGAAAAAAAAGATGCATTTGTCAATGCTCCTAAAAATGATTCGGACTACTTTAGAATATCAAAAGTCCTTAAAAAGTAGTTTAAAAAAAACGAATTTAAATTGCGCTTCAACGCAAAGATTATTTATTAATTATTTTATAGATACTGTCTGTGCTACTTTCTATATATGGCAATAGAGTTCTTGATGATTCAGCAACAATATAGTAGAGTTTTGACTTTTCTCTTGTTTCAATTGGAATAATAGAGGTATAAGTATTCGTTCCGCTTTTCAGGCTTTTACTTGTTCCTATAATTAGAAAAAGACTGCCAAGTAAAAAAACAAGACTCAAAATATAAAGAGACGCTCCAAGAATTTTATTAACTTGAGAAAGGTTAATTATTTTAAGAGTTTTGCTTATAAATTTTCCCAAGAACCAAAAACCAATATAGGTAACCATAAAAATTAGAAAAAAAGCGATACTTATTAGAAAGTAAGAGTTGTTAGTATAGCTGTTTTTTAAGTGAAGAGCTAGTGCTTCAGAAAACTTCAGTCCTATAAACGAACCAACGATTGATCCTAAGAGTAAGCAAATGCCAAAAACAAGCCCTCTTTTGTAGCCTAAAGCTCCAAAAAGACATAGAAGAATAAGAATAATTATGTCTAGCCAGTTCATTGTTAAAAAAAAATCTTAATTCTTTTACGAAATGAAGGGGGGGAAGTTTCAAAATGAATCAGAAAGATTCCTATATTCTACATTTCTAGGAGTTTTTTAACGTCTTCATTGTCTTCAGAAACTAATTTAAGTGGGTTCTCAAGCAAGGATTTAATGTTGACAAGAAATCCAACAGATTCTTTTCCATCAATAATTCGGTGATCGTATGAAAGCGCAAGATACATAATTGGTCTTATTTCCACATTTCCATCAATAGCAACAGGGCGTTCCACAATATTATGCATGCCAAGTATAGCTGCTTGTGGTGGATTAATAATTGGGGTAGAAAGCATAGATCCAAAAACTCCTCCATTTGTAATAGTAAATGTGCCCCCACTCATTTCATCTGGTGTTATTTTGCCATCTCTTGCTTTTATAGCAAGTCTCTTAATTTCAGACTCGATCTGTGCAAGAGACATTTTCTCTGCATTTCGAACAACTGGAACCATAAGTCCTTTTGGAGAGGACACGGCAATTCCGATATCCGCATAGTCATGTAAAAGCATTTGTTTTCCATCTATTTGTGCGTTAACAGCTGGAAATAATTCCAAGGATTTTGTGACGGCCTTTGTGAAAAAAGACATAAAGCCTAATCCAACATTGTGATGACTTTTAAATGCTTCTTTGTGTTTAGAGCGAATGTCCATGATTGGCTTCATGTCCACTTCATTAAACGTGGTTAACATTGCTGTTTCATTCTTAACAGAAACAAGCCTTTCTGCAATCTTTCTTCTAAGAAGACTCATTTTTACTCTTCTCTGCCCTTCTTTTAATTCTGGCTTTTGGGTTTTGTTTGAGCTTCTTTTTTCAGCATTTAAAGCATCTTGTTTAGTTATTCTACCTCCTTTTCCAGAACCAATAATACCTTCTGTCTTTAAACTTTTTTCAGCAAGTATTTTTTTTGCTGCTGGAGATGGCGTTCCTTTGGCATAACTATTTGTTTCTTCCTGCTTTATAGAGGCCTGAAGGTCTTCTTTTGTTGCAGACATCGAATTAGATTTTTTTACTTCCATCCCTTCAGGAGCTTTGGCTGATGTATCAATAAGGCAAACAACTTGTCCAACAGCGACAGTGTCACCATCTTCCGCTTTTAAAGTGATTATTCCACTTTCTTCAGCTGGAAGTTCAAGTGTTGCTTTGTCTGAATCTACTTCAGCTATCGTTTGGTCTTTTTGAACATAATCGCCATCTTCTACAAGCCATGCAGCAATTTCCACTTCTGAGATGGATTCTCCTGGACTTGGGACTTTCATTTCTAATACGGACATCTGTATTCTAGTTATATTAAATAATATTTATGCATTTATAGATGCATGTTTAAAAAGCTCGTTAAACAGAGCTTCTAAACGTTTTTCATGTAATTTTTTTGACCCTGCAGCTGAGGCAGCTGTTGCTGGCCGAGTTATTCCTTTTAAATGAACCTTATTGAAGTTCATGGCCATATAGCTCCATGCGCCCATGTTAGCAGGCTCCTCTTGTGCCCAAATATAAGTTGAAGCATTTGTGTACTTTTCTAGTATAACATCGAGCTGTTTTTCTGGAAATGGGTATAGTTGCTCCACGCGAATAAACGCCATGTTTTCTACACCTAAATTCTTAGCTTGGTTTAGCATTTCATAATAGAACTTCCCACAACAAAAAACAAGAGTGTTTGTTTTTTTTATAGTAGAGCCATTGTCATCAATAACCTCCATGAAAGATCCATTTTGCATTTCATCAAGGCTAGAAGTTGCTTGAGGATGTCTTAAAAGCATTTTTGGGGTAAATACAACCAAGGGTTTTCTGAATTCTCTTTTAAGCTGTCTTCTAAGAAGATGAAAATGATTAGATGGCGTAGAAGTATTAACGATTTGCATGTTTAAATCTGCACATTGTTGTAAAAAGCGCTCCATCCTACCGCTAGAGTGTTCGGCACCTTGACCTTCATACCCATGAGGCAAGAGCATTACTAAACCACTTTGTGTAGACCATTTGTCTTCTCCTGCAGAGATGAATTGGTCAATCATAATTTGTGCTCCATTAAAAAAGTCGCCAAATTGTGCTTCCCAAATAGTGAGATCATTTGGAGAGGCTAATGAGTATCCATATTCAAAACCTAAAACCCCATACTCTGAAAGAAGGGAGTTATAAATTGAAAACCCTCCTTGTTTTTCTCCCAATTGGTTTAGAGTGGTTATTTTTTCTTCAGAATCTTCAGTAATGACGACGGCATGTCTGTGTGAAAACGTTCCTCTTTCGACATCTTGTCCAGAAATCCTAATATTGTGCCCTTCATTTAAAAGAGAAGCATAAGCTAACATTTCTGCAGCCCCCCAATCTAACTTGTTGCTTTCGAAGGCCAATGCCCTATCCTTAAAAATTTTAATGGTTTTTCTAAAATATTTCTTTCCTTCTGGCAATGCAGATAGCTTTTTACCTAAATCCTGAAGTGTGTCTTTGGCTATTCCAGTTTCTGGAGAAAAGTAGAAGTCCTCTTCAATGGCATGTCTGTATTTGTCCCAATTTGTCTGTAAAAAATCATGAACAAGAGCCTTGTCTTGTTTTTTTGAAATAGCAAACTCATCTTCCAAATATTGGTTATAATCATCCACCATTTTTTGAGCCTCATTTAAATTAAGAAGTCCTTCTTTTTCGAGCTGCCTAAAGTATAAATCTCTTGGGTTTGGGTGTTTTGATATTATATTGTAAAGTTTTGGTTGTGTGAATTTAGGTTCATCCCCTTCATTATGGCCATATTTTCTATAACAAAGCAAATCGACAAAAACATCTCGATGAAAGGTTTGTCTATATTCCATTGCAAATTCTATTGCAGTAATTACTGCCTCCACGTCATCTCCATTGACATGAAAAACAGGGCTAAGAGTTGTTTTTGCAACATCGGTACAGTAGGTGGAAGATCTTCCATCTAGATAGTTTGTTGTAAATCCAACTTGATTGTTTACCACAAGATGCACGCTTCCTCCTGTTTTGTATCCATTTAAGTGTGCCATTTGGATGATTTCATATACAACGCCTTGTCCAGAAATTGCAGCATCTCCATGAATGATAACTGGACAAACTTTGTGCTCATCGTTATATTCATGATCTATTTTTGCTCTGGCAATTCCTTGAACTACAGGGTCAACTGCTTCTAAATGTGATGGATTTGGGGATAGCGTAATTCCAAGAGTTTTGTTGTTTTTAGACTTAATTATTGAAGAAAAACCTTGATGATATTTGACGTCTCCATCAAAAGTTTGATCAAATTCAAATTCTTTTCCTTCAAATTCTGAAAAGATGTCTCGAGGTCTTTTTTCAAAAATATTGGTAAGGGTGTTTAGCCTTCCTCGATGAGCCATGCCCATTACAAAATAGGCAACACCAAGTTCCGATCCTTTTTCAATTAACGCACTTAATGCAGGAATTAGAGACTCTCCCCCTTCAATTGAAAACCGTTTTTGTCCGACAAACTTTTTACCCAAAAAACTTTCAAATTGAGCTGCTTTATTAAGCTTTGAATAGATGTCTAATTTTCTTTCTTTAGTGAATTTAATTTCTTGATGAAAATCTATTTTTTGTGTAAACCAATCTAAGCGTTTAGGATCTCGCATATAAGCATATTCAATTCCAATAGATTGGCAATATGTCGAATTAAGATGAGAAATAATTTCTTTTAGAGTTGCTGGCCCAATTCCAACTTGCTCTCCTGCCTGAAAAACCAGGTCAAGATCTGATTCTTGAAGTCCAAAATTAGATAGGTCAAGGGTAGGTTTATACTTTCTCCTTTCACGAACAGGATTTGTTTTGGTGAATAAATGCCCTCTAGTTCGGTATCCTTGAATGAGATTAATTACTTGAAATTCTTTAATGTAGTTTTCAGGAATTTCTCCATCTTGATCATAATTAGTTCTTGCAAAATCAAACCCCTCAAAAAACTTTTGCCACCCTGTGTCAACGTTTTCAGGGTTTTTTAAGTATTCTTTGTATAAATATTCAATTGCTGAAGGGTCAGCGTTACCAATGTATGACAAGTTATCCATCTAAATCAAAATTGAAGACAAAGTTATGTATTTACAGAACAGAAATGACTTCTGTCATAAAAATAAATATATCTTTTAAATTTTAATAATTTAAAACGGCTTATTAACATGTTTTTAGTATAATTGTTTAATAGATTATAATTTGCAGCAATGGAAGTGTATATTGGCTATGTTTGTTTAATAACTGTTGTTTTTTTATCGATTTATTCTTTTGTGACCAGAAAAGAAAAGATAAAAGATTTAACAAAATTAATTCTATCGATTGCGGTAACTATTTTTGTCTTTAAAGTATTTAAGTCGGATAGTAGATTATTGCATTTAGAATTATTTTTCATTGTTTTTTTATCCTTTCATTATTTTATATCGAGAATAAGTTATTTCAGAACGCATCTATTTAGTTTGTTGTCAATAATAATCAGTTCTTTATTTCTTTTGATGGCTGGAGAAAAGCCTTTTTATTTTCAAAATATTTCGATTGTATTTTATTTTTCTTGGCTTGTTTTTTTGCCATTTATTGGAGCTTTGATGTGGTACTTGTCCGATATAACTGCAGGATTTGTATCGCAATTTGTTGGTTTTGAATCTAGTAAATCCATTGACCAAGTAATGTTTTTATTTTTCTTTGGATTTACAGCAATGATTGCTTCTTTTTTTGGAGGATTTTTTGGTTTTTTTCTAATAGGGATTGGCCTAATTTCTAGTTCTTTTTATAGAAAAGATAAAGTATCAAATATCGCATTGGCTTTTTTAATGCTTTCTGTTTTGTTTGTATTTATGCATCAGTTTTCTATAGAAAATATAGGTCTTATTAAAGCAAAAAACATAATGGGATTATGTCTTGGTATTTCGGGGGTTTGGTTTTTGCATATTTTATACAAATCACGTTCTAATCCTGTTGTTTATACAATCATAGGCTATCTTTTTTATCTGATATGTTTATCTGTTGTTATTTTAATAGCTACTCAGAAAAACGAATTTGGTGGCATTGATGCGTATCTTTGTTTTCTGCTTGGAACAGCAATCGGATTAGTTTCTTTTAATGATTTTTTATTGTCGAGCCTTGTTTTTTCCTCTTCTTTATTAATTGGTTTTACTCTCTTGCCTTTTACAATAGATGCAGATTTTAAACTCAAAAAAAACCAAACTGAAAAATTACTGTCGAGTAAAAACCTTGGTTTAGAAAAAATAATTGGCAACTACGAAATTGATAAAGAAACATCGGAATTGTTTTTTGAACTTGGAGAAAAAGGAACAAAAACAAAAGGAACAATTACTAATTTTTATGGACAAGTGAACATAAAAAAAGAGTTAAGTTCTTCTACTTTTGAGGTGTTTATTCCAGTTAGTAAACTTTCTACCAACAATGACGCTAGGGACGAGGAATTAATGAGTGAAGATTGGCTAAATTCAAATAAATATCCAAAAATGGTTTACACCTCTAAAGAACTTGTACAAACTAAAGATGGATATGAATTAAAAGGAAAATTTAACATGCTTGGTGTTTCTCAAAACATACCAGTATTCATTAAATTATCTTCTATTGATAAAAATTCTTCTTCAATTGGTCCTATTTTATCTGGAAAATCCTCTATAAATAGAATGAATCATGGAATGGAACAAGATGGAGAAGGAGATGTTGTGGATTTTGTATTTAAAATTCAACTCAAACCAATTACCGATTCTCCTCAAGGAAAATAAGGATAATGATTTTTTTAGAAACGGCTATATCTTATCTTAAAGGAGTTGGTCCACAAAGGGCAAAGCTTCTTAATGAAGAATTGTCTGTTTTTTCATTTGGGGACTTGATAAAGCATTATCCATTTAGATATATTGATAGACTAAAGTATCACTTGATTAGTGAAGTTGCTGATCAAGAAAATCCAGTGCAGTTAAAAGGGAAAATCATTAACATAAAAGAACTTGGCCAACCCAGAAAAAAAAGACTAGTGGCTGTGTTTGAAGATTCTTCTGGAAGAATAGAATTACAGTGGTTTAGAGGGGTTAGGTGGATTAAATCAGCCATTAAATTAAATAGCGAATACCTTGTTTATGGAAAAGCAAAGCAGTATGCTGGAAAATGGAGCATTGTTCATCCTGAAATGGATGAATGGATCGACTTTAAAAAGGCATCAGGTCTTCAGCCGGTTTATTCTTCTAGTGAAAAACTTGGAAAATCAGGGCTTCATTCCAAAGGGATAAAAAACATAATGCACGAACTTTTTTCGCAATTAAAAGATCCTTTTGAAGATTTTTTACCAATTCGTATTTGCGAACAACTAAGATTGGTTTCTATAAATGATGCTATAAAAAACATTCATTTCCCGAAGTCTATACAAGATGCTCAAAAAGCCATACAAAGATTAAAGTTTGAAGAATTATTTTTTCTTCAATTAGAGCTTTTGCTAAGAAAACAAATAGGGAAAAGAAAAAACAAAGGTTTTGTCTTTTCGAATGTGGGGGAATCTTTTTCTTTTTTTTATGAAAATTGTATGCCTTTTGATTTAACCAATGCTCAAAAAAAAGCAATAAAGGAGATTAGAAAAGACTTTTTATCTGGCGAGCAAATGAACCGGCTTTTACAAGGAGATGTAGGAAGTGGAAAAACATTTGTAGCTCTTCTTTCCATGTTAATAGGTGTTGGTAATGGGTTTCAAGCAGCATTAATTGCTCCTACAGAAATACTGGCTACACAACATTTTCAAACCATTAAAGATCTTCTCGAAAAAACAAACGTAAAGGTTTCCTTATTGACGGGGTCTTCCAAAACGAAATACCGAAAAGAGCTGCACTTGAAACTTGCCTCTGGTGAAATAAATATATTGATTGGTACCCACGCGATTTTAGAAGACGTAGTTAAGTTTCATAATTTGGGATTTGTAGTTATTGATGAGCAACATCGTTTTGGCGTTGCACAACGTGCTAAAATGTGGAAAAAAAACACCTCCCCTCCACATGTATTAGTAATGACAGCAACCCCTATTCCAAGAACTTTGGCCATGACTTTTTATGGAGATCTAGATGTATCGATTATCGACGAATTACCTCCGGGAAGAAAACCAATTTCTACGTATCATCGATTTGATTCGAGTAGACTAAATTTATTTTCTTTTTTGCGAAAAGAAATAGCAAAAGGAAGACAAATTTATATTGTGTATCCATTGATTGAGGAGTCAGAAAAACTAGACTTTAATAATTTAATGGATGGCTATGAATCCATTAGTAGGTCTTTTCCTCTTCCGGATTATAAGGTTAGCATTGTGCATGGAAAAATGAAACCCGACGATAAAAACTTGGAAATGGAGAGGTTTGTAAAAGGGGAAACAAACATTATGGTGGCAACCACCGTTATTGAGGTTGGTGTTAACGTGCCAAATGCAAGTGTGATGGTTATCGAAAGTGCTGAGCGATTTGGGTTGTCACAATTGCATCAATTACGAGGAAGAGTGGGTAGAGGAGCAGAAAAGTCCTATTGCATTTTAATGACAGGAAGTAAGTTGTCTGCAGATTCTAAATTAAGAATGTCTACCATGTCTCGAACAAATGACGGATTTGAAATTGCCGAAGTAGATTTAAAACTTCGAGGCCCAGGAGATATATTAGGAACCAAACAAAGCGGGCTTTTAGATTTAAAAATAGCCGACTTGTCCAAAGATGGGCAATTGGTTACTTTGGCTAGATCTGTTGCAAAAAACATTCTAAAAGAAGACCCTCAACTTCAAAAAAAAGAACACCTCATGTTGCGAAAAAAGATGATAAAAACACTCCAAGAAAAACCAGATTGGGGAAAGATTTCCTAAAGCTAATTTGAAATCGTAAAGTTAAATGGATATCTCATAAAAGTTCGGCATGCTTTGCCACTAACTTCCCCAGGGGCCCATTTTGGCACAAGCCGATGGGAATTCGGTATTTTCAAGAACAAACTTTTTAAGTGCAGAAGCACCTCTCGGTAATTCTGCTTCCACGTCAGGAAATTCAATTATATCCTCGGTTTGACTAAAAGAAAAAAGAGAGATAAAGAGAAAAGAAATTAGTAGTTTAATGACCTTAGTTTTTTGCTTATACGGTAAATAATGGAGCTAAAAAGAGTCTTCCGCGTAAATGTCGTCTATGTTTTCATCGCTACTTAATTCATCGGCACTTTCATCTCTATTAACCGTTCGTAAGATGTTTGTTTTGTTAACATTTAATCGAATTTCAGAACGAATAGTTCCATCGTCTAATTGATATGCTTTTGATACTGGGGATCCAGTTAATTCGACTAGCGTACCTTTTTTTAAAAAATCCAAAATGCGAAGATTTGCGCCTTCTTGTTTCCAGATAGTGCAGTTAATCCAAGTGGTTTTGGTTTTTAGTTGTCCACTTCTTTTGTCTTTCCAGTTTTGGTTGTGTGCAACCGGAAAATTGATTGCAATTGCTTGCCCATCAAGAGATTTTACAGAAGCATCTTTGCCAAGATTCCCAATAAGATGTGTTTCGAATACTGTTGCCATTATTATCTATTTAACTAACTCTAATCACTAATATAAGGAATTTAGTTTTTACCGAATTAAAAAATAGATAATCTATGTGTATTTTTGACGCTAAACAAATCTCTTTTGATAGTTGCAATTATAGAATTTGGCAAATCCCATGATGAATGTCTTTTATCGCAAATAAATGCATTGGCAGAAAAAAAAGATCGTGTTTTATTAATCTGTCAAAAGGACATTTGGCAAAGAAATCGTTTTTTAGAACCTTTAGTTGCCGATTTTATCCCTTTTGTAACGTTCGGTTCTTGGTTTAAAAACATCAAACAATTGTTTTTTTTAAGAAAAATGCTTTTGCAAAAAGGGGTTCAAAAGATTGTTTTTAATACTGCACAAGGAAGCTTGGTACGTGATTTCACAATTATTGCTCCTTCAAAAATAGAGCTTATAGGTGTTTTGCACACCATTAAAAAACTAGAAAATAGTTTTACGCAAAAAATAATCAGCAAAAAGATAAAGAAATACCTAGTGTTAAACAAAACGCTTTATCAAAGAGCAAATAAATCCAATAAGATAAAGCTAGATTATTTTTATCCTTTAGAGTTCCCTTCTACTAAAAAAGAAGTTAAAAAAAGCGAAAACACCCTTTGGGTTATTGTGCCAGGCGAATTGGAGCAAAGAAGAAAAGATTTATTTGGGAGTTTGCCATTAATGCAACAGGCGATAAAAAAATGCCCAAATATTCAATTTATATTTCTTGGGAAATCAAACCCAAATAAACCAGATGTTCAAGATTTTTTAAGTATTTTAAAGCCGCAGAAGATTAGTGATAACATTGTTTATTTTGATCGATTTTTACCGGTTGATGAGTTTCTATCCTACATCCAAAAAGCAGATTTTCTTTGGCCGATGGTTCATCCCCAAACAGCTAGTGCGAAAGAGTATTTTTCCAATCAAATTTCTGGAACCATAAATGTTAGTTTTTCTTACAATATTCCACTTTTAATTCATGCGAATTATAGCTCTTGGGAAGACTTTAAAGAGTTTGCTTTATTGTATTCTTTTTCTGATTTTTTGGAAAAATTAACCCTTGCTCCTTCTCAGCTAAAAGACATTCAAGAAAAGCTTTCTCAAGAAAGCAGATTTGCTGTAAAAACGCAAAGAAAGCGGTATTACGATTTCATTATTAGTTAAAAAAGTCTCCAACAAAAAGTTATCTTTACAAGATGTTTTTTAAAGACGTAGTTGGACAAAAAGAGTTAAAAAAGAACCTTATAAAACAGGTTCGTTCCAAAAAGGTGCCTCATGCGATTTTATTAAATGGCAAGCCCGGATATGGAACATTACCCCTGGCGCTTGCTTATGCGAAGTATCTTTTTTGTGAAAACAAAACAGAAGAAGATAGTTGTGGTGTTTGTAACTCTTGTCTAAAAACGAAAAAACTCCAACATCCAGATCTTCATTTTTCTTTTCCTTCGATACAAGCAATCTCTAACTTGTCCGATGCTTTTCTTTCAGATTGGAGAGAAATAGTTCAAGAAAAAAGATATTTTGATTTATACGATTGGATAAAAAAAATCGACCCTAAAGAAAGAAAACCCATCATTGGAGTGGAAGAAAGTAAGTCTATTTTACAAAAACTTTTCTTAAAGTCCTTTGAAGGAGGATATAAGGTGATGCTAATTTGGTCTTTAGAAGCAATGAATTTGTCTTGTTCCAACAAACTTTTAAAAATTATAGAAGAGCCACAGCCAAAAACAATTTTTATTTTGCTAAGCGCTTCTGTTGAAAACATTTTACCAACCATAATTTCTAGAGTTCAACTAATCAATGTGCCCAAAATCGAACAGGAGCCATTACAACGATACTTAATGGATAGATTAAATATGGGCGAAGCTACTGCACAAACAAAAGCGGCATTTAGTGAAGGAGATTTAGTAAGCCTGTCCAACGAAGATGGACTAAGCGAATTGCATTTTGATCTTTTTGTTAAGCTAATGCGCATTTGTTACAAAAAAAATGTAGTGGCAATGCTCGATTGGGCGGAAGAGATTTCAGGGTATTCAAAAGAACATCAAAAAACCTTTATTTCTTATGCGATTCATCTCTTTAGAATGAGTCTTTTAAATAATTATCATCAAGAAAAAGAATTGTTTGTTTCCGAAAAAGAAATGGACTTTCTTTCAAAATTTGCAGTGTTTATTACTGGCAACAACATTGAGATATTTATGAAAAAATTTGACGAGGCCTACCGAAGTATTGATCGAAATGCAAACACAAAGATTTTATTTTCACAGTTAAGTTTTTGGGTAATGCGAGCCATACATCGAGCTTAACTATTTAAGCTTTTTTTACAATTAAAATCACAAAGGATTTAGAAAAGCAATTATTGTTTAAGTACTTGGTGTACCTCCGTTTTATCATTGATACAAACCTTAACTAAATAAAGTCCATTTGGAAAATCTCTAATATCAATAGCGGTTGATGGTGAACTAACCTTTACTTGTTTTATGTTTTAACCCATAACATTTAAAATTTCAACATCAAATTCAACAAATTCTGATGATTGAGTAAAGTCGATATTTATAAATTTTGTTGTCGGGTTGGGGTATACATTAAAAGAATAAAAAGGATCTTTTAGCTCAATTAATGAACTTGCTTGGTCTTAAATACATCGAACACTATATCCGTAATCGTAAGCACAAGGGCAACTTCCTGACCCTCGAAATACTCTACCTTCAAAATCATAAAAGCCTCTTTTTTGTTGTTTCCCATTGGCGGCGATAGTGCTTGAACATATTAAATTATGATCCCCTGGTGCAGAAAGGGTTAAGTGAAGTCCGCTAAAAGCTCCCGCATAAAGAACATTAAAGCCCGATGTGCCTCCTAACACAAGCTGAGTAGCTTGATCTGTTCCTCTAAAACCATCTAAATCTGCTTGTGCTTGTGTCATTCCCAATTCCATTTCTAAATTCTTCCATTCTGAATAACTTGGCACATGCCATCCCGATGGACAAATACCTTGACTGGACGATGAAGAATATTGCATTGTTTCATTCCACTGATACAATCCTCCGTAGGTGTCGCAATTACTCAAAGAATCACCAATGCAATATTTCTCATATTGGCCATTATTTGTTTGGTGAGTATTATGTGCAATCATGTTCCCTAAATTGAGGTTCTCTGCCATCCAACATTGAGATCCAACAAGGATGGTTTGATAAGTATTTCCATCTCTTGTGTCAATTAGCATGTCACCGCAATTAAAGGTTTGTGCATTTAAATTTAAAAAGCAAAGTAAGCTTAGAGAAAGTAGAATTTTTTTCATGTTATTATTATAATGATGTATGATATGTAATATACAAATTATAATTAACAGGTTTATAAATTAAGAAAATTGACTATTTGAAAGATATTTTCACATCGACTATTTAAATCCGAGACTCTTCATTTCTCTATTTATATGATCTCGATTAAATCTCTCATCAGGTCGCTCAATTTCATCATCCCCATACTCTTCTTCGCCTTCTTCTTCCTCATTTGCAAATTTGCTTGATAGAAATCCATATTCATATATTAAAGAATTTAAAATGCCAAGATCACTTGAAATAAAAGTTTCATCTTCAGTTTTTTCATCTAATTTTAAGAATTTTGCAATATCGATTTCTCCTTTAAAATAAAACCCATTAGGTGTAAGGTTTTTTAGCCCATGTTCAAATAGAGTAAAATATTTTTCGTATGATAAAGCTTTTACACCTTCATTTTTAATAATGAGAAAAGTAAGGGAATCAAATGTGGTACTCCTACGGCTTTGTTCTAAAAGAGAATTGTATTCTTTGTTTTTCTTTTGATTCAAAAAGACATCTATGTTAAATTCGTAATCAATTTTTTTATTTAAATACCATGTTCCAATTGGTAAGCCATTTCTATAATACCCCCTCATTATTGTGTCTCCCTCATTATTTAAATGATAAACAAAACTAGTGTCGTTTTTTTTATTGCTTAA
>JAQWKT010000061.1 GCA_029247685.1 Crocinitomicaceae bacterium | reverse complement strand
ATACAAAACCAACACCATGAGGCTTGGAAATTCCAGCAGTATTATTTGTTGCGGAATAAGTATATCCATTAATCAAAAAATCGGTGCAATAAGGAGCTGGTCGAATCCCATTGCCAGTAGTTGATTGCCCTTTAACGTATGTCCCAACTCCTCTTATATCTGTGGATTGGTCTCCTGGCTCAATGGTTAACATTAGACCAAACCAATCAGACCAGCCCTCGCCCATCTGCTCATCATTGCCTAAGCAACTAGTATTTGAGGCACCAGCAGTTAGCCGATTAGATATTCCATGTCCATACTCATGAGCAATAATTTTATTGTCAAAATCTCCATCTAAATCATAGTTTGTTGCATTGGAATCAACGATAGTTGCATTTACCGTTCCCCCAGATTCAATTTGAGCGATTATTGCAGCTCCATCTATATCGCTTATCATCAGTGCTGGAATAGTAATTGTGGAACTTGTACCCCCCATTGTAATTGGATTTCCCGAAACATTATTTGCCATAATCACGGAAATTGCTCCAGCATCCTGCGCTCTTTGTATTTTATCCACAAAAGTGCAAGAACCTCTTCTGATTAAAACTATTTTTCCATTCAAAGCCGAAGCATTTGTCGGTAACTCGCATGCATCGTAATTATCCGGAACAGAATCGTTGTAGATGACAATATCGGAAGTAATTGGCGTAGAAGAGATGGAAGGTCCAAATCCAGAAGGAAGTGCATAATAGCTTCCTGAAAGAGAACTTGGTGAATTAACCGTCAAGATATTTCCATTTGGTGGAGGTGTCCATAAAAACATTTGCATTCGTGGTTTGCTTCCATCAGGTGGTGTGGCAAAATTGGCATTATTCATTCCGCTACCATCTTGTGCATCGGCACGAACATAATCCGAACCTAAACCACCTAGACCATAGGTGTTTTGCTGAAAATTTCCGGCAGCCGAGGTAAAACCATAATGATACCAAACATCGTGCATCACATTATTGGCATAAAATAAATTTGTTGTTGCCGCATCGACATATGCCGATGGAGCTTGATTTAAATTTAATGGAAAGTCAAATTGCAAAAGAGCCCCTCCATCTGGACTTGCACCCGTTCCATTGTTTCCGTTTTGATCTTCACATGCCAAAACATTATTCCCTCTGGTTATGGTATACTCAGCCCCATTACTTCCATCGGTATCATGCCATCCATATGGCGAAGCGACCGTATCGGAAGGACCAATCAATAAAGTTCTAACTCCATGGTTTGGGCTTTCTACGGGATATGGAAAAACTCGATACTCATCGGTAGTAGGTGGTGGCAAATGAAGTTGTTGTTCATTTGAATTTAAAGAATGATAATTGCAAGAAGATACCCAGTCTACCCGATCGATCTCCTGTCCAGTAAGCGCATCAATTTTGATGCTCCACCAATGCTTGCCATCTAGCATGTATACACTAATATCCCATGCAAGACGAATTTGTTTTTTGTATGGAACATAAATTAAATCTACCGGTATATCTTCCTGAGATAAAAATTCTTTGTCAAAAAGATATTGATTTTTTGAAATGCGTAGAGGGTTTGATTCGACGATATTGGTTATTCCTAGATTACGTACAAGAATTTCAAGTGCTTCTTTTGGCGATAAAAAAGGAGCTTCCACATTTACCCTACTCTTTATGTTTTTTTGAAAACGATTTCCAGTTAAATAAACTTTATTTTTCTTTTTTACGAAAACCGCATTTGCATTATAAACATCTAGATTAGCATGTCTTTGTATAAGATATAGGTAGGTTAAACCCGTTTTTTGATCCGAATGTTGATTATATATTCGAAGATCGGAAATATCGGATATAGATAAATCTAGTTTTTGAATGTTTTGAGAAAGGTATCGATTGATCTGATTGTCTTTGGTTTGAGAGAATAAAGAAAATGAAATTAGCGATATATAAAGAATAGAAATAAGAAATTGCATGGTCTTAAAGTTACAATTTTTAAGAGATAAAGAAAAAAAGATAATCTTCATACTTTAACGCTTTTTTGTAACTTTATAAAAAAACACAATGACAAAAATCTTTTTAATTGTACTTTTCACTGCTTTATCTTTTTCTATCTTATCGCAAAACTTTGTTTATAATACTGGGCAACACCGAATAGATACAGTTATAAACGAGAATTATGAAAGTTATGAAATTCAAATTGTAACCCCTAGTCCAGAAAACATCACATTTAAATGGGAAATGATTTCCAACTCTTTTGATCCTAATTGGTCCTACTCTATTTGCGACTACACTGGTTGTTATGTAGGATTTCCAAATACCGCAAGCATGTCTCCAATTACAGCTACAGAAATGGCTGCAGGAACCTTTGGATTTATAAAATGTAACATCACCTGTGGAACAAATTTCAACGAAGGTTTAGCCCAAATATATGTATATGATGCCAACGATTATAACAGAGGAGACACCATTAGTTTTCAAATTGTTTGGTCGACTCCTGTTGGCCATATCTCAGAAAATGAAATAGCAATTACTACATATCCAAATCCTTTTACAGAACAAATTAACATCAAAAACAACTCGAACACAAACAAAGATATTTTACTACAGGATGCTTTGGGTAAAAAAATCTATTCAACGCATTTAAAATCAACAAACACACAAACAATTGATCTTTCCCAATACAGCAATGGGGTTTATTTGTTATCCTTCATAGATAATAAAGGAAACAAAACCACTAAGAAAATAGTTAAACAATAATTTTTTGTGCGTCGACTCTTTTTAATCCATTTTTTAATTATTTCATGTGGTGTTTATAGTGCAACAGTAAACAAAACAATCTATATTAATGCAGGTCAAATGACTTGCTTTGATGGAAATCAAATGTTTTACAATGCCTTTAATGAAAGTACTGTTTTTAATAATCAAAACACCCAATTATCTATTCAAGTTGGCGATTCTTTACTTTTAAAAATAATCAATAACGATAGCATAATTCATGGGTTTGATATTAAATGGACAAACGGATTAAATCAAATCATACCAAGTGGAGATTCTTCTGAGATAATCTTTTCCTCTCAAGAAGTTGGAGCCTTTATTTATTTTGATCCTCTTAATTACCCCAACAATGCATATGTTGGGCTTTCAGGAATAATTGCTGTAGGAATAAATACGAACTCTTACTTTTGGAATATTAAAGACCATAAACTTAGTTGGAATGATACGATAGGAAATGGAAACCAGGTAAACTGGCTAAGTTATTATCCAGATTATTTTACAATTAATGGGAAAAGCAATCCAAATATAAACTTGGATACAAGCGCTAGAGTTGTTGGAAACATTGGAGATACTATTCTTATTTTTATGGCAAATACTGGTCAAGCAGAACATTCCATTCATTTCCATGGCTATCACTGTGAAATCATTTCTTCTAGTTTTAATGCGAATCATGTTGGAAGAAGCAAGGATACTTTTCCAATTAAAGTAATGGAGTCCTATGTTTTAAAACTTATTCCTCATCAAACAGGAGAATACCCAGTACACGACCACAACCTTCTTGCCATAACCGGTGGGGGATTGTATCCTTTTGGGATGTTTTTAACAATATTAATTCAATAACATGAAAGTTCTCTTTTTCTTTTTCTGGATTTTTATTATCAATATCACTTTTAGTCAAACAAACATCTTTTTAATCGGAAGAACTCTTGGAGAAAAAGTTATTGCCACTGGCGACACGCTTCGCGTTTTTGGATTTGCACCAAACCTTGGGGCGCACCCACCGATTCCGGGCCCTTTAATAGAAGCAAACCAAGGTGATTCGGTTCATATAGACTTCTGGAATGTTTCACAATTACACCATCACACGATTCATCTTCATGGATTAGATGTAAACCAAGCAAATGATGGAGTTCCTATGCTTTCTTTTTCTGTAGACCACATGGATCATGGGTGGTACCATTTTAAAGCTCCACATGCAGGCACCTATTTATATCATTGTCATGTTGGATCGACTATTCATCTTCAAGCTGGCATGTATGGGCCTATCATAATCAGGCCTAGTGATGGAAGCAACACCACCTGGGATGGTGGATACCCTTTTGACACAGAAACCATGCTTTTTATGTCCGAGTTTGATACCTTTTGGCATACTGACTCCATCCTAGATCATGAACATGATACAACAGCAGTATATGACCCGCTAGAAATCCCCCCTTATACACCGGATTATTTTTTAATTAATGGGTTATCGGATCAACAACTTAAAGACAGTGTTGAATTATTATCCATCACTAATTATGAAAATTACTTCAGGTTAGTAAATATCGGATATTGTTCCAATAAAGTTATTTTCCCATCTGCACTTTCGGCCGAAATAATCGATTCAGATGGAAGACCTCTTCCAACAATTGAAACAACAGACACTATTGAGATTTATCCAGGAGAACGTTATGGGGTATTAGCTAAATCAGCTATTCCGATTAACGACTCTATACAGATACAATACTTCGATATGATGACTGGTGAACTAAAAAACACCCAATACGTCAGCGTTGAAATAACTGACGCGAATAAACTAAGCGAATTTGGAGATTTAACCGAATTAACGCTTGTTCCAAATCCGGTGGATAATGAGTTATCTGTTAATTTCAATCTGCTAAAAAAAATCCCCCTATCTTATAGAATCACTTCTTATGATGGAAAATTAATCTTCGCTAAAAATCTTCCAAATTTTGATCTTGGAAAAAATAGTTTTAAAATAAATACTTCTTCTTTAAAAAGTGGACGTTATTTAATGTCATTAATTAATCATAAAAACATCGTTTCAAAAAAATTCATTAAACTTTGATTTATGAAATTATTAAACCTTCTTTTTGTTTTTAGTTTATGCTCCGCTTTTTATCTAGACAACCCAAAATCTTTTAAAATCATTGGAAAAAAAAGACAAAACATTTCGATAGATGTCACGGATAAACTAGAACTTGCTGAAATTAAATTCAAGAATACTACCAATCACGAAATATCTCTTTGTTGGAATACAAAACAACTTGATTTTCCAGATGGATGGGATTTTTCAATGTGTGCTTTTGGAAAATGTCAAGTAGGCATCCCTAAAAAAGGATCCTTAAAAAGGATAGCTCCTGGGAAAAATGGGTTTATTGCTATTCATGTTTTTCCAAAAAAAATTAAAGGAGAAGGAGTGGTGGAATTTGAACTATTTGATTCAAAAAATCCACAAAAATCCGAATCAGTAATTTTCAATGTTCGTGTTAATTAATACAAAAACACCTGTTTTTATTTAGTAAGTTTTATACCTTAGAAGGATGTTCAAGTACTTTTTAGTTTCTCTAATTATTGGTTTCCTTTCCTCCCAGGTGAGCGCACAAAAAAATCATTTGTCTACTACAATTAATTGCGATACCACAAAATTTGAATTGGCGGATTATGTGGATTCTCTTGAATATTATAAACACAAATTTGGACGAAAAAGGCATTTACATGTTAAAGATGAAAAATTAAAGCTTGCTTTCTATGTTGCTCTTTCGCATTACCCAGAATTAAAAGGCATCAAAATATGCCTCAAGTTAAAGGCAATTCCTAGTACCATGCAAGCACAACCGGAAGCAGATTTTATTTTTAGAAATAAAAAAAACAGAAGCTATAAAATCCTGGTAAACAACGACAAAAACATAAATGGCATGTTTTATAAAGACCTTAGTTTTAATTCTTTGGTAGGTTGGATTGGACATGAATTAGCACATGTTTTAGACTACTCCAAAAAAGACAACATCAAACTATTAAGTTTTATCACTTCTTATATTTTCAGCAGAAAAGACATGAAAAAAACAGAACGAGAAGCAGATAGAGAAACCATTAAACATGGGCTAGGGACACAACTTCTAGATGGGATTAATTTTTTTCATCGAAATAAAAAGATCTCCAAGAGATATAAAAAAAAGAAACAAGATTTTTATTTATCTCCAAAAGAAATAATTGTAAATATTAATGAAAACTGCAAAACCGATTAATTTTTTGATCGTTAATAGCACTCGAAAATAGGCGCGCTCTCTACGGTCCAAAAAGTTGCCGGCAGATCTGCTTCTTTGAGACCAACATTAACCCAAGTGTTACAAGAGTGAAAAAGACTATATCTTCCATTCGCTTCATAAAAAGAATCTCTAGGCCCATAGTTGGTTATGTTATCAATATGAATGGATTTGTTTTTCGAATCTCTTTCAATCGTTTCTTCCACATACTTTATAAGTTCCTTATATTGATTTGGCGTTATAAATAATCGCACACACTCTCTATCCTTCTTTTTACTGATGTTTACATTTCTTAAAAACGTAACATGAAGTGCCGATTCATTTAAAGCAAAGGCCGCTGTATAAACATCTTTAAAAGTTAAACTATCCCAATCTGGGACATTAAAATAAAATCCTTTATCCCCCCAACCTACTTTTATATATTCAGAACTTAGGTCTTTTGCTATCGTGTTTTCAATAGCAAATTCATTGCTCCAATCTTTATATTTTGATTTTAGAGGAAATATAAAGTCGGTATGAACCCCATTATTTTTTAAATAAATTTCAATAGTTTGATTTTTACTTTTTTTATTAACGAAGTCCGAATTAAGCTGAATTTTTGAAAATCCAAATACGGATCCAACATAGATTAAAGGCAAGCCGACAAAAATGATTGCTGTAATTATCGCTATTCGCTTGACTATTTTTTTATTCCATTTTATCTTCTTCATGTTCTTAATTTATTCAAAAAACCAATATAATAACAAAGTGTTACAAGTAAAAATTGTGTGTTTAACAAAAATTATAATTAAAAGGGAAAGCAAGAAATAAAAATAAACTCCTGTGCTAAATTTATTAACATCCCTGCATTTAGTCCTGGTATTTACTTTCTAAGTATTCAACACAAAAATGGAGTAGAAACCATTAAATTCATCAATAAATAAATCCTACTAAAACAATAAACATTTTCCCTTTAATGGTTGTTTATTGTAATATGAAAAATTATTTAGTCATAGGAGGATCTTCAGGGATTGGCCTTTCAATCGTCAATCAATTAGTGATTCAAGGACATCATGTTTACTCTACATTTTTTAGCAACGAATTAGATCAGCTGAATGAAAAAGCAAATTACATAAAATATAATGCTTGTTCAGATGAAATTGACTTAAGTAATGTTCCTGATACATTAGATGGTTTTGTCTATTGCCCAGGTTCAATTTCATTAAAGCCTTTCAAAAGAATTAAAAGCGATGATTTAATAGAGGACTTTAGACTTAATGTTGTTGGGGCAATTGCTTGTTTACAAAAAGCATTGCCAAAATTATTAAACGCCGAAAAAAGTAGCGTTGTCTTGTTTTCTTCAGTAGCTGTTAAAACAGGATTTAATTTTCATTCTCAAGTCACCACTTGCAAAGGTGCTATTGAAGGCTTAGCAATTAGTTTAGCCGCAGAATTTGCTCCAAAAATAAGAGTGAATACCATCTCGCCATCGCTAACCAATACCAAACTTTCCAAAAAACTACTCAGCAATGAGGATAAAATAAATGCAAACAAAGAACGACATCCTTTAAAACAAATTGGAAACCCGAATGAAATTTCGGAATTAGCTTGTTTTTTACTTTCTGATAAAACCTCTTGGATAACCGGGCAAAACATAATTACTGATGGAGGAATCTCGAGCTTAAGGGTTTAAATTTTAAAAATGAAGTATATTGTTTTTTGGTTCAGAAGAGATTTAAGGGTAGAAGACAACCATGGATTATTTCAGGCTCTATCTGGCAAAAACAAGGTTCTGCCTATTTTTATTTTTGATAAAGAAATCCTTGATAAGTTAGAGGATAAAGATCCTAGATTAGAATTTATCATTTCGAGATTAGAATCCATTAATGAGATTTTGAAGAAGCAAAAATCGTCGATTTATATTTTACATGATAAACCAATAAATGCATTTAAAAAAATCATTACGCAATTTAAAATTGAAAAAGTCATCTGTAATAATGACTACGAACCTTACGCCATAAAAAGAGACTTACAAATTAAGCGTTTTCTTGAGGAAAATGAGATTGAATTTGAAAGCTTTAAAGACCAAGTTATTTTTGAAAAATCCGAAATCGTTAAAAACGACCAAAGCCCTTATGTTGTATATACCCCCTACTCCAACAAATGGATAGCTAATTTTAATCCAACGATGCTTGAATCATTTAATTCCGAACAATTACTTGATAACTTAATCCCTCAAAGCTTCGAATTTACATCTATCGAAAAACTTGGATTTCATCAATCAAGTATAAAAACTACCTCTCCTGTTTACACCGAAAGCCTCATTGATAATTATGGCCAATATCGAAACTTCCCCGCATTAAACGCTACTTCCAAACTTGGCATTTATCTTCGATTTGGTGTTTTTAGCATCCGAGAAATCATTAAAAAAGCTAACAAATCTTCGGATATTACTTTTTTAAAAGAGTTAATTTGGCGTGAGTTTTTTATGCAAATACTTTGGCATTTTCCGCATACCACAGATGCAAGTTTTAAGTCTAAATACGATAAAATTGTATGGCGAAATAATCCTTCAGAATTTGATCGTTGGTGCAAAGGAGAAACAGGATATCCAATTATAGATGCTGGAATGAGAGAACTAAATACAACCGGGTTTCTTCATAACCGAGTTCGAATGCTTGTGGCTGGTTTTTTGTGCAAACACTTACTAATTGACTGGCGATGGGGAGAACGATATTTTGCAAAAAAACTTTTGGACTATGAACTTTCAAGCAATGTAGGAAATTGGCAGTGGGCATCTGGAAGCGGAGTAGATGCCGCTCCTTATTTTAGGATATTTAATCCAATCGAGCAAACCAAAAAATTTGATTCTACTCTAGAATATACCCGAAAATGGGTTCCGGAATTCGAAGAATTTAATTATGCAGAAAAAATTGTAGACCATAAATTCGCAAGAAAAAGATGTCTTTCAACCTATAAAAGATATCTTTAAATTGGATAAATAAATACTGCATCTGCATGAAAAAGGCACCCTACTTTCTTTTTTATCTCATTTTAAATTTTTCAGGTCTTTATCTTGGAGCACTTTTATCTGGGGAAGGTGCATCGTCGGTTTGGTATCAAAATATTGACAAAGCGCCATGGACACCACCAGGCTGGGTATTTGGATTTGCGTGGTCAAGCATTATGATTTGTTTTTCATTATACATGGCCGAATTACACCTTAAGGTGAAAAAGATAATCCCTCTTTATGCTTTGTTATGGATTGTTAATCTTAGCTGGAACCCCTTTTTTTTCTATTACCACCATGTTTGGATTAGCATGGCCATCATCTTATTTCTTCTGTTTTTAACCTTATACAGTTTTTTTAAATATTACCCTAATATAAAACATAAGTCTTGGTTAATTTCCCCCTACTACATATGGCTTATAGTTGCTTGTTCTTTGAATGCATTTGTTTGTATAGTTAACTAATTATCACTATATTACAACTCTAAACTAAGAGTTAGTTAGTAATAATCATAAACCTAAACCAAAATGCGATGAAAAAAACAATACTTTCGTTTCTTTTTGTTCTGTCCATAAGTTTCTCTGGATTATGTACCCATATTATGGGAGGAGAAATAATTGCAGAACATAATGGAAACAACAATTACCGAATTCTTTTAACCATGTATCGAGATACAATCGGGATTAATACTGACTCGATACAAACATTTAATATTTGGCAAAATGGAGCCATAATAAGTACCATTACTACACAAATGGATCCAAATGCAAATCACCCAATTTTTGGATTTCAACAAGGAACATTGCTTCCTTATTTTCCATATGGAGTTGAACTTTATTTCTTTTCGGATACGATTACGCTTCCAGGAGCTGGTGAGTATACCATAAGCTGGGACAATTGTTGCAGAAACGATGCAATTCAGAATTTACCAAATCCTCTTGGGACAGACATGCGATTATTTACGACCGTTACTGTTGACCCAAATCAAGGAAACTCTACCCCTTACTTTATGGTAAAACCGGTGGTTTATCTTCCAGTAAACACCCCATGGCAGTACAGCCCACTTCCCTACGATATAGACGGAGATTCATTAAGCTGGTATTTAGCTGCTCCACATGAATCAAGCAACAGCTCTGCAATGGGTGATACCATTAACGGGTATACGGATCCTCCATCTGATCCATCAGGAATGATTTCAATTGACCCTATAACAGGAACTATTTCGTGGACAGCATCAATGCTAGGAAATTGGGTATACACCGTTGTATGTGAAGAGTATAGAAATGGCGTAAAAATAGGAGAGATTAGAAGAGACATGCAATTTATTGTTCTTCCAAATGGAAATCTTCCAAGATTTTCAAATATTGGCCTAATCCCAACTCCTAATGGATATCCAGAGTGGACCGTGGTTGCTGGACAAACACAACATCTTACTGTATTAGCAGATGACGATGATCCAAACGATGTAGTTCGATTTAGAGCATATGGAAAACCATTCTTGCTCTCTAATCCTCCTGTATATTATCAGCATTCTACAGGTATTGGAAACCAAATATCGGCAATCATAAAATGGACGCCTACCGCAAACGAAGTTTCTGCAGATCCATATCTTGTTGTTCTTCGATTAATGGATGGCACATACATGTTTGATGAAGCTATATTCATTCGAGTTGTTCAGGACTCAGACATCGAGGAAATAGAAGAATCGTCTCTTGGCGTATTCCCTAATCCATCTAATGGACGAATTAATGTTCCGGTCAATCTTTTTGAATCTGGAGATTTAACATTTAAAATCTATGATTTAGCTGGAAAAGTAGTTTACAACAAAACTAGCCATTTCAATGCTGGACAACACTTGGTTGTAATTCCTTCCGAATTAAATTCGGGGCAGTACATGCTTTCTGTTGACCAAAACGACATTCACCTTGGTGATCAACAAATTATTATTGTAAAATAAATTTTTAGATAATAAATTTCTATAGAAAAAGCCTCCAGTTGGGGGCTTTTTTGTTTAATAAGCATTGCTTTTGTGAATTAGGATAATATCTTTTTAAGAAAGTGGAATATGGATTATACTAATACGGTTTAGGGCATGTAATACTTTGTAGTTCTTTCAAAATGGAATTATTCAATTCCATAAATGGGGAATAATAAGTTTCTTTATC
>JAQWKT010000050.1 GCA_029247685.1 Crocinitomicaceae bacterium | reverse complement strand
CTTGATGTTCATTTAAGAAGAGGTCAAAAAGTTAAAGCTGCATTCCCTGGAAAGGTCAGATATGCAAGATATAATAGTGGAGGCTATGGATATCTAGTTATCATAAGACATTATAATGGCACGGAAACCTATTATGCGCATTTAAGCAAGCTTTTAGTGTCTTCTAATCAAGAAGTGCAAGCTGGAGAAGTAATAGGCTTAGGTGGTAATACAGGCTCTAGCTCTGGTCCTCATCTTCATTTTGAAATTCGCCTTGAGGATAAAGCAATTAATCCAGAAAAGATTTTTAACTTAAAGACTAAATGTGTAGTAGTAAATAAACTTAAATTGTCTAAAGATATTTTTTCAGCTCGTGGGAAAGTAAGTAGTATTTCGTCTAGAACTAAGTTTGAAAACTCGGACAAGGAAGGGATTTTCAGACATTGTGATCACGCCCATCATTCTTTAAATAAACCAACTCCAACAATTCCCAAAATCAGCAATCTAATAATTGCAAAGAAAACAACAGAATTACCAAAAAAAAACACAGCATCTTCTAAGAAAAAGTCTTCTTTTAATTCACAATCAAAAAATCCTTCCACTGGTTTAGCAAAATATCATTACACAAAAAAAGGCGATTGTATTTATAGCATTGCTAGACAACATGGCGTTTCTACCACTTCTATTTATCGTTACAATAACCTATCTTCAAAAAGCGTTTTGAGAGTTAACCAAAAAATTAGGGTTAAATAATTTTATTTCAAGGAGGTAGGTATAATCAATAGTTGATTTACTTTAATTAGATCCGATTTCAGGCCATTTAATTTCTTAAGGGTACTAACTTTAACTTGATAAGATTTTGCTATTATAGATAAACTATCTCCAGGTTTAACAGTATATGTTATTTGCTTATTTAATTGCATCATCTCCTCCATAGTTAAATTAACTTTATCATTATCATCAATCTCTTTAACAGCAGCATACTTTTTTTTACAGGGGCAGTGTTTTTCCTTTTGATCATAGGAAAATGAATAAGCCTCCAAGCGTTTGTAATCTCTTATTTTATCCTTTACTTTTTTATATCCTTTAAAATGACCGTCGGTACATTTTTCCCAATATTTTAAAGCTTGTTCATTTGTGAAGTCACAAAACTGCATTAAAGTATATGCCGATAATAATCCCGATTGATGCCATCCATTCCAACAATGGATATAGATATACCCTGAAGTGGAATCATTAACATGAGCCATAAGCTCTTTAAAATAGGTGTTCAAATAGTTTTTAAGTTTTGGTTCACATTTATACGTAAAACCAGTTTTTTGAAGAGAATCTATTCGTTCTTTTGGATACCAATAATCAAAGTTATAGGAATATAAATAAACGGCTTGATCAAAACCGGATTCTTTCAATGCGTTAATCCCATATAATGGCATTGGGTTCCATAAATAATATTTAGGTATAGTGTCCTTTAAATGAAAATTATTCCCTCCACCTCGATAGACTAGATCATATAAAACAGCTCTAAAATTTCTCGTTCCATATAAATCTTCATTTCCATTCCCTTTATTATCAACAATTCTATCTTCAATGGAGCTAATTCCAAATGAGTTATTTCTGTTTTTTATAAATGAAAAGCAATCTATAGAAGTATCGGCTTCATTTTGAGAGAAAAATAAAACTGGAATAAAAATTAAAAAACCAAAAAACGTATTTTTCATAATTAAAAATTAAATCTTTTCTTTTAAGAGTATTAACTATTACAGGCAAATTAAATGACCTATAATATATTTAGATAATGAAATTACTTAGAATTTTTTTAATTGTTTTGTTCTCTAATGATTCAAAAAAAATTACACCGATTTTGATCTAAAAAATCCAATCAAAACATAGTTGAACTTTAAAAGTAAAAGTTTTTATTTCACAAAAACTACGTACTTTTAATATTCATTTTTAAAATAAAAAAAATGTTTTTAAAAAAATGTTTGTTTTTTATCGTGTTAATATTGTTGAATATAAACTGTTTCTCTCAGCTTTCAGGAATTGGCATCTCCTACAGAAATTCATTAAAAACACCCATTTCAAATGAACTTAATAATGTTATTGATCATGGAGTATGTTTAAATTTTGACAAATACTTGCATCGATTTTGGTCAACATCCGTTTTTTTCTCCTACTCAACAGGAACATTTAATAATCAAATTTTAGACCCTGGATTTGGAGGAATGTCTGATTCATATCAAAATTTAACTGCAGGAATCAATTTTAACTATTGGTTTTTAAATGATTTGAGATTACTTGGGCAAAGATCAAGAAAATCCTGTAAAGGGAAAATGGTTGCATTAAATTATAAATTTAAATCCTATTTATCCGGAGGTATCAATACAGACTTTTACAAAACAAAAAATCAAAATGACCTCTTTCTTTTTAATTATTGTTTTGGGCTTGGTTTTAACTTATGGCAATTTTCATTTAGTAGACAGCCCAATATAATTAGACCACACACAAAACATTTGTTAATTCCATTTTTAAAATTAGACTATCACAGTTCATTAAATAAAGTTTTATTATTCAATACGTATAATTGGAGTCCAAAAGGATTTTTAATTTATGGTGGATTAAAAATTGCTTTTAACAATTAACAGCTTTAAATTTTCTTCTACTTTTGTTTCACACAAATAATTACATCGTCATATGAATGTCTCTATCGAACTTACTTTAACTCCCTTAAAAAACGCTTATAAAAACGAAATAAAGGACTTTATTATTGAACTGAGAAAATCTGACTTTAAATTAATAGAAACTCCTCTTAGCACGCAGATATATGGAGATTTTGACATGCTAATGCCTTTTTTAAATTCGGTCATAAAAAAACATTTTATGGACTCTTCGGCATCGATGATACACATGAAAATAGTTAATTCAGATAGACAGGACTATGTTGCAGATTTCTGATTATGTATTTGAACAGTTTGCATCTTATTCTGAAATTAATTTATATCTTGAATTAATTGCTGTTTTTTTTGGTTTAATCAGTGTTTGGTTAGCAAAAAATAATAATGTATTGGTTTATCCAACTGGTATTATCTCTACTCTAATTTTTGTTTACTTATTATTTAAAGAAAATCTTTTAGGTGATATGCTTATAAATGGGTATTATTTTATCATGAGCGTTTATGGATGGCACATTTGGACCCAAAAAAATGGAAATGAAAATCGTTATAAAATAAGCTATATAAGTTCCTCAGAAAAATCATTATCGTATTTATTATTTATAATATCCATGGTTTTTGTTATACTTGTTTATCTAATTGGAAATGGATTTTTATCCACAATTGCATTAATTGATTCATTGACAACTGCCGTTTTTTTTGTTGGAATGTGGATGATGGCAAAAAGAAAAATAGAAAACTGGTTTTTATGGATTATAGGAGATTTAATTTCTATTCCTTTATATTTTTATAAAGGAATGCTTTTTACAAGTATTCAATATCTTATCTTTACCATAATTGCTTTTTATGGATTACAATCATGGAGAAAAATGTATTCTATAAATTTAAATAAACCGATAAATGACCAAATCAAATAGAATTAAACATTGGGATACTATATATGCAAACAAAAAGATAAACGAAGTTAGTTGGTATCAAGTTAAACCAACTCCTTCTCTTGATTTCATTTCTCCTTTAAACCTTCCCAAGGATTCTGCAATTATTGATATAGGTGCAGGAGATAGCTTTCTTGTTGACAACCTACTTAACCTTGGTTATTCAGATATTACGGTATTGGATATTTCTTTAAATGCAATTAATAGAGCAAAAAGTAGACTTGGAAATAAACAACATTTGATTAAATGGATAGTTGGAGATGTCACTTCATTTAAACCCCAAAGAAAATATGACTTATGGCACGATCGAGCAGCATTTCACTTTTTAACAAATTCTAATGATATTAAAAGTTATATTCATTCTTTAAATGAAGGACTAAAATCAAAAGCCTCTTTTTTAATCGCTTGTTTCTCGCCAAATGGACCATTAAAATGCAGTGGCATAGAAATCAAACAATACTCCAAACAAGATTTAGAAAGAGTTTTTGGCGAGTCTTTTTTACTGATTGAATCTAAATACATGGATCATCACACCCCATTTGATACAATACAAAACTTCACCTTTTGTAGTTTTATAAAAAAAAATAACTAAACACTTTTTTTAACAACAATCATTAATGTCTACTTTTTCAAATAAAACTACATCAATACTTAATAAGCTTGGGATCTTAAAGCTTAACCAAATGCAGGAAGAATCTAGGTCCACAATATTAAGCAATAAAAATACACTTGTTTTGTCTCCAACAGGATCTGGAAAAACATTGGCTTTTTTGTTGCCTATTATTGATGTTCTTGACAAGGATAATCATGAAATTCAAGCGCTTGTCATTTCTCCAACAAGAGAGCTTGCAATTCAAATAGAACAAGTCACTAGAAGCATGGGCACCGGTTTTAAAGCCAATGCTGTTTATGGTGGAAGATCAGGCTCAAAGGATAGAGAAGAATTAAAAAAATTACCTGCTATATTAATTGGAACTCCAGGAAGGATTGCGGATAGAATTAGAAGAGATAATTTCTCAACGGACTTTTTAAAAATTATAATTTTTGATGAATTTGATAAATCTCTTGAGATTGGATTTGAAAATGAAATGAGAGAAATTGCAGAACAAATTCCTTTGGATGCAAAAAAGATATTCACTTCTGCAACAAATAAAGTTTTAATTCCAGAATTTATTAAAATTGAAAACCTAATTAAGCTTGACTATTTAAAGGATAATTCTTCTAAACTAAAGCTTAAACTTATTGCTTATAATATTAACAGTAAAAATCAAAAGTTACTCGAATTTTTACAACACGTTGATTCTCAAAAAGGAATAATATTCTGTAATTACAAGCAGTCTATTTATGATTTATCTGATTTTCTAGAAGATAATGATATTAAACATGCTTGTTTTCATGGCGACATGGAACAATATGATCGAGAAAGAGCCCTTATAAAATTCAGAAATAACACGTATAATATTCTAGTAGCTAGTGACCTTGCTGCTAGAGGAATCGATATTGACTCCTTAAACTTTATCTGTCATTTTGAAATACCAGACAGAGAAGAGGAGTTTATTCATAGAAATGGAAGAACAGCAAGAATGAATGCCGATGGAACAGCATTTGTTTTTTGTAATCCATCTAAAAAAACTCCAGACTTTCTATACAATTTACCGCATGAAAAACTTCATGTTAAACCACAAAACAAATCTGTTGATCTATGGGAAACTTTATTTATTAGTGGAGGTAGAAAGGATAAGATATCAAAAGGAGATATCGCAGGCTTTTTTATTAAAAAAGGGAAAATTGATATGAAAAGTGTTGGTAAAATTGAAATAAAACACGACTGTTCTTTTGTTGCTATTTCTAATAAAAACATAGATCAGTTAATTTTTGATTTGAATAATCAACGGATAAAAAAGAAGAAAATACGAATAAAAAAATGCTAGATTAATCAAAACATGATGGAGATTATTGCATATATAGGTGCTTTATGTATCGGTTTAATTCTTGGTTTAATAGGAGGGGGGGGCTCTATTCTAACTGTTCCAATTCTTGTTTATGCGCTTAGTATTAACCCCGTTTTAGCAACGGCTTATTCTTTGTTTGTTGTTGGATCTACAGCGCTTGTTGGAACAATCATCAATGCTATCAATAAAAAGATAGATTATAAAATAGGATTTGTATTTGCCTTGCCTTCTTTATGTGCTGTTTATATAACTAGAAAATGGATTGTTCCAGCTATTCCCAATCAATTGCTTGAAATTAATTCTTTTGTGATTACTAAAGACATAGGAATCATGTTGTTTTTTGCCTTTATCATGATTTTTTCAAGTTATTCCATGCTTAAAGATAAAAGTAAATTAGAAAAAAAATCAACTGAAAGTAAAAAACCATTTAATTTCCCATTAATTTTTATAGAAGGGGCAATTGTTGGGGTAATAACAGGATTGATCGGTGCTGGAGGTGGCTTTTTAATTATCCCTGCACTTGTTTTATTTGCTGGGTTATCCATGAAAAAAGCAGTAGCCACATCATTACTTATTATCTCAGCAAAATCTTTGTTTGGATTTATTGGAGATATAGGTCAAAATAATATCGATTGGGGATTTCTTTTCTTTTTCACCTTCCTTTCAATTATAGGGATTTTTGTAGGGATCTATTTAAACCGTTTTATTGAAGGAGCTAAACTAAAAAAACTATTTGCTTGGTTTATTATTATTATCGCAGTTTATATCATTGTAATGGAATTGATTGTTTAAATGGCACCTTATTTGATTCAGATAGTTTTTATTTATAAATTAGTGAAATGAAATTACTCTTGACTTCCTTTCTTATTATTCCTTTATTTCTTTTTGGTCAAACAAGCCAAACAGAGGAAGATTTTAAATCTGCTGCATCTCTTGAAGAAAAAGGAAAATTTAAGAAAGCATTAAAAATTTATTCCAAAATAATCTCTAAAAACCCTTCAAATGGAGTTGCTTACTTTAAAAGAGCTGCTTTAAAAAATAAGGTAGGACAAGATTTTTGTACTGATCTTAAAACCGCTTGTAAACTAGAAAGTGTTGAGCAAAAATCTGCTTGCGAAAATCACGAAATGTATTGCGAAGAAAGTAACTAAGTGCTTATTTTGTGAGATGTTTAAAGTAGTCATTTAATATATTGGCATTAGTTAATCTAGGGGTAAATATTTCTAATAACGATGGCCTTTTATTATCTTGATTTAAGAACTCATTTAGGTCTTTAGCCAAATCATTTTCATTTAAAATATTTTGATATTTCAAATTAAAAGCCTTACAAATATATTCTGCACTATGTTCATGGGTTGCTTCAAAATATTTTGCTCTTAAAGGAGAATTTGCCGGACCAGGGATTATATTAAATATACCTCCACCACTATTATTTATCAAGATTACTTTAATGTTCGGTTTTAAATAACTGTTCCATAAAGCATTGCTATCATAGAAAAAAGAAACATCCCCAGTAATTAGAACATGATCATTATCTGGAGTTGCATAAGATGCTCCAAAAGCAGTACTAGAACTCCCATCTATTCCACTAGTACCACGATTGCAATGATATCTTAAATCCTCATAAGGGTCAAATAGTTGGAAATATCGAACTACCGAACTATTAGCCATATGAACAATGGATTTTTTGGGTATGTTTTTTGTTATTTCATTAAAAACGGCTAAATCTGAATAGCTTATACTCTTATAATACGCTTCACTTTTATCTTTTGCTATATAATCCAATTCTTTCCATTTTGGACCATAATTAATCGTGTTTCTTTCAATAGCTAAGGAATCTAATGTTTTTATAAAAGCATCTACAGAACAATCAAAACATTTGTACAAACAACGATAAGTATCCATATTTGGAAATGCATAAGAAACTCGATAATGTTTTTTTGCTTTGTATTTACGAAGAAATTGTTTGATTTTTTTGGAGATTATGGCACCTCCAAGAGTAATTAATATATCTGGTGTATATTCTTCTTGCTTTTCTTTAGGAATTAAGGTTAAACTTCGATCAATACAGTGATTAAATTGATGGTCTACAAAATTGGAAGTGTTTTCAACAAGGACAGAAATATTGGTGTTTTTAGCCAATTCTGAGAGTAAAATTTTAGTTCTTTGCTTATAATTTCCCTGACCAACAAGAATTAATATTTTAGAATTACTTAAATCTTCTTTTAGAATTTTAAGATCGTTTTCAGTAATAACTTTCTTCTCATCTAAAATAGGAGATTCTTTAATTTCAGGCGTATTTATTTCCTCCGTTTCGTATAACGGTTCACTAAGTCCAAGGTTAATATGAACAGGTCCTTTTCTATTGGCAAGACATGCGTTAAAAAGATTCTGAATCAATTCTTTAGAATTTTCTAAATAAGAATTGTTTTGATTAGAATCATTAAGGTTTATTTGTTGTAGAATATGATTTGCATAGATATTGTCTTGAACAATAGTTTGCCCATCGCCATGATTGATCCATTCTGGGGGTCTATCTGCAGAAATAACCACCATTGGAATTTCTCGATAATATGCCTCTGCTATAGCCGGATAATAATTTAGCAAAGCAGATCCCGAAGTGCAAACTAAAGCCACAGGTTCTTTCAATTCTTCTGCAATACCCATCCCAAAAAAAGCAGCAGAACGTTCATCATGAATTACTATGCAATCAAAATAATCACAAGAATCAAAGGCTATAGATAAAGGAGCATTGCGAGAACCAGGAGAAATAACAACTTTTTTGACCCCATTATTCATGCAGGATAAAACTATTTGTTGAACTATTTTTTTGTTACTTGTAATCATTTACAGCTTTAATTGCCTCCATTAATGTTTTGCTTTTTTCTTCTGTTTCAAGCCATTCGTTACTTGGGGTAGAGTCTTTAGTAAATCCCCCTCCCAAATATAAAACAGCTTTTTTGTCATAAAGTTGACAACACCTTAAATTAACATATAATCGAGTAGAGGATGGACTGATAAAACCCAAAAAACCAGTGTATAAATTTCTTTGGTGTGATTCTGCATGTTTAATTAATTCACAAGCAAAAGATTGTGGAAGTCCTGATACAGCAGGTGAAGGGTGAATTATATTAGCGATATCAATTGCTTTGTTTTTGCCGATATCAAAACTAATGTCTGTTCTTAAGTGTTTTACTGCACCTGCATTGAAAGGGTAGGGGCCATGTTTTTCAATATTTTGAATGCCCATTTTTGAAAACTCTTCAATAATAAATTGCGTTACAAAATGTTGTTCGTTTTTTTCTTTTTCTGTCCATTCGGCAGTGTCATTAACTGCTTTTGTGCCAGCTAAAGACATGGTAAAAGCAGTATTCTTATGAATTTCTATTAACAATTCCGGAGTACAACCAAGCCAAGTTCCAAACTTTGAAGAAGAAATAAGATAAACAAAAGCATTGGGATATTTTTTGGATAAATAATGAAACAATTCCTTTGCATTATTTATTGAAAATGAAACTTCCTTTGTTCTAGATAAAACCGCTTTTTTAATACCTAATGTTTTTACTGCTTTTAAAAAAACACTTGCTTTGTTTTCATATTCTTCTTTCGACCAATGTTTTTCAATAGGATTATTTGTATGAAGAACAGAAACGCTTGTATTGTTATTTGGTTCAAAAAGATATTGTAGCTTATTTTCAAAATCAGAAACAATAAAACCATTAATAGCAGGATCTTGAAGATTGTTTTTTTTAAACTCTCCAAATTGATGAACGATTTCCTTGCCTGGTATTTTATATAAAAGCTGATCCACCATTTATTTATGAGATACAATCATAACGGTTAATCTACCAGTACAAACAAGCTTATTTGTTTGTTCATCAAAGATATCCACTTGCCATACATGGGTCCTTTTTCCAGCGTGTATAATTTTACCAATCCCTTTGACACTACCAGAACTTAGGCTAGATATATGGTTTGCGTTTATTTCTAAGCCAACTGGATACTCTTTAGTAATATCAATTAATAGGGTAGAACCCATAGATGCAATACTTTCAATCAATGCAGCACTAGCACCACCATGTAAAAGACCCATTGGTTGGTGGGTTTTGCTATTAACTGGCATGGTGGAAACTACATAATCGTCTCCAATCTCAACACATTTAATCCCTAATTGCTCCATTAAGGTGTCTTTATTCATGCTATTTATCGCTTCGATAGGATATTTCTTCAATTTCATGATGTAAAAATACAATTTGCATCGATTTTAATCCATAATTATTAAGAATAAAAGGGTAGTGGGCAATCTATTTAAATCCTTTTATTTTTAGCCCAGCTAGCAAAATCATAATAAATAAATGCATTTCGTTCCAATGGGTTGTTTTTCAATTCTTCCAATCTATTATATAAATTATCATAAAGCACCCGTTTTTGCGGCTTTGAAGGATGTTTAAGTATCTCTAAAGAAAAATTAATGAATGTTCTCTCAAAAACATTCATTTTATTTTGCTCTTTAAAATATCGTTTCACCGATTTTAACTCAGAAAAAAGCAAAATATCATCATTTATTTCTAAAAGAATAATTAAATATAATATCCTCGCATATCCATATGCATCTTTTTTACTGGATTTTTTATTGTCAATAATATATTCTAAAATAATTCTTTTAGCATCTTTAAATAATTTAAGACCTATAAGTGTATAAATAGTTTGAAATATTTCATACTGTTTCTCTTGAGTTAGTCTGTTTTGAAAAACACTTTTATTGGTTTTATTTATTTTTTTTGATAAATGTAAAACAGCTTTTTTATAGTCTTGTTTTATATTGAGTATCATTAAGTATATAAGATCTGAAAGATATTGTTTATATCCATTATTTGATTTAAATATACAAGTGTAATCATGTATTTTTTTTTGATGAATTATTGCTATTTCTAGTTTATTATTTTGAATTGAACAAAGACATAAATTGGCACTTATTCTAATATAAAGATCTTCCTTTTTTATTCTTAAAGACATTTCCTTTTCAAGGATATATTTTGCCTTATTCATGAATTCATAAGCCTTTTCAAATTCACCCAAAAGGTAATAAGCTAATCCTTTCACATAATTATAATTAAGTTCTGCCGCTTTATGATTTTTAAACGATGCTTCTTTTAGTAAAGGGTTTTCGATAAACTCAATTATTCTTTTTTTATCGTTAATAGTTCTAACCGATTCAATTTGTTGATTAATTAGTGTTATTTTAAGATATAGCTTATCATACCTAGATTCGGTTTTTATTTTATCAATTAATTGATCGCTTAATGCGTCCCAATCATCAATTGTTTCTTTAATATCTTTTTCAGAACTACATCTTGATTTAATATATGCAAGATCTGAAAGTGGAATAAATGACGAACTAACATTTTTATCTTTATTTATAAAAACTTTATCGATCTGCTTAAGTGCATCTATCCATAAACTATGGTTTAGTAATGTATGTGCATTGCTAATATTTAGTAGGGTAGAGGCATCATTAGTTTTTAGGTAATTATTTCTCAATGAATCCAATACATGTTTAGATAATTCATGTTTTAATTGGGTATAATATTTAAATCCAAATGTTTTTTTTAGTGCCTGTTCATCAAAACTATTCTGTTTCAAAATAGCTTTATATAAAGCGATGTATTTCTTGGTTTTATCACTTTTTGAGTTTGAAATAATGGAGAAATGTCTTTTATCTCCTGTACTCATCGAATGAATTAGTGTAAATATATCCATTTAAAATATTATTATAATATATAATAATTTACTGATTTATAAGTTATTAACTATAATAAATATACTTTATAAATATTATAATATGCAAATATTTGTATGTTTTTAATTATTCCACATTGTAGTTTTGAGAAAAAAAACATGAAAAAATCTATACTAAGTATTTCATTAATTGCCTTTGTCTTATTTTCAAACAAATCAATTTCTCAAACTCCTTCCACATATATATCTAGTTCTCTGCAAAATATAGTAGACAACTGCCTTCCTTTAGGTATTCAAAACAGTGGAGTAGTTATGGGGGTTCATGTACCTGGAGAATGGTCTTGGTATGGATCGAGTGGAAAAGCGATATCAGGAATGCACCCATTATATCCGGAAACAAATACAACTTCTAGTACAAAATTTAGGGTAGGTAGCATTACCAAGACAATGGTTGCTACATGTATTTTAAAACTTGAGGAATCTGGATTACTAAATATCGAAGACCCTATATCTAACTACCTAAGAACTAGTCTTGTAAATGATACTATATTAAGTAGTGGTATTGTTAAAATACGACATTTATTAAACCATACAAGCGGCATAGCTAATTCTGCCGACAACTTAACTTGTCAAAACGATGTGCTTAATAATCCATTAAATCCTTATTCATATGAAGATGCAATATATTGCGGAGCAAGCCAAGGAGAAGTATTTCCACCTGAATTTGCTTGGGCTTATTCCAATACTAATTATTCTATTCTCGCGATGATAATTGAAGAGGTTAGTGGTTTAAGTTATAGGGATTATCTAACTCAAACTATTATTACTCCTCTTGGATTACAAAATACTGAAATCCCATTAAACTCGGAACTAAATGGGGATTATATGGGGTGCTACTGGAATATAGGAAATTGGATAGATTTAAGTTTTATCCATCCTTCAATATACCGTGGATGGGCTGATATAGTTAGTAATACAAATGATTTGAATGTGTTTTATGAAAATTTATTAGAAGGGAATATTGTCACTAATTCATCGCTTGATAAAATGAAATTAATTGACCCAGCATCGTTTGATTATGGACTTGGTTTAGACTATTATGTGTTAGGTGGAGATGATTATTATGGACATTCTGGAGAAGTTGCTAACACTAGCGGGATGTTTTATTCTAATATATCAAGCGATATTGCCCCAAATGGGTATTATATTTCTTATAATTTCAATGTACAGGGAGCTGACATGAGTAATTTAATAGACATACCTGTATATGATTTATTAAATGGTAATATAAGTAATACTACTAATCTTATTAAGGACAATAGTTTTGATGTTTCAATATATCCAAATCCAGCTACACAATATCTTCAAATTAAATCAACTAAACAACTGGATAAGTATTGGATTTATGATCTGTCATCTAAACTAGTAAAAACAGAAGTTATTAATTCTATTAATGCAACGCTTAATCTTAGCCAATATCAAAAAGGATTATATTTCATTCATCTCCAATCTAAACATCAAATTAAAACATTAAAGTTTTTCGTTAAATAATTATTAATTAATCTTTTCATTTATAGTGCATTATTTCATTTGGAGTAGTGCACTTATTAAGTATATCCAATTAATCCTATTTAACATAATATTAATTATAATACAAATGTGATTAACATAAAACATTTCATATCAGTGATTTATGAGTTTTAGTGGGATTTTAAAAAAACTATCCACAGCATTTCTTGTACTTTTTATTACTGCCACATGGACAAGGTTGATTACGACCAATTTTTTTTGAGAATTTAATTGGATCATTCTTTACATTACCACAACATGAAGATTTGCTACAACAGGAAGATTCACTTAAGGATTTTTTAGAATCATGGTTAATCTCTAAATTATTGATTTCGTTAATCATTATATGAGATTAATGTATTTTGCTTTTTAAACACTCAAAAAATTCAGTTCGATAATCAATATCGTTAAAACAACCATCATATTCCAAAGTTGTGGTATAACTGCTTTTATCTTTAATTCCTCTTGAGGAAACACATAAATGTTTTGCACTAAGCATCACTATCACGTCTTTAACATCTAAAGTATTTTGTAATTCTTTTAAAATTTGCAAACATAACCGTTCTTGAACTTGAGGTCTATGAGCAAAATAATCTACCAGACGATTAATTTTAGACAAACCAATTACCTTTTCATTTGGAATATAAGCAATATGTGCAAATCCAGTAATTGGTAGAAAATGATGTTCACAGGAAGAATCAACATTAATGTTTTGCTCTACAAGCATTTTTTTATACCCATACTTATTTTGGAAAGTGGAAAGTTTAGGTTTATTAGATGGATTAAGGCCATAAAAAAGTTCTTTCACATACATCTTCGCAAATCTATATGGTGTTCCAGATAAACTGTCATCTGTTAAATCTAAGCCTAGCTCTCCCATTATTTTTTCAAAATGCCCTTTAATACGATCTATTTTTTCAGTATCTGTTGTTTCAAAAGCATTTTTTCTAAGTGGAGTTTCGACACTTGTAGAAACGTGATTATTGCCCAATATTTCAATTTCTTCTTTATTCATCTGTTAGACTTTATTAGCGCAACATTTATCTTTATCACAATGGCAATACCTTCTATTGATAAGGTGCAAGATAATTAAGCATAAAGCAGGAATATATAAGCTATATTCACTTTGGTAAAACAATTGAATTCTTTCATTAAGAATTACAAAAAACATCCCTACCCAAGAAATCCATAGACAAGTTGCTATAATAGTATTTGATGTTGTTTTAGAAGAATGATAGACAGCAAAAAAAGAAACCACTAAAAATACATAATCAACTATTTGCCACCATAATGGAGCAGTATTGCAACAGCTAGCTGAACAGGCTTGAGCAAAAAACAAGAATGGTGTAGCCATGCAATGAACTAAACAAATTGAACTTGCCATCACTCCTACTCCATTGGATTTATTTATTAATACATTCATTGTTAAATTCTTAATGCAACTAAGTCGCAAAAATAAATAAAAAACTTTTGTTAATGCAACTAGATAGCATTAATTTTGAATTTATGCCGATAATTCGCAAAACAAAATCCGTTCAAATTTTAATTAATACTATAAAAGAGTCTAGTTCTGCTATTTCTGTAACAGACTTAATAAACAGATATAATGAAATTATGAATAAGAGTACTATTTATAGAATTTTAGAAAAACTAGAACATGAAGGCATTGTTCATTCATTTATTGGTCTTGATGGATTGAAATGGTATGCGAAATGCAATAATTGTTCATCAAAAATTCATTTTGATACGCATCCTCATTTTCAATGTCAACAATGTGGAAAACTGGATTGTTTATCTACTAACATTTCTATTCCTTCTATACCGAATAGAAAAATTGATTTTGCACAGGTTTTAATCGTTGGAAAATGCGAAAAATGTCTTTAAATAGATTACATAAATAAACCTTTAAAAGGTTATCAATGAATGACAAGAATCTGAAAAGATTTATTGGTTATAGTAAAACTCCATTCCTATGGAATACTGATCAAATAAATCAGATAAAACAATTTGATATAGAGTTAAACGAAGTAAATAAAACTTCAATAGATATAAATGATTCTATTAGATTAGGAAAATTAGTGGAGCATTTTGTTTTTATACAATTGCAACAAAATAAATCCATTTCAATTATTGTCAAAAACCTTCAAATTATTCAGGATAAAATAACCATTGGTGAAATTGATTGTGTGATAAAACATTTAAAGAAATACATTCATTTAGAAATTGTTTATAAATTCTATTTATATGACAAGCATATAGATACAGGAGAACTTGATCATTGGATTGGCCCAAACAAAAAAGACAGCTTGGTTTTTAAACTTAATAAACTTAAAAATAAACAGCTACCACTTTTACATCATTTTAAAACAAAAGAACTTTTAGCAAAAACACGTTTAAATATTGATAATATTAGCTCGATAGTGTTTTTTAAAGCACAATTGTTTGTTCCAAAA
>JAQWKT010000081.1 GCA_029247685.1 Crocinitomicaceae bacterium | reverse complement strand
CCTTTTCATCATTCTCAAACCTTGACTTCTAATTCAACTCAATATCATGAATTTGAACTAACTATATTTATTACAGAAGAATTTGTTCGATCATTATTAGGTTTTTCCTCAGAAATTGAAGTTTTGAGTCCTAAGTCTCTACGCGATACGATCAAAAATAGAGTGTCAGAGATGAATAAAATCTATAATTAATGGCGACTTAACAAAAGCAATAAATTAGATTTATTTGTTATTTATTCTATAATGGTCTATATTTGAATATAATTAATAAAAAAATCGCCTATAAGTCATAGTATTACGTTAAACTTTTAATAAAAACGAAATAACTATGAAAGCGATTAATTCCCTTGAGGACTCTCAGTTAATATGTATGTATAAAAAAGGTGACGAGGCTGCGTTTGCAGTATTGTTACATAGATACAAAGAACGAATATTTAGATTTATTTATTCAAAAATCAGAGATAAAAAATTAAGTGAAGATATCTTTCAAGATGCTTTTATCAAAATAATTAAAACAATAAAATCAGGTTCTTACAACGAAGAAGGAAAGTTTTTGCCATGGGCAATGCGTATTTCTCATAATCTAGTTATTGATTATTTCAGAAAAACATCACGAGTAAAATTTGTTTCTGAATCTAGTTCGATGCGTGAAGATTTTAATATTTTCCATTTAATTTCTTCAGAGGAACAATCTATAGAAGAAAAGATAACGACATCGGAGATTTTAAATCAAATGGTTGAATTGGTTGATTATTTACCAGAGTCTCAAAAAAGAATTTTAAAAATGAGAATTTTTCAAGAATATTCATTTAAGGAAATTGCTAATATAGAAGAGGTTAGTATTAATACCGCTTTGGGAAGAATGCGCTATGCTTTGATTAATTTGAGAAAGTTAATTAAAGAAAATAACATTCAAGTTCACGCTTAATTATTTATCTCTTCCAGGGTATACTTTTAGTGCTTCTTTTAAGCAAATAATTGCATTTTTAAGAGAGTCTTTATTTAAAACATAGGCCAATCGTGCTTGTTTTTTTCCTAGTGCAGCATTCGCATAAAACCCACTAGCTGGAGCCATCATCACTGTTTGTCCTTCAAAAGAATATTCTTCAAGTAACCATTGGCAAAATCTATCTGCACTATCCACTGGAAATTCAGCTACACAATAAAAAGCTCCTTTTGGTCTAGGGCAATACACTCCATCAATCTCATTAAGTCCATCAACTAATATGTTTCTTCGTTCCACATATTCTTCAATTAAATTATCAAAATATACTTTTGGTGTATCTAAAGCTGCTTCTGCTGCAATTTGATCAATCGTAGGTGGGGAAAGTCTTGCTTGCCCAAATTTTAATGCGGCATTCATAATATCCATATTTCTAGATATAAGCGCACCAATTCTAGCACCACACATGGAATATCTCTTAGAAACAGAATCAATCATGATTACATTTTCATCAATGCCTTTAAGGTTCATTACAGAGGTTGGTTTTGCTCCATCATAACAAAATTCTCTATAAACCTCATCTGCAAATAAAAACAAATCATGTAGCTTCACAATTTGCGAAAGCTTTTCAAGTTCTTCTTTTGAATAAAGGTATCCCGTAGGATTTCCAGGATTACAAATGATTATTGCCTTGGTTTTTGCAGTAATTTTCCTTTCTATTTCTTCAATAGGAGGTAGGGCAAACCCTTCTTTTATATTTGCCGTTACTGGCACAACATTTAATCCTGCGGTTACCGAAAAACCGTTGTAATTTGCATAAAAAGGTTCAGGTATAATTACCTCGTCTCCAGGGTTGCATGTTGACATTAATCCAAAAACAAGTGCTTCGGATCCTCCTGTAGTAATTAAGATGTTATCCGAATGGATAGTAATGCCCTCTTTGTTGTAATAATCCGCTAATTTATTTCTATAACTTTCATTACCTGCTGAATGGCTATATTCGATTACTTTTTCATCAAAATTTCTAATTGCATTTAAGGCAGATTGAGGAGTTTCAATATCGGGTTGACCAATATTTAAATGATAAATAGTTGTTCCTCTCTTTTTTGCTTCATCGGCAAATGGAACCAATTTACGTATTGGAGAAGCAGGCATTCTTAAAGCCTTTGAAGAAATTACTGGCATAAAATTAATTTTTTCACAAAAATAATGGAATTTGCTACATTTTAAATAAGCCTAATCAATTTCTTCATAATCATCAAACCCATCATTATTATTTGATGAATTGCTATTGGGATGGATGTTTTTATTTGATAGTTTTCCTGATATAAGAAAAAGAATTCCGTTTGATATCTTTATTAAGATATTAATTAAGAAGAAAAACCCAATAACCTTGAATATGAAACCTAAAATAGGCATTTTTTGAAAGCTAATTATTTCATCGAAAAACCATTTCGAAACTGGGTTTTCCCCAAGCAAAGGGAAAAATAAAAATGCGATATATGAACAAAGAGCCAAACCAATTATAATAATTTCATATTTTCTTTCAAAGGAATTGTTTTGCTTTTTCATCAAGCCATTAAATTGCTTAAATAGAATATTTTTTTGTTCATTTTTTTGAAGTTTCCCAATGAAATACATACTTAGTATAAGTCCTGAAAAAAATGAATTTGACCAATTAACTCCATTGTTTTGAATACCAAAAAGAACCGTAACGTTAGCTAAAAAAATATATTGAATTGCTTTTGAAAAATAAATTTCTCCAAGTGTTTGCTTTTTTCCTCCACTGATAAGTTTTAATAAGGAGTTTATGAAAAACCATATAAAACTATAAATTGAAAATAAAACTCCTAGATTAAATATTAAGTTAATGATTTGCACAAAAAATTATTTTATAGAAATGAAATGTTCATACTTATCCTTAATGAAAACGATTAATTCCATTTCTGTGGCCGTTTTCAAAAAATGACTGTTAAGATTTAAAAAAGCAATAAAGGCATCAAATTCACCTTCATTTAAATCAATTATTTTATAAGACACATAAAGTCTTAATAATTCTTTAACTACTTTTCTTTGATTGTCTTTGTATTCTTGTTCAGCAATCCATCGTTTTGCTTTTTCTTTTTTAGAAAAGGCTTGATAGAGTGCTGTTATAGGACTTTGTAACATGTTGACACCAGTGACAATTCTTGTTTCTCTTAAAGCAAGAGATGCTCTTTCTTCTTTAATTTGATTTAGCGTTTTTAAAGGGCGAATTACCACTTCTTCTATTTCTTGTATTTTAGGTTTTAACACGAATTTTTTTTCTATACGGCACGCTTTATTTTTTTTTATTCGATAATTGATAATTTCATAGCCTTTAACCGATAATGAGATTTTATCATTTATATTAACATAAACTGAAAACTGTCCATTAGGCTGGCCAAAAGTTCCTCTTCCATCGGATCGGTTAATAACCATTAAATTATAAAAAGATTGGGTGTTAAATGTATCGACTACATTTCCTATAAATAGTACTTTTTCACAATCTTGAGAAAAGTTTTTCTTTGTTGTAACGAATAAAAATAGAATACAGATAAAGAGTACTTTCATATGGATTTTAAAATCAAATGCTGTGCCGAAATATCAAATTTTAGAATTAAGTACTTTGTTTTTTAATGATTCTTGGTAATCACTTAATACTTTGTATACGCTTTCATTAGAAGAGCCAATAATTCGTGCCGCTAATAACCCAGCATTTTTAGCTCCATTAAGGGCAACTGTAGCTACAGGAATTCCACCAGGCATTTGAAGGATAGATAAAATACTATCCCATCCATCTATTGAATTTGAAGATTTAACTGGAACACCAATCACTGGAAGCGATGTTAAAGATGCAGTCATGCCAGGGAGGTGAGCCGCTCCTCCTGCTCCAGCAATGATTACCGAAACCCCATTTTTTTTTGCATTCTTTGCATATTCAAACATTTTCTCAGGTGTTCTGTGTGCAGAAACTATTTCCATTTCATTAGGAATACCGATTTCATCAAGTATTTTTTTCGCTTCTTCCATTACAGGAAGATCTGAGGTGCTCCCCATAATTATTCCGACTTTACCCATTGTTATCTTCTTTTAATTTTTCTTGATTTGATTTAATATCGTCAGTTACATTTCTTTTTTTTGGTTCATAATGAATCGCATTTTCAACATCTGTCATTGCTTGATCCAAAGGTTTTGCAATTTCATCTTGTGTCTCTTTGATTATTTCTTTAAGGTTAAGATCTTTTTTAATATCCACTCCAGATTTTTTAATTTCATTTTGAACGTCTGCAGAAGCATTTTTTACCTGTTGCATAACTTTCCCAAGAGATCTTGCCATACTAGGGATGCTTTTAGCTCCAAAAAACATAAGCACAAAAAATAGAACTAGCAATAATTCAGAACCAGCAATGTCGCTTAAAAAAAGAGGGATAAAGACGGCCATATATTTTACAAATTTACGATTAATAAATTATTTTGTTTATAAATTATGCTATAATGATTCATTTTGAATGTTTATATTCGTCGTCCAAATTAAATTGATTTTGTTATGTCTAAAAAAGAAGTTTTTATTATTTCAGCAGCAAGAACCCCAATGGGTTCATTTTTAGGTGGTTTATCCTCGGTTTCTGCAACAACTCTTGGATCATTTGCTATAAAAGGCGCTCTAGATAAAGGAAATGTCAATGCTGACCTTGTTGATGAGGTCTATATGGGGAATGTTTTACAGGCAGGAGTTGGTCAGGCACCAGCAAGACAGGCAGCTGTTGAGGCGGGAATAGGAAAAAATGTTCCTTGTACAACAGTCAATAAAGTATGTGCTTCTGGTATGAAATCAATTATGTTAGGTGCACAAAGTATTTTGTGTGGAGATAATGACGTTGTTGTTACAGGAGGAATGGAAAATATGTCTCAAACACCTCACTACACTACAGGAAGGAATGCAACAAAATTTGGTAACATCAATGTATTAGATGGAATTGTAAAAGATGGTCTTCTTGATGTTTATAATAAGGTGCCAATGGGTAATTGTGCTGAGTTATGTGCAAAGGAACATAATATAACAAGAGAAGATCAAGATAATTTTGCCATTACTTCCTATAAAAGAACTGCAGCCGCATGGGAAAAAGGGCTTTTTAATGAGGAGGTTGTTCCTGTTGCTGTTCCCCAAAGAAGAGGCGATGCAATTATTGTTTCTGAAGATGAGGAGTACAAAAATGTAAAACTTGAAAAAATACCAGCTTTAAGACCAGCTTTTGATAAAGAAGGAACCATTACTGCGGCTAATGCATCTACATTAAATGACGGGGCTTCTGCCTTGATTTTGGCATCTTCTGAAGCAGTTGAAAAGCATGGTTTAAAGCCAATTGCTAAAATTATTAGTTATGCGGATGCTGCTCATGAGCCAGAATGGTTTACAACAGCACCCTCCAAGGCAGTTCCAATTGCGCTTAAAAAAGCTGGCATGGAAACTTCTGATGTTGATTTTTGGGAATTAAATCAGGCGTTTTCAGTGGTTGGCATAGCCAATACTAAGTTGTTAGGTTTGGATCCACAAAAAGTGGATGTAAATGGCGGTGCTGTATCTATGGGGCATCCTCTAGGGAATTCTGGTTCAAGAATTATCGTTACGCTAATCAATGTTCTAAAGCAAAATGGAGGTAAAATTGGTGGAGCAGGAATATGCAACGGAGGAGGAGGAGCTTCAGCCATGATTATTGAATCTTTGAACTAATTTTTTACTTCATTAAAATAGAGCTTCTTATAGGTTTTCTTTCGGGGCTTTTCATTGCAATTGCTCAGTTAATCTACATCCGTAATATTTATTCTTTTAAAGTAAAGCCTAGTGTGCTTTCTTGGACAGGATGGTCAATTCTAATGGGAGTAGGGGTGTTATCTCAAATAATAAACGATGGCTTTGATTGGAGTCAAACTGGTCTATTGCTCTCTACCTTTGGCTGTTTATTCATTGCTTTATTTTCTATTTCTATAAATAATTTTTCTTTAATTAAATCCGATTGGTGGTTTTTGTTTTTAGGCTTTTTATCCATAGGTGTTTATTTTGTCTCAAAAGATTCTCTTGTCACGACTTTGTTTGCTATTACTGCAGACTTTTTATTAGGGATTCCAACTTTACAAAAGGCATTTAAATTTCCAAGTCTAGAAAAATCAAAAGCATGGGCATTTGGTGCGTTTTCTTCTGTTCTTGCAATCTCAATATGCTTTGGGGATCCAATTGTTTATTGGTTGTTTCCAGTTTATTTGCTTTTTTATAATCTAACCATGATCATTTTATCCAATAGAAAGGAATCTATTCAAAGCTAATTTCATCTATAAAAACCCAACTTTTGTTTCCTGCACCCAAATGCCATTTAGGGCATAATCCAGGATTTTTTATTGTAAAGCGTATTTTTTTTACCGCTTCTTTTGATTTTGGAAATGGCACATAGAAACTAATTTTTTCTTGTTTGTCATTCCTTTTTAATGAGTTTTTTATATCAATTGATTTTTGAGGATGAAAATCAATCCCATTATAGGAGATTTCAATATTTAGTTCTTTTGGACTAAATATCCAGGATCTTTGATCTACAAAAAATGAAAAGTTTATTTTTTCAATAGCTTTTGGATCTTCAAAAGTGATTATTCCCTTAATGTCTTTTCCATAATACCCTTGCCAATCTCCTGTTCTAAAATCGTTTCCTCCTTTTATTTTATCTATAAGGGCATCTTTTCCAGAAGCAGTATATTGAGAAGAATATTCACTCTGTAGCTCGAGCGTAATGCTTTTGTCTCTTTTTATAAAATCACTTTCAACAGTTTGACCGATTAAAAGAGAATCATTTCCGTATTTTTTAAATCCTTTACCAGTATTTTGAACACTTCGGATTTTAATGTTGCTAGTCTGTTTTATTGTAAAAGGTCTTTTGTAGACTTTAAATTCTTTATTATTTATAGAGTACTCAATATCGCAACTTTTATTTTTTTGCATTTTCAATACCCCCATTTCTATTCTTAAGGAATCTTCAAAAACCCTGTCTTCAGTTCTTATAAATGGAATAGGAGAGAAGTCCATTGGCAATTCTTCTTGAATGCTTGGTTTAAACGATTTGTTTGGTTCTTTGCCCATTTTGATGACCAATTCTCCACCGTTTATAATATCCTGATGCTTAATTTGTAGATGAGTTAAAGCTTTTCCATTAAGAAAAACAGATTGGATATAAGGATGATCTTTATGATTGTTTTTGGTAATAAATCCAAAGGTTTTTCCATTTTCCAAATGAACGCTTGCTTTGTCAAATAATGGCCGACCAATTTCATAAACAGGATTTCCGGGTGCTATTTGATAAATACCAAGACTGCTGAGTACATACCACGAAGACATTTGTCCGCAATCTTCGTTTCCAGAAAGCCCATCTGGTTTGTTGTGGTATAAATCTGTAAGGATTTTATCCACATAATACTGCGATTTATAGGGGGAATTGGTATAATTATAAAGGTATGCCATGTGATGAGAGGGCTCATTTCCATGTGCATATTGGCCAATTAAACCGGTAATATCGGCCTGCTGTCTTCCAGATACTTTTTGCGTGGTCGTAAAAAGACTGTCAAGCCAATTTTCAAATTCTTCTTTTCCTCCAATCATTTCACACAAAGTATTCACCGCATGTGGAGCATATAAAGAGTATTGCCAGGAGTTAGCTTCTGTATAATTAAAATTTACCTCTGCAGGATCAAAAGGAGAGTGCCACTGCGCGCCTCTTCTGGCTCTCATGAATTTGCTTTTTGGGTCAAATAAATTGCAAAAGTGATAACTTGATTTTGTATATTCTTTATGCCAATTATTGAGAACAATACCTATTTCATTTCCACAGGTTCTATTTTTATAGTTTTTTTCGAATATACTTTTTGCCATTTGTGCAATGCAAAAATCATCATAGGCATATTCTAAGGTTTTGGATACAGATTCCGATTCTTCATCCGAGCTTATAAAACCATTTCTAAAGGATTTTTTACCATATTCATCAAATTTAGATGTAGCCATCATAGCACCTAATAAATCAATTGAATCATAATCTCGAATTCCTTTTGTGTAAGCATCTGCAATTACAGAAACACTATGGTAACCAATCATGCATTCTGTTTCGTTTCCTGCAAGTTCCCAAACAGGAAGGTCTCCTCCTTGCTCATATTGTCTTAAAAAAGTTTTAATAAACTCATTGGTTTTTTCTTGTTGCACTATAGTAAAAAGAGGGTGGGTAGCACGATAGGTATCCCACAATGAAAAAACAGTATAATTTTTATCGTTTTTATTTTCTATAACATGAATTTTATTATCTCTTCCCCTATATCTATAATCAACGTCCGAAAATATATTTGGAGCTAAAAAACTATGATAAAGTGCGGTGTAAAAAATAGTGAGTTGCTCTTTATTTAAGCTTTCAATTTTGATTTTATTTAATTCTTTGTTCCAATCTTTAACAGTATTTGCTCTAACGGTATTGATGTTCCAGTGGGGTATTTCGCTTTCAAGGTTTTGTTTAGCTCCCTGTTCATCCACCGCAGAAATTCCAATTTTTAATTTAACTAATGAGGTTTCTTTTGGGAATTCTAGTAGTAATTTGTTCTTTCCTTTTTTGGTAATTTTTTTCGCATTAAGATATGGCTCAGAAAGCGATAAATAGAAGTAAAAGTGCTGATTTGTTGCCCAAGATTCCGATATTCTTTTTCCCTGAAGAGTTTGTTTATCAATAATATCTATTTCGGATGA
>JAQWKT010000047.1 GCA_029247685.1 Crocinitomicaceae bacterium | reverse complement strand
CATTAGTTCCATTCGAACCGTTAGTTCCGTTTGAACCGTTTGTTCCATTTGAACCGTTTGTTCCATTAGTCCCGTTAGTTCCTTGAAGAGAATTTAAAAAATCTTGTTGCGTTCCAGTATTACCATTAGCAAGCCAAATGTCGTAGGCACTGTCCCCATTAGTTCCATTCGAACCGCTAGTTCCGTTTGAACCGTTAGTTCCATTAGTCCCGTTTGTTCCATTAGTCCCGTTAGTTCCTTGAAGAGAATTTAAAAAATCTTGCTGTGTTCCAGTATTTCCATTTGCAATCCAAATGTCGTATGCACTAGATCCGGTTGGTCCTGCTGGTCCTGTTGGTCCTGTTGGTCCTGATGAACTAACTACACCACTAATCCAAGAAGTTGAAATCGTATCCCATACGAGAACTTCCCCATGATTCGCAGAAGCTGGTAATTCTATTTCATTGGTAGGGTCATTATCGGCATCATTTATAGAAACGGAACCTCCTCCATTACTTAAAGTTATTGTGGATCCATTTAGTGATATTGTTTGTGAACCACCACCTCCTCCTGTTCCGGCAGGACCTTGAGGTCCTACAAGCGAATCTAAGAAGTCTTGTTGTGTTCCAGTATTACCATTAGCAAGCCAAATGTCGTAAGCACTGTCCCCATTAGTTCCATTCGAACCGTTAGTTCCGTTTGAACCGTTTGTTCCATTAGTCCCGTTAGTTCCTTGAAGAGAATTTAAAAAATCTTGTTGTGTTCCAGTGTTTCCATTAGCAATCCAAACATCATATGCACTAGATCCAGCTGGACCAGCTGGTCCCATGGCTCCATTAATTCCTGCAGGTCCTGCAGGTCCTGGCACCCCATCTAAACCTTGAGCTCCTTGCGGTCCTGCAGGACCAGAAGGGCCTTGCGGTCCACCTGCTGGCCCTTGAATACCTTGCGGTCCTTGCGGTCCTTGTGGACCAATAAGAGAATCTAAAAAGTCTTGTTGTGATCCATTGTTTCCATTAGCTATCCAAACATCATAAGCACTTTCTCCGGTAGCTCCTTGTGGTCCGGGAGTTGAGCTTCCGCTTGTTTTAGCGTATAGGGCGTATGGCACACTTAATAATTGATTGGTACCAGAAATACTATAATTAGTACCTCCTGTTGGGTCTGTTTGAGTTTTAATAAAAAAGGGTCCATTAGGCCAATCGATAGTTGAAAAATCTCCAGTTAAAACGGTTCCATTCCCAATTTCTAATGAGATAAGCCCATTGATATTACTGGTTGGGCTTTGTGTTTCGGAATATACTTCAGTTCCACTAGCACTTCCTTGAAGGATAGAGATTTTAACTCCAACTGACTGCGAACTTATCAAGGTGTTGTTTGCATCTCTAATAATTGCTTGAAAAGTCATTCTTTCAGGACTTTGTGCAAGTAAATTTAGGTTAAGAAATAAAAATAATAGAAAGTAAATTTTTTTCATTTGATTCAGTTTTTAATGATTTTAAATGATTTGATAAATTGATTTTTCTTAAAAACCTTGAGAATGTATGTAGACCTAGCAAGGTTTTGCAGGTTTAAATTTGTGTTTTCATTAATTATTTTATTTGAATTTAAAAGTTTGCCATTTAATTCATACAATGAATAAGAATAAGATTCAAAATCATTTATAGTAAGGTTGAGTATATCTGAGGTTGGGTTTGGGGAAATATTAATGTTAATAGTAGAATTTAATTCATTAACGGTGGAATAAGCATATATTTCATATGCATGTTGAACTCCTTCAGCACTACTTTCCCCTGAAGCTGCATTGTTAGTGGTGTAAGAACTTTGTCCTAAGCTAAAACTTATAGAGCCTCCTGATCCACTGTGATCCCCTCCTGAAGGAACTATTGCTTGCTGACCGAAAAGATTATTAGAAAAAAATAAAATGAATAATAGAGTGGATGAAATTAATTTCATTGTCATGTCGCTTGATAATTTGTTTTAAGTAAAAATTAAACTCTCATAAATATACGAGACCATATTTAAATTAACAAACTTAAGACCATTAAGTTTACTATTGTTTATTTGATTGATATACCAACAGGGCAGTGGTCAGATCCAAAAATTTCATTTAAAATAAATGCATTTTCCAATCTTTGTGATAAGTTTTTAGAGATTAAAAAATAATCAATTCTCCAGCCAATGTTTCTTTGTCTAGCACCTGCTCTGTAACTCCACCAGGTGTATTTAACCGTCTCTGGATTTAAATACCTGTAGGTATCTATTAAATTATTCTTGCAATAATTGTCCATTCCATCGATTTCTTCCTGCATATATCCTGCAGATTTGTTATAATTGGGTTTTGGTCGAGCAAGGTCGATATCGGTATGTGCTACATTAAAGTCTCCACAAATAATTACTGGTTTTTTCTTTTCTAGGTTTTTGATAAAGTTTAAAAAATCAGCATCCCATTTCTTTCTATAATTAAGTCTAGCAAGCGCACTTCCTGAATTAGGGACATAAACATTTAAAAGGAATAAAGTGTCGAATTCTACACAAACAGTTCTCCCTTCATGATCATGCTCATCAATTCCAATATTATATTGAACCGACAATGGTTTTTTCTTCGTTAAAATAGCCGTTCCAGAATATCCTTTTTTTTCGGCTTCATTCGCATATATCTCATAAGAATTAAGCTCTTTAAGAGCCTCTTTAACTTGTTCAACGGTTGCTTTTGTTTCCTGTAGACATATAATGTCAGGATCTAACTTTACCATGTCTGGTATAAATGTTTTTTTAGTAATTGCTCTTATGCCATTAACATTGAAGGAAAGGATTTTCATTACAAAGATGTTTTAGATTTTAAAAATATTAGTTTTATAGCATATAATAGCTATAAATATATATTTAATAGACATGAAGTTGATTTTAAATAAAATTGGAGATCCTTACAAAATGATTCTTGAGGATACATCTGGGAAAACATGTATCATGGATTCTGGAGAACAAGAGATGTCTCCAATGCAGTTATTAGCTGGAGCGTTGGTTGGTTGTATGTCGATTGATGTATTACATATACTAAGAAAGCAAAAAGAAGACCCTTCTACTTATAAAGTAGAAATTGATGCGTATAAAAACCCGGATGTTGTTCCTTCTCCATTTGAAAAAATTCACCTTCTTTTTCATGTAGATAAATCGGTTCCATTAAAAAAAATTGAAAGAGCAATTAATCTTTCTTTGGATAAATATTGTTCAGTAAGAGCTAGCTTAGATAAAGAAATAGAGATAAGTTATGAAATAAATCAATTCTAATACAAGATGCTATTTATAACATTCTCTTTGTATCTTTGTTAAATAGATAAATCGCCATGAACATAGAGAAAATAAGAGCGGAGTTTCCGATTTTAAAAAGAGAAATCAACGGAAAAAAATTAATCTATTTTGATAATGGGGCAACTACACAAAAACCTCGTTTAGTTTTGGATGCCATCAACGAATTTTACACCAATAAAAATGCAAATATTCATCGTGGAGTTCATTATCTAAGTCAGTTGGCAACTAATGAATACGAAGGCGCTAGAAAAAATGTACAGAGCTATTTAAATGCAAAACATTTGGAAGAAATAATCTTTACAAAAGGAACTACAGATGGAATAAATCTAGTAGCTAGTTCTTTTGGAGAAACCTTAAAAAATGGAGATGAAATAATTATTTCAGCAATGGAGCATCACTCTAATATAGTTCCATGGCAACTTTTGTGTGAAAAAAAGAATCTGGTACTTCGAGTGGTTCCAATTCACCACTCAGGAGAAATGGATATGGATGCTTTTGAAAAAATGATTAGTTCCAAAACCAAGTTAGTTGCGATTACGCATGTCTCAAATACCCTAGGTACAATTAACCCTATAGAACAAATTATAGAAAAGGCTCATTTATTAGGAGCTAAAGTTTTGGTTGATGGAGCTCAAAGTTTGCAACATTTTCAGATTGATGTTCAATCCTTGGATTGTGATTTTTTCGTCTTTTCGGGACATAAAGTTTTTGGTCCAACAGGAATAGGCGTATTATATGGTAAAAAAGAGATTTTAGAAGAAATGCCTCCATACCAGGGTGGAGGAGACATGATAGCAAAGGTATCTTTTGAAAAAACAACCTTCAACGATTTGCCTTTTAAATTTGAAGCCGGAACTCCAAATATTTCAGGAGTAATTGGTTTAGGAAAAGCGATTGAGTTTATAGAATCAATAGATAAAAATAATTTATCGCTCCATGAACAAGATTTACTTGAGTATGCCCAAGAGAAATTGCTTTTAATTGAAGGCTTGCAAATTGTTGGTACGGCGGCTAATAAATCTTCCGTAATTTCATTTGTTGTTGATGGCGTTCATCCATTTGATATAGGTACATTGCTAGATCAGTATGGAATAGCAGTTAGAACAGGTCATCATTGTACGCAACCATTAATGGATTTTTATTCTATACCAGGAACCATTCGAGCATCTTTTTCCATTTATAATACAAGAGATGAAATTGATTTATTTATTGAGGCTTTGAAAAAAGGATTGTCGATGCTTCGTTAATTTTTATTTTTGAAAGTTATCCAGTTTTCGTAATAATCAATATCTTCTAATTTTTTTAAAATAAAAAGATTTTTATCGTCCTTTTTGATTTCTTTTATGGTGTCTTCAAATACGCTTTCTGTACTCCATTCTTTTTTAATAAAAAGGTGTTTATTTATTTTTTTCATTCCTAAAAGATAATATCCCCCATCATAAGTTGGACCAATTACATAGTCGTGATTTTTTAAATTTTCAAAGGCATTCTGAAGAAGGGAAACAGTAATATATGGACAGTCATTTCCTATAATTATAATGTTTTTATAGCCTTTTTTTTTGATGCAATTAAAAGCATTTAACATCTTTTCTCCAAGGGTAACACCTTCTTGTTTTTCTTTGTTTATTATTTTTTTATAAACCTGGTTATCAATGTTTTTATCGTAAAATATGAAAGTTTTAATTTCAGTTAAATTAGAGATAGTTTGCTCATTGATTTGGATTAATTGCTGGTAAATTTCTAATGCTTTTTTATCTCCACATGATTTTGCGATTCTAGTTTTAACTTTTCCAAGAATAGGATTTCTTGAAAAGATAATAAGCGCATTTTTTTTAGTAGAAAATTTTTCCATCTTTTATCCATTTGCTCCATTCCTTTGAGTAACCATGAATGTTTTTTGTTTTCTTATTATTAAGATTTACAAGCGGGTGTCTTTCATTGCTCCATTGGAAAATTCCCCCATACAAATTGTATGTTTTTTTATACCCTTTTTGTTTTATTTTTTTTGCAATGTTTTTGCTTCTTGCTCCAATGGAGCAATAAACAATTATTTTTTTGTCTTTTGATATTTTATTTAAGTTTTTCCATATCGGCTTATTGAAGCCCAAAAAGATGGCATCTGGGATATGGCTAAGCTTAAATTCTTCAAACTCTCTTGCGTCAATAAAAACCGATGTATTTAACTCTTTTGCTGCGTCTAAAGTGCTTATTGTAGGAAATCCATAGCAGTAAGAATCAATAAGCTTTTTAAAGCTTGGAGAAATTTGAGTGCTTCCATTAAAATTAAGGCAAAGAATTAAAAATAATAAACCCCCTTTTTGAATCAAGGTTGGCATATTAATGTGTCGTATACTGGTGAAAAACCTGCCCAAATTCCAAGTGCGCCTCCTTCAATATTTGAAGGAACATTTATTGGAGTTGAAAATGGGCTTCCTGCAGAATAAATTTGGCGATACTTTTTGTCAAAAAATTCATATTCTCTATCTCCAAGAGATGAAAACTTCACTACGACAGTATCTCCTTGTGCATACATTAAATCCGTTTCATTAGTGTTTCCCTGATTTTGATTGTTATTATTTGTTGGGTTTTCATAATAAAACTCAAATGCCATTCCATCAAAAAACAAGTCGTTAAAAAATGCACCAAAAGTTTTTACAAAAAAATTATTTTCACTTCCTCCTTGGCTATTAAAGTTTAGTTTTTTTACTTCCCATAAGTAAGCATTGTTTTCGTTTGGTGGGTCTGTAAGATGTGCCCATGAAAACCCAAATCCTGGATAATTCTCTTCTTCTTTCCAATAGACTGAGTCAAGTGCTATGGGATTGTATATTGTGGTTTGTGAAGTGTAGTTTTTCCCGTCATAACTAACGTTTAAATCGTATGTTTTTCCTAATTCTCCCCAAATGGTTTGATCAAAAGAGGTGTAGGCACAAATGTTTAATGAGGCAAGCTGATCTTCAGGTATCCCAAGTAGTTCGGCTGCAGCTTGTTCAGTTCCAGGGGGAAGGTTGTTCGAACATAGTTCGTCAAGCACAATAGTGTTTGTGCCATTAGAAACGCTTACTGTAGCACCTGAAATGAATCCATTCAAAAAAGCTTCAAAATTTGTAGGAGAATAAATATCGTTGGATTTTGAAATGAAAATGATCGGTGGTTGTCCAGTTTCTATTGATCCATCAATGACAATTTTTTCTTCGTGAGCTGGAATATCAATTTGAACTTCTTTGGTGCAAGAAAATAAAAGCACTGATATTAAAAATAGAAAGGTTAAAAGAGGGAGTAAGTTTTTCATTTTAAAATTCAAAATTCCAGGTTACACTTGGTATAATAGGGAAGAGGGTTACTTGTTTTACCGATAAGCTAAAGTCTCCATCAAAAAAGTTTCCATCCTGATCTACATATAAAAAGAAAGGGTTTGCTCTGTTATATACATTGTATATTGAAAACGCCCAACTGTTTCTAAATTTTTTCCGTTTTTTTATGGTTTCTCCAGTAACAGGATCGGTTTTGCTTTTAAATTCTTTATCATACAAGGTAGCTGAAAGATCAAGGCGATGGTATGGAGCCATTCGGGTTGAGTTTCTAGCTCCATAATTAAATAAAAGATCTTGTTCTTGAATATACCAAGAACTAGGAAGGGTGAGGGTGTTTCCGGTAGCATAAATAAAAGAGGCTCCAAAGGTCCATCGATCATTTAGTTTGTAGGTTCCGACTACACTTAAATCATGTCTTCGGTCGTATTTGGCAGGAAAAATGTCTCCATTGTTTAATTCTTCAAATTGTCTTTCCGTCTTAGACCATGTATATCCTATCCATCCTGAAAATTTACCAAAAGTCTTTTTAAGGAATAATTCAATCCCATAGGACCAACCAGATCCGAACGTCAATTGGTTGTCGGTATTGTCATTAATGTTAGCTCCTGGTAGCGTTCCTTCTTTGTATTCAATAAGATTTTCCATCCCCTTATAATAAACCTCCACAGAGGTTTCATAGGTATCGTCTAGAAAGTTTTTGTAGTAACCAACGGAGGCTTGCCAACCAACTTGAGGTTTTGCAATATCAGTAGAAGGATACCAAATATCTGTTGGTAGAGAAACAGCACTTAAAGAAGTTAGGTGAACATACTGGTAATTGTAGGAATATCCGGCTTTAATAGAACTGTTGTCTGGCATTAGCCACCGTAGTGAAATTCTAGGTTCTAATCCATGGTAAAATCGAATTAAATCCCCTCGATTGAACTCCACAGTAGTATCTGCTGTGGAAATCCCATCTCCCTTGATATATCTGGTAAATGGTCCTACATGTTGATACGTACCATACCTCAGTCCAGCATTGATTCTAATTTTTTCATTAATGTCAAATTCATCTAGGAAATAAATGGCAGATTCGTGAGAGTATAATTTTTGAGCAGAACCTGTATCAAATACAACGGTATCTGCTTGTGCTGAAACGCTTGTTGGCGTAAACATATGGTAGATATAATTTGCCCCCCATTTAAATCGATGTGAATTTCCAGGATAATAAGAAAAGTCAATTTTTGTTCCCACATCTCTTATGCCTGATCTTAGTTCGAATTTAAATTGGTCTTGCTGAGATCCAAACATAAAGTTGTAATCGGTAAATGTTTGAGTAAGGTTCATGAATAATTTATTTGAAAAAAGATGGTTCCATCTTAATGCAGCAATAGAATTCCCCCAAGGCATATCTACCTGAAAACCAGCATCTCTACTTCCAAATGAAAATACATCTTTTCCAAAGTATCCACTAAGATAAATTCTATCTTTCTCTGTAATTCTATAGTTCATTTTTGCATTTAGATCATAAAAGAAATAGGAAGTTCCAGCAAAAGGAGAGGAGTCTGGTATAGCTGCTTTCATGATGAGATCAATGTATGTCCTTCTGGCAGAAACAATAAAAGAGCCTTTATCTTTTTTTAATGGTCCCTCAATGGTTAAGCGAGATGAAATGGCCCCAATTCCTCCTTTTACTTTAAACTTCTTGTTGTTTCCTTCATTCATATGTACTTCAAGAACGGAAGACATTCTTCCTCCAAAATTTGCTGGCATGGCTCCCTTGGTTAATTCAACACTTTTAACCGCGTCTGCGTTAAAAACGGAAAAGAATCCAAATAGATGGGCTGCATTATATACAATTGCTTCATCTAAAAGCACTAGATTTTGATCTGGCCCACCTCCTCGCACATAAAAGCCTTGACCTCCTTCAGAAACGGAGGAAACTCCCGGAAGTAGTTGTAAGGTTTTAACCACGTCTACTTCTCCCATAAATGCAGGTAAGGTTTTTATTTTTTCAATATCAAGACCAATTTGCCCCATGGCAGTGGAGTTGACGTTTTCTCCTTTTTTCGCATTGACGGTAATTTCTTCAATTTGTTGAACATTTGACCCTAATTCAAGGTTGTATTTTAAATCTTGGTCAAGTTTGATCAATTTTCTTTCTGTTGGATGAACGGCAGATCTAAATTCAATTTCATAACTTCCTTTAGTAACGGTAATGGAATAAAACCCATAAGAATTTGAAAGGGTCCCTTTTTTTATGGATGGGATGTAAACTTTGACTCCGATCATTTCTTCACCACTTTGGCCATCGGTGATATAGCCGCTTAGGGTTGATTTTTCTTGGCTGTAGCTCTTTTGATAGATAAAAAATGAAAAGAGAATAAAAATAGAGCTTAATAATTGCTTACTCATCGCAATAATTTTTTTTAGTTTGGTTTTAATTCCGCTAAAATAAAACAAATCTTAGTATGTATTGTTCAAGTGGTTTTTGTTCGTTGTTTTAAACTTAAAAAAAACAGCTTTTAAATTAGTTTGTTTCAGTACAAAATATCCCTATTAGATTCCAAAATAAATTAACAAAAGATAATAAAAGAGTCTTTATTTAAAATTTAGATCCATTTTTGATTTTCCGCACTAAAACTATATTTCTTATTTCCAGTGTGTTTGGTGTTTTTTGGTTCAAAAAGCATGTTTAAAACCACTTCTCCATTTGTTCGGGGCCTGTGTTCGACGCCTTTTGGAACAATGAACATTTCTCCTTCTTTTATTTCAATGCTTTCTGCATCTTTAAAATCCATGTATAGCGTTCCTTTAAAAACCAAGAAAAGTTCGTCTTCGTTATCGTGTTTGTGCCATACAAACTCATCTTTAAGTTTGCAAAGTTTGACATATTGACCATTTAGCTCTCCAATAATATGAGGAGTCCATTGTTTCTCAAACAAAGAAAATTTTTCGTTAATGTTTATTGTTCCAAAAGGCGTCGAACACAGGCCCCGAACAAATGGAGAAGTGGTTTTAAACATGCTTTTTGAACCAAAAAAAACCAAACACACTGGGAATAAGAAATATAGTTTTAGTGCGGAAAATCAAAAGTGGATCTAATTTTAGATAAAGACGCTTTTACTATCTTTTGTTAATTTATTTTGGAATCTAATAGGGATATTTTGTACTGAAACAAACTAATTTAGATGCTGTTTTTTTTAAGTTTAAAACAACGAACAAAAATCACTTGAACAATACATACTAAGATTTGTTTTATTTTAGCGGAATTAAAACCAAACTAAAAAAAAATTATTGCGATGAATAAGCAATTATTAAGCTCTATTTTTATTCTCTTTTCATTTTTTATTTACCAGAAGAGTTATAGCCAAGAAAAATCAACCCTAAGCGGCTATATCACCGATGGCCAAAGTGGCGAAGAAATGATCGGAGTTAAAATTTACATCCCATCCATAAAAAAAGGAACCCTTTCTAATTCTTATGGATTTTATTCCATTACCGTTCCTAAAGGAAGCTATGAAATTGAATTTAGATCTGCCGTTCATCCAACAGAAAGAAAATTGATCAAACTTGACCAAGATTTAAAATACAACCTTGAATTAGGGTCAAATGT
>JAQWKT010000039.1 GCA_029247685.1 Crocinitomicaceae bacterium | reverse complement strand
TTTATGTTAAATTTTTGACTTATTACAAAAAAAAGAGGGGGGGGCTATTAAAAAATATGACTTTTTAGTGAAAAATGATGGTTTATTTAAATCGATGTATCCAAATTATTCCACTAACAATTAAGTATTGTGCCAACAAATAACTCAACATTATATATATAGATAAATCAGGAATTTCAGAAGATATCCAAAATTTATTTATTGCTAAAATAGAATCTGAAAAAACAAAAGAAAGTGCTCCTAACAAAATTAAATCATATCCAGCGAAAGGTTTATTTAAATATAAACATCCAGCTCCCCATAGCATTTGACCAATAACACAAGAATATAAAAACACAGGAAGGTGCATTTCTTTTAATTCTCCATTAAAAATTAATAGATATAAAAAGACAATTAAATAAAGAAGAACAAATGCAAGTAACATCCAAGACTTCGTGCTAAGTTTCTTAAATGATTTTAAATGAATAAACATATAAATGTAACAAACGTGCGCAGTTAAAAAAGAAAACAAACCTATAATAAAATAAAAACTTCCAAGGTCTTGAAACATCAAAACAACATCTCCAATCCATGAAAAAGTCAAGCCCAGCAACAACCACTTTTTAACTGAAAAAAAACGAGTGTAGTAAAGTTTAATTGCTAAAAATGGGATAAGAAAAGGTTTCAGAAAAAAAACCAACTCAGATTCTCCATTTATATATAATAAAAGATAAAATAGAAAAAACAATGCCGTTATATATAACCATGGTAATTTTTTCATCTTATTTATTTATTAGTAAATAATTAGTTGAAAATTTTTTGGAGAAATAAAGAGAAATAACAAAAGAAATGCACTGATATAGCAATATTGAAAAAGTAAAATAGATGGGCAAACCAAACCAACCATCAAAAAAATAGAGAATATATACTACAAAGCTCGCTTTTAGTAATTCAAAACTCCAATTAAATTTATTCCCGTCCATTAAGTCAGTTAAACAATAAATATGAATAAAAATAAAAAATCCATAAGTCAACAAACCATAATAATTAAACACCAAAGAAATGTTTACTAATGAGGAGAAAAGATGTAAGACAAATAAAATACAAAACGTCATTTGAATAACACTATACATCGTTAGCTCTCTGGATGGAAATGCATTGTACTTTTTAAAGGAATAAACATTATCAATTTTGTTAACAGGATACTTAAAATCGAATCCATCAGGCCGCCAACCAGTTGGCATGAACCAAATCTTAAACTTATCAATTAATTTTGGAGATCGCCATGCATCTTTAATCAACAACCATAAATGCTGAAAATTAATTTTAATAGGATTCCATGTATTTGCTGGTCTAGTAACCCCATATACAGGTGTAACATCGGTTAATTCTTTCTGAAAAGTTCCAAAAATTTTATCCCAAAAAATAAATATTTGCCCCATATTTTTATCTAAATATTCAGCGTTTATAGCATGATGTACTCGATGATGCGAAGGGGTAACTATTATTTTTTCAAGGAAGCCTAATTTACCTATATGCTGAGTATGATACCAAAACTGCATAAAAAGATGTAAAGGAAGAACAATTGCAATAACATCAGACGGAACCCCTAAAAGAGCTGCAGGAATTAAGAGAAAGGTGAATAATTTAAAAAAAGAAGAAATAGTTTGTCGCAATGCACAGGCAAGATTAAATTCTTCACTGCTATGATGTATTACATGAATATTCCAGAAAATATTATACTTGTGTTGAATACGATGTGACCAGTAACCATAAAAATCAATTGCAACAAAAGCAATTAAATAAACAATAAATGTATTTTGTATTGTAAATAACGACATGTTTTTAACTAAAAACTCATAAGATAAAATGCTAAAACTAACGCCAAGAACATCTTTTACAACATTTGTAATACCAGAACACAAACTAGAAAGCGTATCACGAATTGGGGATTTGTCATTATTTACCCAAATCCCGTATATTTTTTCAACAACGACCAAAACCAAAAAAGAAGGCATTGCGATTAATAAAACGCTTGCATACAACTCCATTATTAAAAAGTAATCGATTTAAATATAAAGTTAATCAGAAAAAATAAGCTAGCAAACATTTTATATATTCGTAAGCATAAATAAAAAATGAGCAAAAAAAAAGCAATCATAATCGGTGCTGGAATTGCTGGGATCGCATCTGCGATTCGAACAAGCAAACTTGGTTATGAAGTTGTTGTTTTTGAGTCAAACGCAAATGCAGGAGGAAAATTAAATGAAAAAAAAATTGGTGCATATCGATTTGACATGGGGCCTTCATTATTTACAATGCCTCAATATATAGAAGAGTTATTTGAACTATCTAATAAAAAAACAAGCGATTACTTTCGATATAAAAAATGCGAAAACACTTGTAATTATTTTTTTGAAGATGGAACCTTTTTATCGTTATGTAGCGATAAAGAAAAAAATCATAAAACCATTTTAAACGTTCTAGGAGTTGACCCAAAATTTTATAAAAAAAGAATAAAAAACAGTGCTTTTATTTATGGGAAAACGCATAAAATTTTTTTAGAAAAATCACTTCATAAATTCAAAAACTACTTCACTTTAGACACCTTAAAATCGATTATAGCAATTCCTAAGTTATCTATTTTCACTAGCATGAATAAAGAAAATGAAAGGAATTTAAATCACCCCAAACTTATACAAATATTTAATCGATATGCAACCTATAATGGATCTAATCCATATAAAGCTCCTGGTATTTTAAATATTATCCCACATCTTGAAAATGAATTTGGTGTTTTCTTTCCTGAAAATGGCATGTACTCTATAAGCAAGTCCTTAGAAAAATTAGCAATAGATTTAGGAGTAGAATTTAGATACAATAGCAAAGTAGAAGAAATTATTATTGAAAAAAATGCGGCAAAAGGAGTGTTTTACAATTCTAAACCTTATTTTTCGGATATTGTGATTAATAATGCAGATGTTAATTTCACCTATAAACATCTGCTTAAACAAGAATTTAAAACTAACCACAAAAAAAGAGAACCTTCCTCTTCGGCATTAATCTTTTATTGGGGAATAAAAAAGTCATTTCCTAATTTAGATTTACATAACATTTTTTTTTCAGAGGATTATAAGTCGGAATTTGAAACCATTTTTAATACCAAAGAAAAGATTCCTGAAGACCCAACTATATACATCAATATTTCCTCTAAGCATAACAAAAGTGATGCTCCAGAGGGAAAGGAAAATTGGTTTGTTATGGTAAATACGCAATACAATCAAGGACAAAACTGGGAAAGTTATCGGAAAAAAATCAGAGAAATAATTCTTTTAAAGTTAAGTAGGATGTTAAAACAAGATATTGGGGAATTAATTGAAGAAGAAGACTACCTTGATCCAATATTAATTGAAAAAAACACTTCGAGTATTGGAGGATCTTTGTATGGGTCATCATCCAATACAAAATTTGCTGCTTTTTTAAGGCACCCAAACTTCTCCAAAATAAAAAACTTGTATTTTGTTGGTGGAAGCGTTCATCCTGGAGGTGGAATACCGCTTTGCCTACTTTCTGCCAAAATAGTTAGTAACGAATTTATTTCAACTTAAAAGAAGACACGGCATTTCTAACACTTCCATGTTTTTTAAGTAAAGTTAATGCTTGCTTGTGGTCAATTTTTAATTCTGCCATTATCATCTTTGCACCTCGATCAACAAGTTTGTTATTACTTAATTGCATATCCACCATTTTATTTCCTTTCACTTTCCCAAGCTTAATCATTAAAGAAGTGGAAATCATGTTTAAAACCATTTTTTGGGCAGTTCCAGATTTCATTCTAGTACTTCCTGTAACAAACTCAGAACCAACAACAGGGACAATAGGAAATAAAGAACATTTTGAAATTTCACTTTCTGGATTACATGTAATTCCAGCAGTAATCATTTTATTTTCATTTGCTTTTTTTAATGCACCAATCACATATGGAGTCCTTCCAGAAGCGGCAATACCAACAAGAATATCGTTTTGTTTTATTTGGTATTCTTGAAGATCTTTCCAAGCTTGATTAAGGTCGTCTTCAGCAAATTCAACTGCTTTTCTTATGGCAGAATCGCCTCCAGCAATAATACCAACCACCATGCCATGGTCCACACCAAAAGTTGGTGGACACTCACTAGCATCAACTATTCCAAGTCTTCCACTAGTTCCTGCTCCAATATAAAACAACCTCCCGCCATCTTTCATCTTTTCAAAGGCTGCATCAATAAAATTGGAAATATCTGGAATAATCGCTTCTACTGCATCTGCTACTTTTTTATCTTCAGCATTAATTCCACAAAGCAAATCAAAGGTGGACATTTTGTCCAAATTATCATAGTTAGAAGTTGATTCTGTTATGTTTTTCAAAATAGATTTATATTAAATAAGCTTTTGAAGCCGTTTCATGAAACTCCACTTCTACCCTATCCTTTAGAGTAGTTGAAAGACTTAAGCCAACAAAACTTGCTTTTACTGGAAATCTTCGATGTTGTCGATCAAACAAAACAACGGTTTTAATTGCTTTAGTTCGATGGTTTAACAATTTTACCAATGCATACTGCATCGTTTTTCCAGAATTTATTACATCATCAACAAGAATAATAAATGCATCTTTAAGAACGCTTTCATCAACACTTAAACTGACGTTATTTTTCCATGGATTATCCTTATTTAAGGACAATTCAAAAAAAACAACTTTCAATTTGGAGTTTTGTTCCATTATGGCTTTTAATTTATTTGCCAAAACGGTTCCATTACCAGATATACCACCTATATATATTTTTTCTTGATTGTAACAATTTTCTATAAGCTGATGCCCTAGTCTAGTTATTTTTTGTTCAATTTGCTTATGATTTAAGATGCATTGCATTTGATGATTTTTAACAAAGATAAGTAATGAAAATTTTAATTTAAATTAAATACCTGCTTATTATATAATCTTAATTATTGATTTTGATTAACTTTGAGCAGAGCCTAGTCTATGAGTCTTTTGTCTGTTGAAAATGTCGATAAATATTATTTTAGAAAAATTGCACTAAATAATATTTCATTTGAGGTTAAAAAAGGAGAAATTTTTGGTCTTCTTGGACCTAACGGAGCTGGAAAAACCACCTTAATTCGTTTAATCAACAAAATTACAAACCCTAGCAAAGGAACTATTAAATTCAATAATGAATATTTAAGCGATAAACATTTAACCAAAATCGGTTATCTTCCTGAAGAAAGAGGGCTTTATACAGCATTAAGTGTCGAAGAACACGTTATTTTTCTTGCCATGCTTAAGGGATTAACAAAATCTGAAGCAAAAGAAAGCCTTAATTATTGGCTTAATAAATTTGAAATATCCAACTGGAAAAACAAAAAAATCGAACAACTTTCCAAAGGGATGGCACAAAAAGTGCAATTTATTTGTTCGGTTATTCACAATCCAGAGCTTTTAATTCTTGATGAACCACTAAGTGGTTTTGATCCAATTAACATTCATTTAATCGTACAAATTTTACACGAGCTCAAAAAAGATGGAAAAACCATTATTTTATCTACCCACGACATGAAAAATGTAGAGGAAATTTGTGATCGAATCCTATTGTTAAACCATTCCAAAAAAATCATCGAAGGTTCTGTTAGTGAACTTCGAGAGAAACATTATACAGGACTTTATGGAATCAGATTCAAAGGAAACATGATTGCCTTTGCTACAGCACTATGGACAGATTTTGAACTAATAGAAAAAAAAGAAATCTCCAAAGATAAATTTGAAGTAATTGTTAAAAAAAGAGGAGATCAAAAACTAGATGATTTCATTAAAGCAATGCTAGATAAAGTAGAAATTAATGCGGTATGGAACATTCTTCCAGGCATGCAAGAAGTATTTATTAGTTTAATTGATAAAAACTTAAGCACAGAAAATGAGAAATAGCATTATCATAACCAAACAAGAACTAAAAAACCGAATTCGATCTAGGTTTTTTTGGATCATGTTAGTGCTTGGTCCAATTTTAGTGCTTTCTAGTATATACGTGCTATTTAAACTTGGTGATCAAGGGAAACAAAAAATCAATGTCTTGGTATCTGATGAAAAGGCGAATTTAAATAGTCATTTCCTTTCCAAAGACAGAGAAAACATTCATTATAAATGTAGAAACAACTATGTAAGTCTAAAAGATTTTAAGACTAAATCTGAATTTGCAAAATACGATGCGTTAATTGACATAAATCCATCTATTTTAGAGAATAAAGATGTTTTAGTTATTTACCGTGAAAAACTTTCTTCTCAAAATAAAGAAAAAATTAAATTCGATTTGGACAAAAGGTTGGAACAATTTTTTGCTCCAAGTAAGAAGATGGATAGAAATATGATAGAACATGGAATGATAAAAAACTTTATTTACAATGGTGAAAAAGAATTAAAAGAAGAAGAGATAGAAAAAAATGATTCTATAAAAAAACAAATCAAAAAGCAATGGATTCATGCTACAACTGGAATTACAAAAAAAATGAAAGACAATGAGTTTGATTGGCAATTCTCGTTTCCGCTTACAATATCTGAATATAATAGTATTAAAAAAGATCTAGGAGTTACATTTATAGATATAAATCATCCAGAAGGGGAACCCGATTACCTTCCATCTTGGGCAGGACTTGGATTTTCTGCCGTTATTTTTCTTTTTATTCTGCTTTATGGCATGTCTGTTCTTCGAAGTATTGCCAATGACAAAAGTACCAGAATTGTTGAGGTCATTCTTTCAAGCTCAAAACCTTCTGAATTGTTGTATGGAAAAATTTTTGGGGTAGGACTTGCTGCGGTTATTCAATTTTTTTGCTGGTTTGGGATTATTGCTTTGGGGCTCTTTATCTTAAAAGAAAACTGGATAAATAGTTTTTATGACCCATCTTCAGTATTGGCAGGTAAATCTCATCTTAATGAACTTGTGGAACTGGTTTATAACCGCATTAATTACCAGGTAATGATTCCTTATTTTCTTTGTTTTTTTATTTTGGGTTATCTTTTTTATAGTGCATTTTTTAGTGTTATTGGAGCAAGCGTTGGCTCAGAAAACGATGGGCAACAATTTATTTATCCTATTGTAAGTATTTTAAGCTTATCGCTTTTTATTGGATATTTTTCAATCTATAATCCAGAACATTTTCTCTCCAAATTTTGCTTTTACTTTCCATTTACTTCTCCATTTGTAGCCATGGTAAAAATATCTAATGGCATTTCTTTAGTAGAAGTCGCAGGGGCTTTAGGGATATTATTTTTAAGTACCATTCTAATGATTAAAATTTCAAGTAGAATATATAAAAACAGTATTCTACATTATGGACATCGTCTTAGCCTTTGGCAACTAATAAAATGGATAAGAAAAGCTTAATGAGAAAAGCGATTATTGATCTTGGGACCAATACCTTTAATCTTTTAATCGCAGAATTTTCCAATGACAATTGGCATGTTGTATTTAATCAAAAGATAGGGGTTTTATTAGGCATGGGAGGCATCAATTCAAAAACCATCACAAAGGATGCAATGGCTAGAGGTATTCACGCCATGAAAAAATTCAATCATATTTGTAATAAATACCAAACAAAACCAATAGCTATAGGCACAAGTGCTATTAGAGATGCCACAAACAAAAAGGTATTTGTAGAATCCGTTTTTAAAGAAACCGGTATAAAAATTGAGGTTATTAGTGGAGATAAAGAGGCCGAGTACATCTATAAAGGCGTTAAAAAAACCTTTTTACAAGACAGCGGTGTCATTATGGATATAGGAGGAGGAAGTACCGAAATTATTTATTTTAAAAACAAGAAAATTATCAAAAAGAAAAGTTTTGATATTGGGGTATCAAGAATATACCAAATGTTTGATTTTCAAGATCCCATTTCAAAAAGGGAAGCAGAGGAATTGAAAGATTGGTTTGACCAACAAACCGATGGGTTTTTAAATGATATAAATTGCAATACCTTAATTGGCGCATCTGGAAGTTTTGAAACATTATATGAATTGATCCATAAAAAACACTTTCAAAGCAATACCTCTATTCAACTACCCTTTGATCACCTAACAAACACGCTGAATTTAACTTCCTTTTCTTCTTATAAAGAAAGAAATGAAAATGATTGGATTGTTCCAATTCGAAAAAAAATGATTCCTTTTGCAGCCATTAAAGTACAATGGTTGATTGAGCAATTAAATATTAAAAAAGTATACGTATCGCCCTACTCCATGAAAGAAGGGTTTTTATAACAAACGATGAAACAACTATTATTTATTTTTATATTAATTTCTTCCACGTTTTGTAGCGCTCAATATGGAAGCTTTAAAGGGTACTGTTAAAGATGACCTCAAATCTGAATGTTCATTTTGTAAAATTTCACTAATACAAAATAAAAACATAAAAGGTAGAGCTATAACTAATATTAATGGGGAATTTGAAATCAGCGCTGTTTCCATTGGATATTATGATATAATCATTTCTGATTTTTTAATAAACGACACTACCATAAAAAATATGGTAATAAAAACAGATACTATTACGTATTTAAAAATCGAATTACCTCCATGTAAATTCGATAAAAAAAATAAAGTATGCCCAATTTGTAATGCTTACTCACGCGTTGTTCCAATAATATATGGGTATGTGGTAGAGCCAAAATTTCCTATTCATGAAGTTTTAGATGGCTCGGGATATACATGGAGAAGAAAAGATGACGATACAATTCCAAATATAAAATTAGAAGACAAAACATACTATTCAGGAGGATGCTATGTAACAGGCTGCGATCCAAATTGGTATTGCAATAAATGCAAGAAAAAGTTTTAAATAAACACTTTATTTTACCACCTGAATTTTCATTGTTTTTTCTTTTTCAGACGACAAGAATAATAAATTATAATTACCAGGAGATAACTCCGATAAATCCAAAATCATTTTAGAGGATTCTATCTTCCAGAGTTGTATTAATTTTCCTGAAATATCTATTAAATGTAAATTTTTATAGTCCGTTAATCGCTCGCTCTCAATAGTGCAGTTTCCATTTACTGGGTTAGGATAAATAACAATCTTTTCTTTTTCAATTTCATTTAAATTAATACAATCCTGAACCACAATAGTAAAATTTTGAGTGTTCCCAGTACATCCATTTAAAGACGGAAACACCGTTATTGTTGCATTTCCTAGTATAGTGGGAGTAAAAGATGCGATATTCCCAGTTCCAGAGGCAGGCAAACCAATTGCTGGATTATTATTAGACCAAGAATAAGTAGAAGCTGCATGACTACCAGTAAAATTAACCGGAGCAGTAGAATTACCAATACAAAAAGCTTGGCTTGTTGGATCATCCACAGATGGCATATCTTTTATGGTAGCCGTCACAGAAGTTCTTGGAGAAGAACAACCATTCTCCGTTGCTTGTACATAAAAATTTGTGGTAATATTAAGGTTTGGTGTTGTAAATGTTGCACCTGATCCAACTGCGGAACCTCCATTAGGTACTAAATACCAAGTAATAGATCCAGAAGAACTTGTGGCTTGAAGGTCGACGGTGCCTGGTCCACATCTTTCAGATGGAATGGTATTCGATATTGTTGGAGTCGAATTAATTGTAATATAAGACGTTTGAGAGCTTGTATTGGATCCTAATGAATTAGAAACAGTTAATGTTACATCGAAAGTTCCGGAAGTATTATAAGTTACAGATGGATTCTGGGAAGTACTTGTTGGAGGTGTACCTCCTTGAAAAGTCCAATTATAAGAGGTTGGAGTACCTGAAGAAGTGCTTTGGTAATCCACTACCGCTCCCTGACAAGAAGAAGAAAGAGGGGTAGATGTAAAACTTGCAGATGGAACACTTGGAACAGATCCAGAACTTATATTTATATTATCAATAAAAAGTCTATTTCCATAACCAGCTAAATTTCTAAATGCAATAATGACATTGCTTGATCCAATATAAGCATCAAGATTTACCGTGTCATTTCTCCATTCGGAAGAGGAAGGAGTATAACTACTTTGAATATCATTAGCTGTTGCTAAAGTGGAACCTGATTTTGAATATACCGAAGTAAAACTTGTTCCACAATCGGTGGAAATTAAAATTTGTAAACCATCAGAATATCCCGAACTATATCGTGCATATGCAACATCAAAAGTTAATTCTGCCGAAGTGGAATTGGAAAAATCTACTTTGGGCAAGTGAACTTCATCTGTATTTGGGCTATCGTCAAAGGTATAATTATCAAAAAACATCGCATTGCCAGAAGTTGGGGCATTACCAATAGTAGCAGACCTAGACCATGTTGTAGCACCATTATCAATATTAATAACACTCCAATCTTGCATTGGAAAAGTGGCAGAAGTAAATCCTTCTATGAGTGGAGGGCTTTGGCCATTTCCACCAACCACAGTAATCAAAGAAGTCTGGGTAATGCTATCGGCACCAATGGCATTAAAAACAGTTAAAGAAACATCATAAGTTCCAGGCGTGTTGTAAGTAATTATTGGGTTTTCTAAAGTAGAGTTTGCTGGTGTTCCACCAGGAAAAGACCAATTATAAGAAGTCGGAAGACCTGTAGAAGTGTTTACAAATTCTGCAGTTTGTCCAAGACAAATAACGGTATTGTTAACTGTAAAACTAGCTATTGGTGACCCAGGGGTTGAGGTATATAAATCGCTATCCCATGTTCCTCTACCAAAAGTAGCTGCTCTTAATCTATTTGTTGGATAATATATTTCTAAATCTCTTACTGAACACCGAGGTAAGTTATTACTAAATTCTACCCAAGAATTCATCGAATTATCTCGATAATAAACCCCAACATCTGTGCCTATATATATAGCATCTACTGAAGAAGCATTATGATAAACTACACAATTAACTGGAAGGTTTGGAAGTCCAGAAGAAATATTTGTCCAACTAGTTCCTCCATCATTGGTTTTAAACACTTTTGAATTAGAACTATATCCTGAATAAGTTACAAAAGCAATATTTGGATCCGTATCAGAAATAGAAATATATGTTGGTTGTGCATTAGTAGGTAATCCTGAACTAATCGATTGAAAACTAGAACCACCATTAGTGGATTTAGAAACCGCATTTTGCTTTAAAGCGTATATTATTTGGTTATTGCTAGAGGCAATCGCAAATTCAATCACTGCTCCTGAACCAGAAGGAGAACCTGTGCTTGACCAGGAGGTCCCTAAATTAGTTGATTTATATAAAGAGGTACGCCCCCCTGCAAATATCGTAGATGCATCAATTGGATCTTGATGCCATACGCTCAACCATTCATCGCCTGATGGAATTCCAGAATTAATTGCAGTGAAAGAATTCCCCCCATTTGTGGATCTTTTATAATCGCCATAAACATAGGAAACAAATATTTTATTATTGTTGGTTCTATCTATAAAACAATCCATTCCATCACCACCATAAACTTGGTCCCAGGATGTCTGATCCATTAAATTAGATCCATT
>JAQWKT010000038.1 GCA_029247685.1 Crocinitomicaceae bacterium | reverse complement strand
GACGCATCTACCTCTGAAGGACCCTTTTGGGAAACTGTAAATGCTGCTGGGGTAATGCAAGTTCCATTAGTTTTATCGGTTTGGGACGATGGGTATGGTATTTCTGTTCCACGGAAATATCAAACGACCAAAAATAGTATTTCCGATGCATTAGCTGGAATGCAACGATCTGATGATTCAGAAGGTTTTGATATATATGTTACCAAAGGATGGGATTACCCGCATCTATGTAAAACATATGAAAAAGCCGTTTATATAGCACGTGAAAAACACATTCCAGTTCTTATACATGTTAAAGAAGTTAATCAACCACAGGGGCATTCTACTTCTGGATCTCATGAAAGATACAAAAGCACGGAAAGAATGGAATGGGAAAAAGAGTTTGATTGCATCCACAAATTTAGGCAATGGATTCTTTCTTTTAAAGAAACAAATGGAAATGTAATTGCATCCGAAGAAGAATTAAACCAAGTTGAAAAAGAAGCCAAAGAAACCGTTAGAAATGCTAAAAAAAGTGCATGGAATTCTTTTTCTTCAGAAATAAAAAAAGATTTGGAACAGGCAGTAGATTTAATTCAAAAAACTGCTTCTGGAAGTAAAAACAATACCTTCATACTAAAAATTGCCGAAGACTTATCTAAAACATTTGAACCAATTCGAAAAGACATCTTATCTGCATGCAGAAAAACCTTAAGGTTAACAACCAACGAGAACTTTATTGAAAAAGAAAACCTTTCCAATTGGGTGAAAAATCAAATTTCCATTAATTATGGAAGATATAGCTCTCATCTACATTCTGAATCAGAGAAATCTGCATTAAAGGTTAAGCATGAACCTGCTATATATTCGGATGAAGAAACAATGGTGGATGGAAGAATTATTTTAAAAAACAATTATGAAAAACTTCTAGAAAAAACCCCTGAATTGCTAATTTACGGAGAAGATGTTGGGAAGATTGGAGGTGTTAATCAGACTCTTGAGGGAATGCAAGAAAAATTTGGAGAACATAGAGTTTTTGATACCGGAATTAGAGAGTGTACTATTGTGGGACAAGGAATAGGAATGGCAATGAGAGGCTTAAGGCCAATTGCAGAAATTCAATATCTAGATTACCTTTTATATGCATTGCAAGTAATGTCTGATGATCTTGCTACAGTTCAATATAGGACCAAGGGGGGGCAAAAAGCTCCATTAATAATCAGCACAAGAGGTCACCGATTAGAAGGAATATGGCATAGCGGATCTCCACTAGGAATGATTGTTAACTCCTTAAGAGGCTTATATGTTTGTGTACCTAGAAACATGACAAAAGCTGCTGGATTTTACAATGCTCTATTAAAATCTGATGAACCAGCTTTAGTTATTGAACCTCTTAATGGATATCGAAGTAAAGAAAGATTGCCTATTAATCTAGGCGAATATACCGAGCCTCTTGGAGTTCCAGAAGTTGTAAAAAAAGGAACAGACATTAGCATTGTTTCATATGGATCAACTTTTAATATTTGCCTTGCTGCTGCTAAAGAATTAGAATCGATGGAGATTAACTGTGAAGTTATTGATATTCAAACACTTATTCCATTTGACTTAAACAATGAAATAGCCAAATCTTTAGAAAAGACAAATCGATTATTAGTGGTAGATGAAGATGTTAGTAGTGGTGCAACAGCGTATATACTTGATCAAATTTTAGTAAAACAAAAAGGGTATTACCTGTTAGATTCCGCCCCTGAAACGCTCAGTGCAAAAGATCATCGGCCAGCATACGGAACAGATGGAGATTATTTTTCGAAGCCAAGCATGGACGACATCATTGAAAAAACTTATGAAATTATGCATGAGTTTGACCCAGAAAAATATCCATCGATTTATTAACTTCTTCTCCTTTGAAATAAAATAGAAGGAGGGGGTTTAGTTTCTAATTATTTTAATCACCTTGGATCTTGTATAATCAGCTACAGTAATGAAATAAATCCCTGCTGGAAATAAAGATAAATCTATTTCTGTTTTATCAGAGATGATTGGATGATTATCTATTAACTTCTTGCCTTTTATATCCGTTAATTGATAATGCATAGGAGTATCAGAAGAATTATTAACTATTAAATGAACAAGTCCATTACTTGGATTTGGAATCGCTTCTACAGATAATGATTCTGCATTTTCTAAAACAGAAGCCGCCGAATTGTAATATACATTAATGTCATCCAAATAAAGATTATTTCCATAATCAGATATCCCCTCAAACTTAATTTTAATTTCGTTTCCTAAATAGCTTGATAAATCAAGCACCTCTTGTCTCCATTCATTTGAATTTGATGGAGTAAATGCTCCAGAAATATTTGCAGTAACCAAATCTACTCCTCCTTTTATATATATCGCAGAATCATAAGAACTTCCACAATCCGTAGAAACCGATACCAGCAAGCTATCGGTATGCTGGTTATATTGGGCATAAGCAATATTAAAACTAAGGTGTGCATTTGAAGCAGAAGACAAGTCTATTTGAGGGGAAATAACAGCATCTTTTTCTCCTGCACCATAACTCCAATAATTCATATAAATAGATGCAGCACTTGTCCCATTACCAGAAGTTGTGTTGTTCCACTCCCATGTTTTATTATTATCTGGATTTTCAATTTCCCACTCTGATGGAATTCCTGAATTTGATTCAAATCCTTCCATCAATGGAAGAACATGCCCACCAACATATTGCACATATGCATTTTTTGTTTCTGTATCGGAACCATTTGCATTACTAGTGGTTAAACTAACTTGATACATTCCATTAGCATCTAATTTTACTTCGGGATTTATGGAATATGCGCTTGTCCCATTTAAATAAGTGATGGTGTTAGGGGTGAAAGACCAGGAATGATTAGATGCATTATACTGGGAAAGATCCGTAAAAAATATAATTGCTGGCTGACAATACAATTCGGTTTCGGAAGCTACAAAATCAGTTTGTGGGGCCAAGTTCCCTGAAAAAATATTGATATCATCTAAATATAGGTTATTTCCATACCCTGTAATTCCTTGAAATTTAATAATGACTGTATTACCTTGATAACTTGATAAATCAATTAGCTCTTTTCTCCAATCGTTAGGCAAAGAAGGAGCCCAAGAAGAACTTGTAGAATTGGAAGAAGTAACTAAATTAGAACCGCTTTCGTGATAAACCGTCTGAAAAGTAGCACCACAATCCGTTGATATTAAAACCTTTAGATGATCCACATAATTAGAGAATTGCACATGTGAAATCTTAAACTCAAGCATTGGGTTTGGTGTATTTGTGAAATCTAATTTTGGGCTAATCAACTCGTCTATCTGTCCATTACTGTTATAAGCATAAAAATTTAATCTTGCCGCCTCCATACTTGATCCATTCCCAATAAGTCCAGAATATCCCTCCCAAGTTTTCGCGTTATCTGGATTATTTATTGTCCAATCTTGTGGTGGAAAAACACCTGCTTCAAAATCTTCCATCAAAGGAAGGATTGAACCAGAGGTAACTTGAATGATATTAAACGAAATTAGGGTGTCGCTTCCATGTGCATTGGTAGCTATTTGTTGAACAGAATAAAACCCTGGCGCATTGAATATCACTTCTGGATTTGGAGAATTTGAATTTGTACCATTAACGTATGTAATGGAAGAAGGGCTGAAATTCCATTCCCATTGATTTGGAGCATAATAAGACAAATCCGTAAATATTACTGTATCTGTTGTTCCTCCACACAATGCTTCTTTTGTTGAAGAAATATCAAAAATAGCTTGCGGAGAGATGGTACAATTTACAATAGGAATATTCATCACAAATGGCTGGTGATTTGTTTTGGAAATGGTAAGCACAATAAATGGATCAATATTGGTTATTGGTGGTATAGAAATTACTCCACTTCCGTTAACTAACTGAACAGAACCAAGAAGCTGGTTATTAAAATATACCGTTGCTAACCCATCCAAACAAGAAGAAGAAGAAATACTAACTAAGGTATCTCCACATTGTATTTGGCTTATTGAAGAAGCGGTAATTTGTGTAGGCAACTCTTTCCATATTTTCATGGCTGGATCTCCATGATAATGGAAAAGTTGATTTGTTCGTTCATGAGAATTCCAAGTTGCAGCCATTGCCAAAAGTCCATGATTTAAAACATCTCCTAAAGTAACTATGGTGGAATGAGCTGGAGGAGGATTTCCGGTTCCACCTGAGCCAGTAAAATTTGGAGTGATACCAGGACTGTCCCATATCGCGTCAAATAAACCCAAAACAAATGCATCATTTAATCCACTATAACTAATGTCAGATGCTGCAAAAACACCAACAGCACCACCATTTGGATGACGAATCAATTGTTTAGCAAAACTTGTTGGATCATCTAAATCACCAGAAGAACAATTAATGCTAAACATCACCGGCAATCTATTTCCATTAGTCAACCCAGGAATATGTGAGGTGTTGAATCCAGGTGTTCCCCAACCTTGAGAATACCCATGATCTCTATGTAGCACATAAAGCTGGCCCAAGTTCATTTTTGATTGGACATCATTTCCTGTTCCATCCCATGGAAAACCAGGTTTTAATAAATAAGACGGGACAGGCTCTCCAGCAGCATAACTTCCATTATTCCAATTGGTAGGATTGGTACTATTAGATCCATATACACGATCAATAGTAAAACCATAATTGGTCGTTAAATGATCAAAAATATTCTCGGATGTCAAAGAAAATCTTCTATCGGCATATCCATTATCATCGTTGTCTTGAAATTCAGCACAATTTAATCCCGTTTGATAAAATGTAGGATCTGCAACTGGATTTTTTTCATAATTTATAATTTTATTAACCGCAATCATTGCATCCGAAGGAGAAGCTGCTGCAATTCTACCTCTTGCCATGTCTGCGACATAATCTCCACTCCCATCCATACAAACGTAATATAGATCACTTACAAACTCGTTATTAATTAATTCTCCTGGAACCTTATCTATATCTCCCATAAAAAGCACAAAAGAGGGTTTTGGAGTATAGGTATTGTATTTGGCATGCAAAGAGTCTTTGATTTGACTACTTGTCCACGATGAATTAGATAAAATCTCAACCTTATACCCCAATTGCATTTTCCATTTTGCTAATGCTTTTGAAGCATTAATAAAATTAGGGTGCGTAAAAATGATATAATCAGAATTACCAGAATTTTTTAATTGGGAATTGGATTTTTTTTGAATGGTTTTGGGTATAGAAGCATTATTTATAGCAACATTATTAAGAACATTTAAAGAACCTTGGTTTATATTCGATGAAATTTCAGAAAAGGTACGGTTTGATCCAACGAAATCTACTCTGTAAGTTATTTTAGAATAAACGCGAATTTTTTTGCTAACTGGATTAAATTGAACAGGGTGTATTTGGGTAAAAGCAAGAGGAGTTCCACAAATTTTTTGTAATTCGACCACCTCCACAAGTTTAGAAGGGTAAAACTCATCCTTATTGTATTGTGCTACATTTATTTCAAAAGATGGCTCTGGAGCACCAATTTCATCAGAAGCTAAGGATAAAATTGGATGTAAATAATATCCGGAATACTCTATATATTCAGCTGAAACAATTTGAATTTTTGGCTGAGCATCATAAGGAAGTGCAATAATATCAATATGTGCCGGAATTGCTGGAAAACCTACTTTATCTGTGTAATCAAAATTTTTAATGGTTAAAAACTGATAATTCACTCCTTTTACGCTTTTATTGCTTACTAAACAATTTGGTGTTTCATAGGTAAGCAAAACATTATTATCTGTACTAGTTAATGTTCTTTTTGGGGCTTCATATGTTTGAAGGACATTGGATTGAACAAAAGAAAGTAACTTCGGTTTTTGTTGTGCAATAATTGAATTAAAAGCAAGGCTTAAAAAGCCTATAAAAAAGATTTTGGTTATGTTTTTCATGGTTAAGAAATTACCTAAAATTAAGATTAAAAAATCAAACAAATCGATTATGTTTTATATTTAAAAGCATTGTAAGCTGACATTTTTATAAATAAAAGTCGAGTTATTTATCTTATATTAATTTTTTTTACGTTTACATATACAACAGGCATAGTAAAATTGATGCGTTTTTATGTTTTTATAATTCTATTTTTTGCATGTAACATGCTACATGGACAAAATGCGTCTTGGCGAAAAAAGAAAATTAAAATCACAAATACTCCTTTAAGGATTGACACTTTGAGTATTTATCCTAATTCATTTTATGCCATTTGTAATCAAGACACCCTTAAAAAATCAGACTATGTTCTTGATTTTGCCTATTCTAAATTTCAATTATTAAAAAACTGTAATGACTCTATTCTAATTGGATATAAGGTTTTACCGATTGATTTATCAAAATCATACCAAAAAAGAGATTCGTCTGTTGTTTTTACACAAAAGAAAGGAGAAAGAGAAAACTTTTTAATTACCGAAGATTATAGCGTCGAAGATGTTTTTGGAGGATCAGAGCTTAATAAATCCGGAAGTATATCTAGAGGTATTTCTTTTGGGAATAATCAAGATTTAGGAGTAAACTCCTCCTTAAATTTGGAATTATCTGGAAAGCTTTCTCCAAATCTTAACCTTTTAGCCTCCCTTTCCGATGCAAATATTCCTATTCAACCAGATGGAACCACCAATAAATTGCAAGAATTTGATAAAATCTTTATTCAAGTTTACAATAAAAATCTAAAAATAATTGCTGGAGATTTTTGGCTAAGTAAACCAAAAGGGTATTTTTTAACCTATAAAAAAAGAGGACAAGGTATCACCTCAGAATACACTTGGAAAACTAAAAAAAATACGCTCTGGTATTCACAAATTAGTGGAGCGCTTTCAAAAGGGAAATTTTCAAGACAAATAATACAAGGAGTTGAATCTAATCAAGGACCATATAGACTAGTTGGAAAAAACAACGAACCATTTATCATTATTTTAGCTGGAACGGAAAGAGTCTACATCGATGGAAAACTACTTATCAGAGGACAAGAGAATGATTATATAGTGGATTACAATACCGCAGAAATCGTTTTTACCTCCCGAAATTTAATTACAAAAGATAGTCGAATTGTCGTAGAGTTTCAATATTCAGATCAAAGTTATGCAAGATCTTTATTACAAGGAAGTATACACCGTAAAACTAAAAAAATGGAATTCTGGTTCAATGCATATAGTGAACAAGATGCAAAAAATCAACCATTACAACAAAGTTTAGATTCAGAACAAAAAAACCTCTTAAGTCTTATTGGGGATAGTCTTTCCCTAGCCAATACAAGCAGTATTGATTCCATTGGCTATCTTGAAAATCAAATACTATACAAACTTTTAGATACACTAGGTGTTGATTCTGTTCTAGTTTTTAGTGTCGCTTCAGATTCGGCATTTTATCGTGCAAGTTTTCTAAATGTTGGCCCTGGAAATGGCGATTACATATTAGAAGAACAAATTGCGCTTGGAAAAGTCTATAAATGGGTATCCCCTTTAGCTGGAATAAAACAAGGCGAATATATGCCTCAACGAATTGTTGGGACACCTAAACAAAAAAGATTAGTTAGCACCGGATTTAAATATAAAATAGGAAAAAAAACATCCATTAAAACAGAAATTGCATATTCGGAGAATGATATAAATACATTTTCGAGATTGGATCAAAAAGACAACTTTGGATATTCCTTAAAATCCGAATGGTTAAGCACTTTTAAATTTAAGCCAAAGGACAGTCTCAATAAATGGTCACTTCAGACCATGGTCGATTTTGAAGCACTAAGCACTAACTTTAGTCCTATTGAGCAATTTAGAGCAGTCGAATTTGATCGCGATTGGAATACTAGAAACCAAACATATGAAGGAGCTCAGTATTCGACAAGCATACAAGCAAATTTTATTCATAAAAAAAATGGAAATATAAAATTAAATGCAAAACAATATTCTATTGGAGACGATTACCTTGGGTTAAGAGGGAAAAGTGACTTTAACTGGAAAAGAAAAACGTGGTCAGCTATTGGAAATGCAAGTATTTTGTCCTCAGAAGCGATTGAAAAAAACACCTTCTTAAGACATAAAACAGAATTTTCAAAAACGATTAAAAAATTTAAGATTGGATATAAAGATGACCATGAAAAAAACTCTTTTATAGAAAACAATGGGTTGGTTAGCTTAAAAAGCTATCAATTTTTTGATTATCAATTTTACATTTCCAACATGGATAGTGCAAAAATAAAATACAAAGTTTTTTATCGAGAACGGTTTGACTGGAAATCGGATAGTACTCGATTAAAAAAAGGGGCTAAAGCTACAACAGCAGGAATTGAAATAAAAATACCTCAAAAAAACCAACAATTATCTATTATTTCAGGGTATAGACAACTTAAAATTATAGATACTAACATCATGAAAATATCGCCTGAAAACACGGTAATAGGACGCATAGAATACAACCTTAAACTTCTTAAAGGGGCCTTGAGTTTTAGCTCTTTCTATGAAATTGGATCTGGACTTGAACAAAGAAGGGATTTCATTTATCTCAAAGTAAATGATGGACAAGGTATATATACTTGGATTGATTATAACCAAGATGGGGTTCAAGATTTAAATGAATTTGAAATAGCACAATTTGTTGATCAAGCAAGTTATATTCGTGTTTTTACACCGAGTGCTGCATATGTTAATATCTATTCCAATGAGTTTAATCAAGGGGTATATTGGAGACCTGAAAGAATCTGGTCAAGTAAAAAAGGTATTTTAAATTTTTTAAGCAAATTTTCAAACCAATTTCGAATGCGAGTGAAACGAAAAACAGGTTTTTTAGAAGCTAACTTATTTAATCCTTTTGATAGTCGAATAAATGACACTAATCTAATTCAAACGCATTCCTTAATAAGGAACTCTGTCTTTTTTAATCGAACTTCAAGCATCTTTGCTTCGGAATATAGATATCAAGAATCCAAATCTAAAAACTTGCTTGCAACTGGATTTGATGGGAAATCAATCTCCTTTCATGAACTTTCAACAAGATGGAACATTATTTCTTCTTTTTCTTGGGAAAATTCTTTTAAAACAGAATTAAAAGAATCAAACATTGATTATACAACTGGAAGAAATTATAGCATTCAAACCAATGAAATTACTACCCAATTTAACTTTCAGCCAAACACCAAATTACGAATTGGAGTAGAAGGAAAATATTTACAAAGACAAAACTTGCCTGTTTTTGGTGGAGAAGTTTGCTATCACACAGAAATTGGCGTAAACGGAAGATTAAATCATCCTAAAAAAGGGAGTTTTCAATCGCAAATAAAAGGAGTATCCTTGATATATGATGGCACCACAAATTCAGCTGTTGGGTTTGAAATGCTTCAAGGTCTTAAACCTGGAATAAATTACATCTGGGAAATAGGTTATCAAAGACTAATTTCAAAAAACCTTCAACTTTCAATACACTACAATGGGAGAAAATCCGAAAATTCCTCTACCATTCATTCTGGAAGTATGGAACTAAGAGCTTTATTTTAAATAGTCATTATGCTCTCCTCTTTTTGAACAACCATGTCATCTATTTTTTTAGAAAAAGAATTGGTTATTTGCTGAATCTCCTCTTCCGCTCCCTTCGATAGATCTTCGGATAAACCATCATCTTTTAGAGTTTTAACCATATCAATTGCTTCTTTTCTATGAGTTCTTATGGCTACTTTAGCATTTTCTGATTCAGCCTTTACCCTCCTTACAAGATCTTTACGACGCTCTTCGGTGAGAGGTGGAACGGTGATAATTAGCATTTCGCCATTACTCTGTGGATTTAAGCCAATATTTGCATGTAAAATTCCTTTTGCAACGTCATTAAGTATTGCTTTTTCCCAGGGTTGAACAGTTAATGTTCTGGCATCCAATGTAGATATATTTGCAACCTGTTGAATAGGGGTCATGGAACCATAATATTCTACCTTCACGTTATTAAGCATTGATGGTGTTGCTTTTCCAGCTCTTATTTTAGATAATTCAACATCTAGATGCGTTAACCTGTTTTGACAAGAATCCTTGAACTCTTCATAAATCATTTCTAATTCCTCCATCATAACTTTATCTATTAATTGTGAACAATTGTACCTATTTTTTCACCTGCAATTAATTTTGAAAGATTTCCGGGAGTATCCATATCAAAAACAATAATTGGTAAACTATTTTCTTTACACAAAGTGAAAGCTGTCATGTCCATCACTTTTAACCCTTTGGAATAAATATCGTCAAAACTTATCTGATCAAATTTAACCGCTTCAGCATTTTTTTCGGGATCAACATTATAAATTCCATCTACTCGAGTTCCTTTCAAAATAACATCTGCATTTATTTCAATTGCTCGAAGGGATGCTGCAGAATCGGTTGTAAAAAAAGGATTACCGGTACCAGCTCCAAAAATAACCACCCTTCCTTTTTCTAAATGTCTAACTGCTTTTCTTCTAATAAAAGGCTCTGAAATTTCTTTCATCTCAATTGCAGAAAGTAATCTTGTATCAAGTCCAATAGATTCGAGTGCCGCTTGAAGGGCCATCGAATTAATCATGGTGGCCAACATTCCCATGTAATCGCCATGTGTTCGATCCATTCCACCTTCTTCAGCTTGCACTCCTCTGAAAATATTTCCACCACCAATTACAATGGCGACTTCAATCTTTTGATCGTAAATATTTTTAATTTCCTTTGCATATGTAGATAGCCTTTGGTTATCAATACCAAATTGCTTATCCCCCATCAAAGACTCTCCACTCAATTTCAATAAAACTCTTCTATATTTCATTTTTTACTTATTGATGCCTAAAAATAGGCATTTAGAACATTAAATTTTCAATTAAATAAACTTCTTATCAAAAAGCAATTGTGCAATTTGAACTGCATTTGTAGCTGCTCCCTTTCTTAAATTATCCGTTACAATCCATAAATTAAGACTTTTCTCTTGACTTTCATCTTTTCGAATTCTCCCAACAAAAACATCATTTTTCCCTTCTGAAAAAATAGGCATTGGATAAGATAAAGATGCAGGATCATCCAACACTTTAATTCCTTTTTGACTTTCAAGCAGTCGAGTGACCTCATCTATTTGAAAATCTTTTTCAAATTCAATGTTTACTGCTTCTGAATGCCCCCCAACTACCGGAACCCTAACAGCAGTTGCTGTTACAGCTATTTTATTATCGATTATTTTTCGGGTTTCATTGGTTAATTTCATTTCTTCTTTGGTATAATTGTTTTCCAAAAAATCATCGCATTGTGGAATGCAATTTAAATCAATTGGATATGGATAAGCCATCTCTGAATCAATGGAATTTCTCTCATTTTCCATTTGTTTAACGGCTTTAACTCCAGTTCCTGTAATGGATTGGTATGTAGAAACAATAACACGTTTTACTCCATATCTATAATGTAATGGTGCCAGGGTTAAAACAAGTTGTATCGTACTGCAATTTGGATTGGCAATTATATAATCTGTTTTTTGAATACAATCTCCATTAATTTCTGGCACGATAAGTTTTTTGCTTGGATCCATTCTCCAAAAAGAAGAATTATCTACCACATAGATGTTTTTTGCGGCAAATCTAGGAGCCCATTCTTTAGAAACCCCACCTCCAGCAGAAAATATCGCAAGGTCTAAGTCCATTTTTATCGCTTGATTAAGCGTTACCACATCAAAATCCTCCCCCTTAAACCGAATTTTTTTTCCTAGAGACTTTTCAGAGGCAACTGGAACAATTTCTTGAACAGGAAAGCTTAACTCTTCTAAAACTTTAAGCATTACAGTTCCGACCATTCCGGTAACTCCAACAACAGCAACTTTCATTAATAAATAATTTTAAATGGTTTGATTCGTATAAAATTTACGAAGACAAATTTAGTATATTTGATACCAAATATTATCATGCGAATTATTTTAATTTTATTTTGCGGTTTTGCGGTTTTAAATATTCAAAGCCAAGTCATTGACGACTTCTCTGATGGTGACTTTACTTTCAACCCAACATGGACAGGAAACACCTCAGATTTTACGGTTAACTCCAACCAAGAACTTCAATTAAATAGCAGTGGGTCTTCTTCTTCATATTTATCTCTCTCTAACAACCTTAGTAGTCTAGACAACAAAGAATGGAGAATATGGGTAAAGCAATCTTTCTCCCCTTCTTCAAGTAACAATAGTAAAATTTACTTAAGTGCAAACAATAGCGATTTATCTTTAGTTACTGATGGATATTATTTACAATTAGGAGAAGCTGGATCAAACGATGCAATTAGACTTTTTAAATTAGATAACTCTTCAGCAACTGAAATATGTGCGGGAACTATTGGGCAAATAGCATCAAGCTTTGATGTTTCCATTAAAGTCACAAGAAACATTAGTGGAGACTGGAGTCTTTACACCGATTTTTCTGGTGGTCAAAACTACACCCTGCAGAGTACTTCAAACGATGCTTCTAACTTACTAGGCTCCGATTTTGGGGTTTTATGCAATTACACCTCAAGCAATGCAAGTAAATTTTATTTTGATGATGTTTTCATCGGGGATCTACAAGTAGATACTATCCCCCCTCAGATTCAAAGTGTTTCGACACCAAATACCACTACTATTGATGTTCTATTTGACGAAGCGCTGAATCAAACATCTGCTGAAAATATTTCAAATTACTCTTTATCGCCATCTATTGGAATTGTTTCAGCGCTTAGAGATGGAAGCAACTATTCTTTGGTGCATCTTACACTATCTTCTTCATTAACCAATGGAACTAATTACGACTTAACTGCCCAAAACATTGAAGATCTTTTTGGAAACATAAGTTCAAGTCAAAGCATTAATTTTTCATACCTAGTAGCGGATACCCCTATAAGTGGTGACATTATCATCAATGAATTTTTTGCCGACCCTAGTCCTTCTATAGGATTACCGGAACAAGAATTTATTGAACTTTATAACAAAAGCAACAAAATATTAAATCTTGATGGATGGAAAATACATGATGCATCCTCATCGGGAACCATTAACCAAAAATGGATAATGCCAAACGAATATGTTGTTCTTTGTGCTACTGCCGACACTGCTCTTTTCCCTAACTCAGTTGGGGTAACTAGCTTCCCTAGTTTAAATAATGCCTCAGACCAAATCATCCTTAAGCAAGGTAATCTTGTTTTGGATAGCATTAATTATACCGATGAGTGGTATAAAGATGAAAACAAAAAAAATGGAGGATATAGTATTGAATTAATTAACCCTAATGACCCATGTTCAGATATTGATAACTGGGTAGGGTCAAATTGGATTTCTGGAGGAACCCCTGGTATTATAAATTCTGTATATAATACCACGCCAGATATAACACCTGCAGAATTTGAATCTCTTAATGCGGTCTCTCCAAATTACCTTGAAATTATCTTTACAGAAAACATGGATTCTTCCTCTCTTATTAATGCTCCTCTTCTTTTTAATCCTAATCTTACAATACAAAACAAATATGTTACTGGTGCATACTCCACAAGTCTAACCCTTCAATTTAATGAAACATTAATTCCGTCAAGCCCTTATTTGATTACGATTACAGGAACTCAAGATTGTTGGCAAAACAGTGCTTCCTTATCTGGATATTTTACTTTACCTGAAACAGCTGATTCTGGTGACATTGTGATAAATGAAATAATGCATAACCCAATTACAGGTGGAAGTGACTGGGTAGAACTTTATAATAACTCCAACAAAGTTATTGATATAATAGATTGGGTATTTGCAAATTTTGATGACGATACAATTTCCAATCAAAAAGCCATTAACAATCATTTCATTCTCCATCCCGATACTTATGTGGTGGTTGGTAATGATTCTAATTTTGTGCTCCAAAACTATCCTTATTCAGCACCCGGTAGATTTACCGATTCCGACTTGCCTAGCTATAGCAATGATTCAGGAACTGTTTACCTTATCTATAATAACATCATTCATGATAAGGTTAGTTACAATGCCGATTGGCATTTTGAGCTTTTGGACTCAGAAGATGGCGTTAGTCTTGAACGAACCGACCCAAACCTTCCTTCCAATTCTTCTTCAAACTGGCATTCTTGTGCAGAAGCGTATAGCTTTGCAAGTCCAGGAGTTCAAAACTCTCAATATATGGCTGCGCTTTATAATGGAGACTTTAACTTCACAAACAATATTATTTCTCCGGATAATGATGGATTTCAAGACATCCTTCAAATTAACTATCAAATGACGGAACCTGGACTCCTTGGAAATGTTGCTATTTATGATGATCGAGGAAGATTAATAAAAACACTTTTAAAAAATGAATTGCTAGGTATACAAAATTCCATTTCATGGGATGGCGTTAAAAGCAATGGGAATAAAGCATCTATTGGAACATACGTAGTCACTTTTGAAGCATTTTCAAGTACCGGGGGAACATTCTTTTCTAAAAGAAAAGCTTTTACGGTAGCAGGGAAATTATAATTACTTTTTATGAAATACATCATTACTTTTTGTTTGGCATTCCTTTTAAACTTTAGTTTTGCTCAAAAAATATATAAAACAGCAATAGGGATAAAAGGAGGTTACCCAAGCTATGGGTCTTTAAACATTAAATATCGACTAAATAACATTCAATCTATTGAAGGAAGTATTGGAGGAAGTGCTATTGGTGTTTCTAGCAGTGGAGTTATATTAGAGGGGATGTATGAAATAAATAGCCCATTAAAAGAAAATGGACTTGAATGGTACTATGGCGGTGGTGCAATTATTGGCTTGATAAAAGAAGTCGATTTAAATGCTCAAAATGGAATGAGTAATGGATTTTTGAGTGGCTTAAAGGGAGTTATTGGGATTGAATATACCTTTGAAGAATTCCCCTTAAATCTGGCTCTAGATACAGGTCCTGTTTTGCTTTTTAGTCCATTAATTTCATTTACTTGGGCAGGCGCATTAGCAATTAGATATTCGATTTTCAATAAATAACTCCTTGTATTACCCAGGCTCATCAGGATGGATTGATAAATTTTTTCAACTTGTTGAGAAGGGCAAAATATCTTTAAATACAAATACGTATAAAGAAGATCTCATTGACCAAGGAATAGAAACTGGACTGATTTTTTCTTGTCCTCAAAAAACAATCTTCTCTTCTTTTAATATAAATGAATGGACCACTGAAAGTAAAGTTAAAGCCCTTTATTTTGAGTTTTTATTAATGATTTATTTAAAAGCAAACAAAACAAGTTTGTTTAATAAAGTCGATTTTTTAAAAAAAATAAATCTTTTCTTTTTTAAATCAAAAAAGGGAGATCATACGTCAATAGAAATAGAAGAAAAAATTCACCAACGCATTTGCTCCAATAAAAAGGACCTTCAAAATCCAATTGTATTTATAGATGTTTTGTTTTTTTTCTTGCAAGAGAATGAAATGAACATGGTGGATAAAACTCTTTTTTATAAAAGTATTTTATTAATAATAAAGCTATGTGTACAGGCAGATAATCAAATAGATGAAAAAGAAACTTACTTATTTGATACTTACAAAAAGTATCTAGAGAAAGACCATTCGAAAAGAATAGATGACCAGCTTAATGACAAAATAGTTATTTCAACATTGCCACAGTCTTTTAATCAACAAACTCATCTAAGCGAATATCTTATATGCACAGCCATTTATAGTATTTCTTTACAACTGAAAATTCGAAAAATTGATCGAGAATTAATACTTAAAATTGGAAAACACTTTTCTTTGCCAAAAGAACGTATTGAACTTTTATATGCTAAAACGAATGTCTTTATTGTTAAAAACAAAAAAGATATTCCTTTTCTTCTTCATTCTAGAAAACAAATTATTTTAAAAAAATACAACTCCTATTTTTTATCGTTGCTAAAACGAAACAGAAGAAAAATAACTTCGGAAGTTAAAGAAAGTAAAGAACTGTTTCAGTTGTTGATGAAATCAAAAAATGAGAAATTAAGCAAAAAAGAAAAGGAAGTGGTTAAAGAACAACTATTTGACATTTTAAAAACCATTCCATCTATAGCCATTTTTTTAGTTCCAGGCGGGTCTTTTTTATTGCCTATCATATTAAAATTTATCCCCTCGCTTCTACCCTCTTCTTTTATTGACAACAAAACAGATAAATGAATGTTTAATTATCAACTAGGATTATTTATTTAGTCATTAAAATTGTACATTTGCCACCAAATTAACCTTTTGACTTTTTTGTATGGAAAAAGCGATAGAATTAGTAATTAACCCATCTGAATTAGGTGCAGGAACAAGAGGTTCAGCTCTTGGACCATACGCCGTTTTATACGCTGGGAGAAAAAGAAACAGCTCTTTATTTTATAAATTAAGTTCTGTTGTTATTCCAAATAATAACGAACTTCTTGATCAACCCATAAACTATTTATCTGCGAAGAGAATAAATGGAGTTTGTGAGGTGTATGACAAAGTTATGGGGCAAATGAAACAAAGCTTATCTACCTCATCAACTGTTTTAGTTTTATCTGGCGACCATTCTTCTGCAACCGCTACTATTGCTGGGATTAGAAATAAATACCCCGAAAAAAAATTAGGGGTTGTTTGGGTGGATGCACATGCGGATATACATTCTCCATATACGACTCCATCTGGAAATATTCATGGAATGTCGTTAGGTGCTGCACTTGGCATTGATAACAAAAATAACCAAATCAATAATCCAAAAGAAAATGTGATAAAAAAATGGAATTGGATGAAAAAACTTGGACCTAAATCCACACATCTAATTAAACCTGAAGACATTATTTACATCGGATTAAGAGATATTGAAAAGCAAGAAGAGACACTTATTTCTTCATTAAATATAAAAACAATTGAGACGAGCGAATTTCAAAAGAGTGGAGCTTTAAAAATTGCAGAAGAAGTAGAACATTATTTTAAAGATTATGATCTCCTATATATTTCTTTTGATGTAGACTCTATGGATCCAATGGATTCTTCTTTTGGAACTGGTACTCCTTTTAAAAATGGCATTTTGGTGAAAGATGCAAAAATCCTTTTAGGAGAGTTTGCAAAATCAGAAAAATTGAAATGTCTAGAAATTGTAGAAATAAATCCTCTTTTAGATACTAAAAATAAAATGGGAGAAATCGGTTTTAGCCTTCTAGAAAATTGCATTAAAAACATTCTAGAAAAGCAAAAAGTACCTTTGAACTAGATGTTTTTGATGATTGAAAGCAAAATAAAAGAAGCGCTATTAAAAAACAGTCAATCCTTTTTAGGGGTGGATATATCTTCTTGTCCAATTCAATTTCAAAAAACACGAAAAGATGTGGATGGAGACATCACATTGGTTGTTTTTCCATTTGTGAAAATATTAAAATGTTCGCCAAAAGATGCTGGGGATAAAATTGGTGATTTTTTAGATCATGAAATTCCTGAAATAAAAAAAACAGAAGCAATCAATGGGTTTCTAAACATTTCGCTTTCAGATACGGTTTGGCTCAATGAAATTGAAAAAATATATGGCAATCCATCCTTTGGATTTTCTAATAAAAATTCAAAGGAATTAATAATGGTAGAATATTCATCGCCAAACACTAATAAACCATTGCATCTTGGCCACTTAAGAAATATTTTTTTAGGCGATTCTGTTTCAGAAATATTAAAAGCAAATGGGCACAAAGTGGTGAAAACTCAAATCATTAATGATCGAGGAATTCACATATGCAAAAGCATGCTTGCATGGAAAAAATTTGCTCCTTTAAATAAGCATGAAGAAAAAGAAACCCCAAACAATACTGGAATAAAAGGCGATAAATTTGTAGGTAAATATTATGTAGAATTTGAAAAACACCTTAAGGTAGAAACCGAGTTAATTCTTAAACAATGGGATAAGCATAATTTTGAGGATTTTGATAAATCGCTTGTTAAGAATGTCTTAGAAATTAAGGCCACTGAAAAGACCGATAAATTAATCGAGTTGGCACGAAATAGCACCTCGTTAATGCAGGAAGCTAAACAACTATTAATTTTATGGGAAGCTCGTGATCCAGAAGTGTACTTGTTATGGGAAACAATGAATGCTTGGGTTTATAATGGTTTTGAAAAAACCTATGAAAAAATGGGGGTCAACTTCGACAAGTACTACTACGAATCGCAAACCTATGAGCAAGGAAAAGAAGTAGTGTCCAAAGGACTAAATAAACGTGTTTTCTTTAAAAAACAAGATGGATCCATTTGGATTAATCTTGAAGAAGATGGCTTAGATAATAAATTATTACTTAGATCAGATGGAACTTCGGTTTATATGACCCAAGATATAGGAACGGCATTAGACCGGTTTCATGATTTTCCAGAAATGCAAGGAATGATTTATACCGTTGGAAATGAACAAGATTATCATTTTAATGTCTTGTTTTTAATCCTTAAAAAATTAGGTTACTCCTGGGCTCAAAATTGTCATCACCTTTCTTATGGAATGGTAGATCTTCCAACTGGAAAAATGAAATCTAGAGAAGGAACCGTTGTCGATGCAGATGATTTAATGAATGAAGTGATTAATAAAGCTGCTGAAACAACGAAAGAACGTGGTCACCTTGACTCAATGACTAAGCTTGATAAAGAAGATCTTTTTAAAACCATTGGTCTTGGAGGGCTAAAATACTATTTATTAAAAGTAGACCCCAAAAAGAGAATGATGTTTAATCCGGATGAGTCTATTGAACTTACAGGAAATACTGGTCCATTTATACAATATACCTATGCTCGAATATTATCCTTGATTAATAAGGGAAAATTTGAATTTCAAGCAGTTCATTCCGAACCTATTTTAAGCGAAGAAAAAGAAGTTATTAAGCATTTAATAGAATTCCCAAATGTGATCTCTGAATCAGCTAAAAATTTATCGCCAGCAATTATTGCAAACTACCTCTACGAATTGGTAAAGCTTTATAATCATTTTTATCAAAGCATTCCAATTCTGAAAGAAAAAAATGAAGATAAGAAATCGTTTAGATTAGCCATGAGTTCTTCGGTTGCAAATGCCATTGAAAACGGGTTGAAATTACTTGGAATTAAGGCGCCCGAAAAAATGTAATCAAAATCATTTTTTGTTTTTAAGGCGAACTCGGAAAAGAAACCTTCTAAAAACTAATGAAATCACAATACTATTAAGTGTTGTCCAAAGTAACAATCCAGATAAAGAAAAAATCATGGTTCGTTTTGGACTAATGAAGTGTGCCATTGCTTTAGCATCTTCTTCTAATAACTCTTTTTTATTTAGCGATTTCCATTCTGGTTTATTGTTTCTGTAGGCTTCCACATTTTTTGTGGCAAGAAAATGTTTTGTTAATTCTATCTTGCGTTTATTTATTTGTGATTGATTATATGCTGGATTTATTTTGTCATAATACATGTAAATAAAAAAACTAACCACCAGCGTGTAAACTAAACCTGAAGACATTCCACTTTTAACATCCATCAATAGGTTTCGATCTAAATCTTGCTTATTATTTACAATTAATAAGGCAACAATTACAGAAAAAGTACCAAACAGCATGTTAAGCATTACAAAAGTAGAAAGTGTCTCCCAAGAATCCCAATTCAATAAATAAGATAGGAATTTAATTCCGCACCAAAGAATCCCAAAGATAAATCCTATTAAATATGTTTTTTTCATGGGTTAAGAATTCATGGAAACCAAAAACTCTTCGTTGGATTGCGTGTTTTGCATGTGAGACTTTAAGAACTCCATTGCCTCAACTGGATTCATGTCGGCAATATGCTTTCTTAAAATCCATACTCGTTGAAGAATCTCTTTATTCATTAATAAATCTTCTCTACGGGTTCCAGAAGCAGTGATGTCTATCGCAGGATATATTCTTCTGTTGGAAATTTTTCGATCCAACTGTAACTCCATGTTTCCTGTACCTTTAAATTCCTCAAAAATAACCTCGTCCATTTTGGAGCCGGTTTCGGTAAGAGCAGTAGCTAGTATGGAAAGAGACCCTCCATTTTCAATTTTTCTTGCTGAACCAAAGAACCTTTTTGGTTTGTGTAATGCATTTGCATCTACCCCACCCGATAACACTTTTCCAGAAGCAGGAGAGACCGTATTGTACGCTCTTGCAAGTCTTGTTATGGAATCTAAGAGAATACATACGTCATGTCCACACTCTACCATTCGCTTTGCTTTTTCGATAACCATATTAGCAACCTTTACGTGTCTATCTGCTGGCTCATCAAAAGTAGAAGCAACAACTTCTGCCTTAACGCTTCTTGCCATATCGGTTACCTCTTCAGGTCTTTCATCAATAAGCAAAACAATTAAATAGGTTTCTGGATGATTTGCAGCTATTGCATTAGCAACATCCTTCAAAAGCATCGTTTTACCTGTTTTTGGTTGTGCCACAATCATTCCTCTTTGTCCTTTTCCTATAGGGGAAAACAAATCCATGATTCTAGTGGAAAGAGACTCAGTTTTATGTCCGGTTAGGGTGAATTTTTCAGATGGAAAAAGAGGAGTCAAATATTGAAACGGTACTCTATCTCTTATGTAAGATGGATCTCTTCCATTTATTGATTCTACTTTAACCAAAGGGAAATATTTCTCTCCTTCACGTGGTGGCCTAATCGTTCCAACAACCGTATCTCCAGTTTTTAAACCAAATAATTTAATCTGATTTTGAGAAACATACACATCGTCAGGGGAAGGAAGATAATTATAATCGGAAGAACGTAAAAACCCGTATCCATCCTGAATAACCTCAAGCACTCCTTCCGCAGAAACAATTCCAACTAGATCAAACCCCTCTTCTTTTCTTGGAGAACGATCATTTTTTGAACGAGAATCGTGATGGTTTTTGCGATGATGATGTTTATGATTGCTTTTAGAGTCGACTTCAGAAGCAGCGTTTTTAGGGGGGGTTTCTTCTTTTACATCGGATTTATTTTCTTTTGTCGATTCCTCTGAACTTGACTCTTTATTTGTTTGATCTTTCTGATCTGTTTGTTTTTCAACAGGTTTTTCCTCTATGCTTTTTTTAGGTTCTTCTTTTTTAGATTTTTCCTCCATGGTTTTTTTAGGAGCGTCCTTTTCAGATTTTTGAACCTCTTTTTCAAACAAGGTCTCTTGTTTAACCGCAGATTTTTTGTTTTCATCTATTGGTTCAACTGTTTTCCTTATTCTAGTTCTTTTTGATTTTACAGGAGAATCTGATTTTTCAGTTTTATTCTCGTTTTCTTTGCTTTCGGATGTGGACATTTTAAATGTAGAAATATAAAATTATTAAGTTAAGTATGGGAGTATTTCAAGTGCTTGATTGTTAAAATTTATAACATAAATATGAATTCGAATTTTTATGAAAAAGCATATTGCTATAAATGAAGATTAAAATCGGATGTGAAGTAACATGTTTAAAAGTAAATAAGCGGAATGCTCAAATAGAATTAATGATACAATAGTAAAAAAAAAAAATCAATAAAATGTACTTTTTAAAAAATTAATACCAATAATATTAAATAATAAGCAAAATTTATACCTACTCATTTGTATCCCTTTTTTATCTTTGCGGAGATTATTTTTATTTTAATGAGTTTATCAAAAACATACAACCCAAGAGAAGTGGAGGATAAATGGTATTCCCACTGGCTCGAAAAGAATTATTTTCATTCCGAGCCCGATGAAAGAGAACCATATACCGTTGTTATCCCACCACCTAATGTAACAGGGGTACTTCACATGGGGCACATGTTAAATAACACCATACAAGATGTGCTAGTTCGAAGAGCTAGAATGCTTGGAAAAAATGCCTGTTGGATTCCTGGAACGGATCATGCATCTATTGCAACAGAAGCAAAAGTAGTGCAGAAGTTAAGGGAAGAGGGCTTAAAAAAGTCCGATTTAAGTAGAGAAGAGTTTTTAAAGCATGCTTTTGAATGGAAGGATAAACATGGAGGTATCATTTTACAACAACTTAAAAAATTAGGAGCTTCTTGTGACTGGGAAAGAACCCACTTTACTATGGATCCTAAATACTCAGAGTCTGTAATAGATGTATTTATTGATCTTCACAAAAAAAACAGAATTTATCGTGGAAACCGAATGGTTAATTGGGATCCAGAAGCTTTAACAGCACTTTCAGACGAAGAGGTTATTTATAAAGAAGTAAACTCTAAGCTATATCATGTCCGTTATAAAATAGATAACACGACAGATCAGTGGCTTACTATTGCTACCACTAGACCAGAAACAATTCTTGGAGATACCGCAATTTGTGTGAATCCAAACGATAAAAGATACACCAACCTTCATGGAAAATCCGTTATTGTTCCTATTTCTAATAGAGTGGTTCCCGTAATATGCGATGAATATGTAGATATGGAATTTGGGACTGGTTGTCTTAAAATCACTCCAGCGCATGATACGAATGACCATGAAATAGGTCTTCGACATCAACTCGAAACGATTTCTATTTTCAATAGCAATGGAACACTTAATGAAAATGGACTGCATTACGAAGGAAAAGATCGATTTGAAGTAAGGAAAGCCATTGAAAAAGAACTGGAACAAAGTGGTTACTTAATTAAAATTGAAGACCACATTAATAAAGTAGGTTTTTCTGAGAGAACAAATGCGATTATTGAGCCAAGGTTATCCTTGCAGTGGTATGTTAATATGCAAGAATTATCCAAACCAGCTTTGGATAATGTAATGAATGGAAATGTCCAATTTTATCCAGAAAAATTCAAAAACACCTACAGACACTGGATGGAAAACATCAAAGACTGGTGCATCTCAAGGCAATTATGGTGGGGACATCGAATTCCAGCATGGTATTATGGCGAAGGAAAAGAAGAATTTGTTGTTTGCAAAACTTTAGAAGAGGCCGTGGAGCTAGCAAGTGCTAAATCCGGAAAAAATATCGGTGAAAAAGACTTAAAACAAGACGAAGATGTTTTAGACACCTGGTTTTCGAGTTGGTTATGGCCAATCTCTGTATTTAATGGCTTAACGGACAAAGAAAACGAGGAAATCAACTATTATTACCCAAGCAATGACCTAGTTACCGCACCAGAAATCATGTTTTTTTGGGTAGCAAGAATGATTATCGCTGGATATGAATACATGGGGGACCTTCCTTTTAAAAATGTCTATTACACAGGGATTGTGCGAGACAAATTAGGACGAAAAATGTCTAAGTCCCTTGGGAACTCGCCTGACCCAATCGAATTAATTGAAAATTATGGAGCCGATGGGGTTCGGGTTGGTATATTAATCTCATCTCCCGCAGGAAACGACCTTCCTTTTGATAGCTCTCAATGCGAACAAGGAAGAAACTTTACCAATAAGGTATGGAATGCATATCGATTAATTTCGTCTTGGGAATCCAAAAATATAGAACAACCAATCTCTTCTATTAAAGCGATCGAATGGTTTGAATCAAAGTACAACCAATCCTTAGAAGAAATAAACGACTTGTTTGATAAGTTTAGAATATCAGATGCACTTATGGCTATCTATAAACTAGTTTGGGATGATTTCTGTTCTTCCTACCTAGAGATAATAAAGCCAGGATACCAACAACCAATTGATGATAAAACACTAAAGCAAAGCATCTTATTTTTTGAGAAAATTCTATTGATCATGCATCCTTTTACGCCATTTGTAACCGAAGAGTTGTGGCACGTGTTAAGCAAAGAAAGAAGAGAAACGGATATTATTGTATCTAGTTGGCCCGAGAAAAAAGAAATAGATCTACAGGTTCTTAATACATTTAATTATTGTGATAAAGTAATCACTCAAATTAGAAACTTCCGAAAAGAACAACAAATTTCAAATAAAATTAAACTAGATCTATACCTTATTGAAAACAAAGAAATTGATCGATCATTTGATTCGGTGATCTCAAAAATTGGAAATCTAACCAAGCTTGAATATGCAGAAGAAAAAGTAGCCAAAGCACATTCTTTTTTAATCGATTCCAATGAATTCTTTATCCCTTTTGGCGAAGGAATCGACATGGAACAAGAAATGAAAAAACTACATGAAGATTTAGATTACACGAAGGGTTTTCTTAAAAGTGTTCAGGGAAAACTAAATAACGAACGTTTTGTTTCTAATGCTCCTCAAAATATTGTCGACATAGAAAGAAAGAAAGAAGCGGATGCTCTTGGTAAAATTGAAGTTTTGGAAAAGAAGATAAGCGCTCTTTCCTAATGTTTGTTGATCTATAACAAAAATGAAAACAACTATTGGGAAAAACTTAAGCAAGGCAAAGGAAATCCTTGAAAACAATGGAATTGTGGGAGTTCCTACAGAAACTGTTTATGGTTTAGCAGCCAATGCCTTGAACCAAAAAGCCATTTCCAATTTATTTTCTTTAAAAAAAAGACCTTTATCAAATCCGCTAAGCTTGCAAGTAGCAAGTATCGATAAATGCATGCCTCTTGTCGAGTCATTTCCTGAAAATGCACTTTTGTTAGCAAAAAAATTCTGGCCAGGAGCCCTAACGCTTCTTTTGCCAAAAAGTAATCTTGTTCCATCTATTGTAAATGCAAATAAAAAAGAAATAGGAATTCGTATACCAGATAGCGAATTAACCTTAAAACTACTTCAAGAAGTATCCTTTCCTCTTGCCGTACCAAGTGCTAACATTTATGGAAAAATTAGCGCTACTAATCCAGAAAATGTAATGCATCAATTTGGAGACAAAATTGAATATATCCTTGATGGAGGTAAATCATTAAAAGGAATCGAATCCACCATTATTGGGTTTTCAGATCATCAAGCCATTGTAT
>JAQWKT010000032.1 GCA_029247685.1 Crocinitomicaceae bacterium | reverse complement strand
TTGATGCACAAAAAAAACAATCTGTTATTCTATGCTTTTTTTTTATTTCCGCTCATTTGCGGGGTGCAAAGATAAAAGCTTTTTTTATTTCAACAAGTCTTTAACAAAAAAAAATGAAATTATTTTTAAACACCTTTTTTTTATGCGCTATTAATACATGAATACCCCCATTTTTTAAGGAAAAAAAACTCCTATATATATAAGGTATAAAAACTATCATAAAATAATTAAGATTTATTAAATAGAAGACGTTATATTTGCGCAAAATTTTTGAATATGATACAAACATCTCAAGAAATCGATATGCAAGAAGTTTTAAGTAAACTTGGAATCGATAAAGTTAACAATGGCGCATCTACAGGCCTTGACTGGATAAATACTAATGGATCAATAATAGAGTCTTATTCCCCAGTAGATGGAAAGCTTATTGCATCTGTAAAATCAGCAGGAGTTAGTGATTATGAAACAGTAATTAAAAAATCACAAGATGCATTTGTCGAGTGGAGAAAAATCACTTCTCCAAAAAGAGGGGAAATTGTTAGACAACTAGCAGAAAAACTTCGCTTTTATAAAGATGATCTTGGACAACTTGTATCGTATGAAATGGGGAAATCCCTTCAAGAAGGACTTGGAGAAGTTCAAGAAATGATCGATATATGTGACTTTGCCGTTGGATTATCTAGACAATTATATGGTTTAACGATGCACTCTGAAAGACCTGGTCATCGAATGTATGAGCAATATCACCCAATAGGTATCGTAGGAATTATATCTGCATTTAATTTCCCAGTTGCGGTTTGGAACTGGAACACCGCTCTTGCTTGGGTTTGTGGGGATGTATGTGTATGGAAACCTTCTGAAAAAACACCTTTAACGGCAATAGCATGTCAAAATATTACGGCAGAAGTATTTAAAGAAAATAACGTTCCCGAAGGAGTATCTTCCTTATTTATTGGAGATGCTGAATTAGGAAAAACAATGGCAAACGACACTAGAGTCCCTTTAGTTTCTGCAACAGGATCTACTAGAATGGGTAAATCGGTTGGTGCTGCAGTTGGCGCAAGACTTGGTAAATCTTTGCTTGAACTTGGTGGAAATAATGCCGTTATTATAACTCCAAGTGCAGATTTAAGTGTGGTTTTACCAGCACTAGTATTTGGTGCTGTTGGAACATGTGGTCAAAGATGCACGAGTACTAGAAGATTAATTGTTCATGACTCTGTGTATGACAAAGTAAAAGAAGCAATGGCAAAAGCATATACACAATTAACTATTGGCTCCCCTCTAGATGAAAGTAATCACGTGGGACCTTTAATTGATCAAGATGCTGTTAATATGTATTTAGAAGCTTTAGATAATGCAAAAGCAGAAGGAGCAAACATACTAGTTGAAGGAGGAGTTTTAAGTGGCGAAGGATATGAATCGGGATGCTATGTAAAACCAGCTATTGTAGAAGCAGAAAACCAGTTTAAAATTGTGCAACATGAAACTTTTGCTCCAATTTTATATTTATTAAAATACTCTGGTGGCGTAGAAAATGCAATCGCTATTCAAAACGATGTTCCACAAGGCCTGTCATCAGCAGTAATGACTGACAATCTTAAGGAAGCAGAAAAATTTCTTTCTTGTGCAGGATCTGATTGCGGAATTGCCAATGTAAATATTGGAACATCTGGAGCTGAAATTGGTGGTGCATTTGGAGGAGAAAAAGAAACTGGTGGTGGTCGTGAGTCGGGATCAGATGCTTGGAAAGTATACATGAGAAGACAAACAAACACCATCAATTATTCGGATGAACTCCCTCTTGCTCAAGGAATTAAATTTGATTTAGGATAAAATATATTAATCTAATAAACTAATAAAAATGGCAACTAACAGAACTTTTACCATGATTAAACCCGATGCCGTTCAGAATGGACACATGGGTAACATTATTAACGACATCCTTAAAGCTGGATTTTCGATTCGAGCAATGAAATACACAAAACTTAGCACCGATCAAGCGAAAGAATTTTATGCGGTTCATGCAGAACGTCCATTCTATGGAGAATTAGTAGAATACATGACTTCAGGAACTATTGTTGCAGCTATTCTTGAAAAAGAAAATGCAGTGCAAAGTTTTAGAGATCTAATAGGAAGTACTGACCCAGCAGAGGCTGCAGAAGGCACTATTCGTAAAAATTATGCGGAAAGTAAAGCAAAAAATGCAGTTCATGGATCCGATTCCGATGAAAATGCGGCTATTGAAGGAGCTTTTCACTTTTCTCCAGAAGAAATTCATTAATTTCACATTTAAGATAAATAAAAGACTACTTTTTGGGTAGTCTTTTTTTTTCCACACCATGACAAGAAAAGAAGAAATAGAAAAAAGAAGAACGTTTGGGATAATTTCTCATCCAGATGCTGGTAAAACAACCCTTACTGAAAAGCTTCTTTTATTTGGTGGTGCTATTCAAACCGCTGGTGCAGTTAAAAACAATAAAATTAAAAAAACTGCTACTTCGGATTTTATGGAAATTGAAAAACAAAGAGGAATTTCGGTTGCTACCTCTGTGATGGCATTTCGTTTTAACGACAAACAAATCAATATTTTAGACACTCCAGGTCACAAAGATTTTGCAGAAGACACGTATCGAACCCTTACTGCTGTGGATAGCGTTATTATGGTTATTGATTGTGCCAATGGTGTAGAAGAGCAAACCAAAAACCTGATGAAGGTTTGTCGAATGCGAAATACTCCCGTGATTGTTTTTATAAACAAAATGGATCGCGATGGTAAAGAAGCCTTTGATTTACTGGATGAAATTGAAATGACTCTTGGCATAAAAGTTTGTCCGCTTACCTGGCCTATTGGTATGGGGGATTATTTTCAAGGAGTCTATAATATTCACAAAAAAAATCTAGCACTATTTGAAGCTAATAAAACCAAAATTTCACAAGATGTAGTTAACATTAAAGACATAAACTCTTCCGATATTGATGAAATAATTGGCGAAGAATCTAGTGCAGAACTTCGAGAAGAATTAGAAATGGTAGATGGCGTTTACGATGCCTTTGACCACGAAAAATATCTTTCTGGGGAAGTCGCTCCAGTATTTTTTGGCTCTGCGGTTAATAATTTTGGCGTAAAAGAATTACTTGAAGCATTTTGCGAAATATCTCCCTCCCCAAGAGGACGAGAAAGCGATAGCAAAATGGTGCAGCCAATGGACGAGAAATTCTCTGGATTTGTCTTTAAAATACATGCAAATTTGGATCCAAAACACCGTGATCGTATTGCTTTTTTACGTATTGTTTCTGGTAAATTTGAACGTAATAAATTTTATAACCATGTTCGCTTAAACAAGAAGTTTAAATTTTCTAATCCAACTTCCTTTATGGCTTCTGATAAAAGCGTTATTGAAGAAGCATTCCCTGGAGATGTAATTGGATTGTACGACACCGGAAACTTTAAAATTGCCGACACCCTTACCGAAGGAGAAAAATTCATGTATAAAGGAATTCCATCCTTCTCTCCCGAACTTTTTCAGGAACTTGTCAATCTTGACCCAATGAAATCGAAACAATTGGATAAAGGAATTCGTCAGTTAATTGATGAAGGGGTTGCACAACTATTTATTCAACAACCAGGAAATAGAAAAATTGTTGGAACGGTAGGTCAACTTCAATTTGAAGTGATTGCGTATCGATTGAAGCATGAATATGGTGCAAAATGCCAGTTTGAGGCAAAAAACTTCCATAAAGCTTGTTGGGTTACAACCGACAACAACGAACAATTGCAGCAATTTTTAAGAGCAAAAGCAAACTATATCGCTCATGATAAAGACGAAAACATTGTCTTTATGGCCGAAACGCCATTTTTATTAGCAAATGCAGAAAGTGATTATCCGGATATTACCTTTCACAAGACTTCGGAATTTATGCTCGATAAAAAATAAAGAGAAGATGTGTTTTAAAAATAGAAAATTTCTATATTTGCAGCCATCAATTATGGCGAGGTAGCTCAGGTGGTTAGAGCGCAGGATTCATAACCCTGAGGTCGGGAGTTCGAATCTCCCTCTCGCTACTAAAAACCCACTAAGTTTAGTGGGTTTTTTATTTCTAATCCCTTTCCTAAAAACCTTCCCTAATCTTCTATTTTTAGAAGATATTAACATTGTTTTTGGAACTTATCAACAATTTAAAAATCACTTCTTATAGTTATTTTTTTATCTCAGTAAATAGTATATATTTACTATTCTCCTTCCTTCCTGTATTAAATATATTTTATGATAAGACTACTACTCCTATTTATACTAATAAGTTCCTTTTCATTTTCTCAAGTACCCAACTATGTTCCAAGCAATGGTCTTGTTGGATGGTGGCCCTTTAATGGAAATGCCAATGACGAAAGTGCTAATACAAATAACGGAACCGTTAATGGACCAAGTTTAACTTCGGACCGTTTTGGGAATGTTAACAGCGCATATAATTTTACAGACAATACATTTGAGCACATAAGTGTTGGACAAAACAACACACTCGACAGTCTTTCAAACATTAGTATTTCATTATGGTTTAATGTAGCTAGTAATAATGATTACAATCAATTTATAAATAAAACAGACCCAAGTGCTGGAGGGCCTACTGCTGAACCTAAACAATTTTTGTTGTCATCAAACACGCAAGGTTTATACTTTTATTATGATGCAACCAACTATTTTCAAACCAATACATTCCCCTCATTAAACCAATGGAATCATCTTGTTTTAACTTATGAATATGATGGAACCACTCAAAATTCCTATTGTAAATTTTATGTAAATGGTGTTTGCACCGATTCTTTTCCTACAAATTCAAATTTATCAGCAAGTAGTTTTGATATAAAAATAGGCTCTTACACCAACAACTCAAGCAACAATACTGTAGATGGAAATATGGATGATCTAGGAATTTGGAATCAAGCTTTGACACAATGCGAAGTTCAAGATCTATATATCGCAAACACACAAGCTTGTACATTATCCTCATTACCTAATCTTGTCATTACAGAAATCATGTACAATCCAGCAGAGTCTGGAACCGATTCTACAGAATATATTGAAATTTATAATAAGAAAAACTATTCAGTAAATTTAAATGGATATTACTTTGACGCAGGGGTAAACTATACTTTTCCAAACATAAATATTTTGGCAAATAGTCATTTGGTCGTTGCTGTAGACTCCCTTGCCATGATTAATACTTTTGGATACACAGGCGCTTACGAATGGACATCTGGTGGACTATCCAATGGAGGAGAAGATATTGTATTAAAGGATGCCTCTGGAAATACAGTTGATTCGGTGGAATATGACAATACAGGAATATGGCCCTCTGGAAGTTCTGCAGGGAATCCTAATGGTGGTGGATCCTCTATTGTCTTGTGTGATTTTAGCGCAGACAATTCGGATGGAGCCAATTGGTCGGCCTCTACTAACGGAACAGGGCTTATTGTAAATTCAAAAGAAGTTATTGGAAGTCCAGGTGCACTCGATTTGGCATGTGCTTGTAATACCCCCATTAATGCCACCACAACGAACATCACTTTTAATAGTGCAACCCTTTCTTGGGATCCTGTACCTGGAGCTTGGGGCTATCGAATCCGTTACAAAGAAGTGTTAGGGGGATGGGGAGCAATGACATTTGATACAATAACTAGCAACTCTTACAGCTTAGCTGGATTAAATGTTGGAACTGATTATCATTGGCAAGTACAAGCCATGTGCGACTCTCTAGGAACTAACAAATCTCCATGGATATTTTGGATTCCGTTTAATACTCTATATTCCTGCAACAGTCCAATTAATGAAACAGCAATTAACATTTCTGCAAATACTGCCACGCTAACTTGGGATCCTGTTATAGGAGCATGGGGATATATCATTCGATATAAAGAGGCATCTGCACCTTGGGGAAGCTGGATTTATGATACCGTACAAACGAACTCCCTTTTATTAAGCACATTATCTATAGGCACTGCCTATCATTGGCAAATATCGGCAATGTGTGATTCTTCAAGTGTAAATAACAACACGCCATATTCTGGATATCAAAATTTTTCTACGCCTAGTACCTGTTCAGTACCAATCAACCTAAATACTACAGCCATTACCACAAACAGCGCTACCTTTAATTGGGATCCAATGCCAGGAGTATGGGGATACAGAGTTCGCTATAAAAAACAAGATCAAGGTTGGTATAGTTGGGTATACGATACCGTTCATGTAAATACTTATAATGCCAATTCATTATACAGTGGTGTTGGTTACCATTGGATGGTTATGGCCTTGTGCGATTCTACTGTTAATAACAATTCTACATGGTCACTCAACAACAACTACTTCAACACAGCTTCTTGTTCTATAGCATTTGCCAATGATACTGTTAGTGCTTGTAATCAGGATAGCATCTTTCTTGATGCAGGAAGTGGGTATTCTAGTTATACTTGGAACACCGGAGATACCACCCAAAGTATTTATGCCAATTCAAGTGGTACGTATACGGTAAATACTGGCAATACCATTCCTGTTCAAAACAATTACTCCATGAGTTTTGATGGGATTGATGATTATGTGGATGTACCAGCAAATAGTAGCTTAGATATTAATGACGCCATAACTGTTTCTGCATGGGTTAAAAGCAATAGTATCGAATTAAGTGAAATCGCAGGAAGAATGGAAGCTAATTGTACCGATGAGGGTTATCGAATTTCTTTAAGAAATACTGGAGATATTTGGGCAGGATTTGGATGTTATAATAGTAATGATATTGCTGTAGCCTCAAATGCATATAATCCAAACCAATGGGTTTATATAACGGGTGTTTTTAAAAACAACACTTATGTTAAAATTTATATTGATGGCGTTTTACAGGACTCTGTTCCAAGCAATAGAACATTCTCGGCTTTTAACAGCAACCTGTCAATTGGAAGAGTTTCTTTAAACTATAATCCAAGTCCACAAGTTTTTTATGAACACATGAATGGCTACATAGATGACATTGCACAATGGAATGTTGCCCTCACCCAACAAGAAATTCAACAATACATGAACTGTCCACCAAACGGAAACGAAACTGGTCTTGTGGGGTATTGGAATTTTGAACAAGGAAGTGGAACAGTAGCTAATGATGTAACTGCTAACGGAAACGATGGAAGCATTAATGGTGCTACTCATGATTCGAATACGCCCACTCAAAATTGTGTTTCGTGTACTGCATCGGATAGTGTTTATGTGAATCTACAAAACGTAGAAATTCAACCACAAAATCCAAGTATTTGTTTGGGGGATAGTCTTGATTTAGCTGTAAATCATCCTACATCTAATACAAGTAATATAGGAAACCTAATACATTCAAGTATTCAATCGTCATTTACATCACCTTGGAATATTTCTTGGAATGTTACTCCTAATCAATTTTATATTTTAAAAGTTACCGGATCTTATGGAATAGCTAATTTAAACTCTTGTTTCGACGCAGCATTTGAATATTGTCCTGGTCCAAGTTATCTTCAAGAATTAAATGGTTGTGATTATGTACCTACTTATGGAGTCCCATATGGACGTTGGGTTTATGATGATGATTGCTACATAAGACCTGATACAAATTTATACAACGCAAATCATATATATTATTACACCATTTATTCTGATGGAACTATTGATTTATCATTTATTGATAATAACTATGGAGATAATTCAGGTACACTTACATTTGAATTATTTGAAACATCTGGTGGAAATCCTAACATTCTTTGGTCCACCAACCAAAACACACCATCCATAACAGTCACCCCATCTCAAAGTACTACTTACTCAGTTAGTGTAAACAACGGAATTGGAGCTTGTCAAGACAGTGTTACGGTGCAAGTAAATAGCGTTCAAGTAGACCTTGGTCCAGATACGCTAAGTATTTGTAATCAAGACAGTATACTGCTTGATGCAGGAAATGGCTACAACTATTACAACTGGAGTACAGGAGATACCTCACAAACAATTTATGCATCCAATAGCGGAACTTATTCTGCTACTGTTGGAAATACAAGTCCTGTGGTAAATGATTATTCTATGAGTTTTGATGGGAATGATGATTATGTGGATGTAAATAATATTAATTCAATTGGGCCTACTACATCTAATAATTTTACTGTTTCATTATGGGTAAAACCTGGTAGCACTTATGGCCATTTTGTTAGTCTTTATGATAATTTAGTCCCATCTAATAGTAATTTCTTCTTGGGTTTTAATGCTACAAATAATTTTACAGTAACTGGTAATGGCACCAATGTGTTAGACTTTGGAACACCGATAATTAACACATGGTATTAT
>JAQWKT010000030.1 GCA_029247685.1 Crocinitomicaceae bacterium | reverse complement strand
TAATTTGATTAAAGTTGGTTATTTCCATATTATATCTATTTTGCCCAAAAGCAACACTCGACAAAAAAACTAAAACAAATAGGACTCTCATAATTCTAATTTTAAGCAAGATAATAAATAGTTAGATAAGTAGTGTTTTGGATCAATAAATCGCCAATTTTTTGTTGTTAAAATGACTTTTATTTATTGAGTTTTGACTGTAAGTTGTTGTATGTAAGTTAATTACAAAAATATATCACTTTCTGTATCGGTAAATAGGAGGAGTTAAATTAATGCCATTCGTGTTTCCAAAGGTAAGTATGGTGTCCTCTACGGAGAATGAGCCTTTTGACTGGAGTGAGATTTAAATTGTTTTGTAAATAGTTAGATAAGGTATTCGGCTATTAGAAAACCTCATTACCTGATTCAACTTTTGGATAACCTTCTTTATAAGTGCCGTCTTCATTCCACTCTGTTATAGAGGTCTCATTTTTTTCTTTATCAAATGTTTTTTCAGATTTCATTTGTCCGTTCACATACCAAGATTTTGCGTATATCATTATCTTGTTATCTTTCCAAAGGCACTCGTCTTTAAGCTGGCCATTTTTATACCAACTTTTTGATACACCATCTAACTTCCCATTTTTATAGCTTGTTTCTTCTTTTATTTGCCCATTACTTTTATAATAATAAACTTGTTTACCTGTATGTGTATAATTTGAACAAGAAACCAATCCCAATAAAAACACGAAAACAAATAATAATCTCATAATTTTAAGCAAGCTTTTCTAAAATTAGATTTTTCTATTGCGTATTTTTTTTCTCTTTTTCTTAATTAAGTATATAGCCCCAAAAATAATCAAACAAAGAATAAGTATAAAACCACCGACATATATAAATAAAAGCAACAATATATTTTTTAAGGTGTACCCCTCGTCTTTTTTTCTTATGAACTTACTTTCATCGTAACTTTTAGTGTAATTAGTATCTATCCAAGAGTGCTTTTCCAAAAACTTTTTGAAATGACCTGTTTCTTTTTCTGAATAGTCATACATTCTATTGAATTGTATATCGTTCTCTATTTTTGTAACTAAATAGCTCTTTTCTTTTATTGAGTCATCTTTTGCCAAATTAGATGAAAAACACCATTTTCCGACCCTATTTTTATTTTTATCTAATGCTCCAAAACTTGAATTTGTAGCAGCCTTGAAATATCCATTTTCAAAATATTCAAAAAAAATGGATTCTTTGAACATCATTTTTCCTCCTTCATCAATAACCTTTTGGCAATACCCATTTAGATATCCATTTTTATAAAAATGCAATCGTCTTTTTTTACCATCTTCGTCATTTTGATATGCGCTACCAGTAAATGGTTTTTTATCTATAAACAATTGAATAGTTCTATTATATTCTCCCTTTTTATATACTCCACTTCCAATAATAATAAGGTTCGTATCTAACAATTTTACATCAGAAGAAGATGAGTCCTTCACAAAAATTTTATCTCCATCCTTATTTATAAGTTTATAAATAGAGATGCTGTTTTTAGGGTTTTCAGTAATGTAAGCCTTTTCAGTACAAGAAAACAAACCCAATAAAAACACGGAAACAAAAAATGTATAAATAATCTTTCTCATAATTCAAATTTTAAACCAAGATAATGATTTCATCTCTTTTTAGTATATTATTTGGGCCAACATATTTGTATAATTTTAATGGATCTTTCTCGTTCAGAAGGTTTAAGAGCTTCAAATAGATTATTATAATTACTTTGAATTTTCTCGCAAATACAAGCTGTCACATTAGGAGCTTCATTTGGTGATTGCAAAAAAGTGGTTTCACATAATAGCATCATTTCTTTTGACCAATTATTTTTTTTACTATTGTCAAAACAATCGATAAATGCTCGCATCATATTCTCTTTAAACTCTGGTGTTTCGGCTACTTTTCCTGCAGCATTTAAACTTTTATATTTTTCTTCTCCTTTATTACAATAACACTCAGCTAGTTCTTTTTTTGAAATTTTATATATCACAGGTAAGGGATTATCTTTTTCAGTCATTTTTTTTATTCTATCTGCTAGACATTGTTCCTTTTCCTTCTTTGACCATTTAAAAGATTTCTTCTCTTCATTATCAGAACTCGAAGAAATTTTTTTATCCACTGCACAAGAAAGCACTCCAAACAAAAACACGAAAACAAATAGGATTCTCATAATTCTAATTTTAAACCAAGATAATAAATAGTTAATCTAAAGCGGTTATTCCCCATCTTTTGTTTTTTGTTTGTTCCATAACTTGGTAAATTCTTTTTTCTTTAACTCTTTTAATTCTTCTGTTAATTTTACTTTTTTCTCCCCTTTTTCGTCTATTAAAAATTTTTCTGTTTTAATTATATTATTTAAAAGTTCTCCTTTTCCTATTAAAATAAGTTTTTCCTTAGGGAGAAAGATATTATATTTCCATTTCGTCCATTTCCAGTCTTCTCCTTCCTCAAAAATGATTCCCCCAGTAAAATCTTCATCAGCAGATGATGCAATAAATTCATTCGTGTTATTTTTTCGAAAAAGAATGGTCGGTATTATTTGGCCATCTTGTTTTACTGTCTCAATAATCTTTGCTTCTTTTTCAAGAATTTGTCTTTTCACAAGGCTTTTAGTTGATCCATAGAAGATTTTTCCATCAGGTGATGAAAATTGAACTTCTCCATAATAATATTTTGGTTTAACCCCACAAGAAACCAATCCCAATAAAAAAACGAAAACAAATAGTAATCTCATAATTCTAATTTTAACCCAAGATAATAAATAGTTTGAGAAGGTGTTCGGCTAATGATTAGTTATTTGAAGATAAGGTGAAGATCAGGTGTTATTTAAATAAAATGCTTGCAATGTCTTCATATGTTTTAATTTTTTTTCGATAGACATTCATTTTAAAGACGCATTCCCCTTTATTTTTCTCAATTTTTTTAAAATCTTGAGATTTGAAATAAGCTAAATTATCATTTTCAGTTAACCCCCATAAAATATTTAGACAGCATTTTTGATTTAGCTTCCCCAAGAGTTCAATATGCCATTGGGAATCATGACATTAGAAATGGAAATATTCAATATTACCGAAGGGTTACAAAAAAGAAAAGTTATAATGTTTTTTCGGAAAACAGTGTTGTTTCCATTTGTATTAATTCACAATTAAACCCTTCGCAATGCGAAGATCTTAATCTTCAGTTTAATCTTATTAAAAATGTTTGTGATACCATTCAAAAGTCGAAACATCTAGTGTTGTTTATGCATAGTTGTTTGTTTTGTGGGGTGCCAGGCTTGCCTAATCCAGGGGACTATGCACATGTGGATTTTCAATATTGGAATGCAAACTGTCAAGATGCTTCACAGACTTTTTCATCTTCCATTTATCCAATGTTAACAGCAGTAAGAAATAGAGGAGTTGAGGTTCATGTTATAATGGGCGACACGGGGGTCAACAGCAAAGGATTTCATCAGGAAACCCCAGAAGCGATACATTTTTATGCGAGTGGAATTACAAACTCAAAGTATATAGATTCATTGGACTTGTTAGAACAGCCCCCGGACAAAGTTTTAATTTTTGAACATGAAATAAAAAGTCAACAGATGAAATGGAGTTTTCAAAATCTTGATTCATTAATTAATGAATAATAAAGTTGCCTTTTAATATCTTAATGCAAGGGGATATAACGGTATAGGTGTAGACCCCTTTATTTAATTTAGAAATGTCAATTTGAACAAGGTTTGCTTCCTTTGTTTTTGAATAAACAAGGCTTCCTCTTTGATCATATATTTCATATAAATAATTTTGCGATTTGCATCTGCTTTGAAGGTGGAAATTTAATTCTTCTTTAACAGGGTTTGGGTATACAAGCAATGAAGGTTGCACATTTCCTGAAATCGGTTGAAGAAGCCCATTTGCATCTATTTTAACAAAAAAAATGTCATTTCCTCCATTGCCAATGGATTTAGAATTTCCAATTATGGCACATCCTTCATCTGAAGTGGCTCTAATATAGTTCCCATAATCGGATTGATCTCCTCCGATGTATGTGGACCAAATCTCATTTCCGTTCTCGTCGGTTTTTAAAGCAATAATATCGGTTTCTTGTGTGATGGCATCCACATTCGTTGCTCCTGTAATATAAAGTTCATGATGTTCATTAATGTCAATGGATTGACCATAATCAAACCCGCTATTCCCAAAAGTTTTCATCCACTCTTCTTCTCCATTAACATTCACCTTTAAAAGGTAGATGTCAAAACTTCCTACACCAAAACTTTGCGATGACCCAACAATATAAAAGCCTCCATCAGGCGCTTCTTTTATTTGTTTTCCAATTTCATTTTGATTTCCTCCAAACTGTTTTTTCCAAATTAATGTTCCATTGGAATTGACTTTTGCGATTAATAAATCTGAATTTGTTTGGGTGAATTCAAAAGTGGAATATCGGTGAAACCCGGATAGCGTACCAACAGCCATAAAAGACCCATCCGATGTTTCAATAATGTCAAAAGCAATGTCTTTTCCCTTTTCACCAATAAATGTTTCCCATTCTTTATTTCCTAAAGAATCAGTTTTGACAAGATACATTTCTCCAAAGCTAGATGTGATTGTATCTGAAGTTGAAAAGCCACATGCGATATATCCTAAGTCTTTGGTTTGTTTTACCGAAAATAATTCGTCTCGAAACTTGCCCCCATAGTATTTCAACCATAAAATAAGCCCATCTTTATTTACTTTAGAAATAAAACCATCTTGACCTATAAACCCATTATCATACCTGCTTCCTGCTATAACATATCCACCATCTTGTGTTTGTTCAATATGTTCTGGAATGTCGCTTCTTGATGATCCCCAATTAGTTGCCCAAATCACATTGCCTTTCTCGTCAAGGCTAAGTAATGATAAATCTTCTGAGCTGTTTTCTAGTCTTCGCTCGGCTCCAACAAGCACATATCCACCCTGTTTATTTATAGCGAAACAATAACCAATATCATCGTCGGTTCCTCCATGTGTAAATGCTTCAATTTGCGCATTTAATAAAAATGTAAAATTTAAAAAACAGAAAAATAAATGGACCTTACATGACATGTTCTTATGCAAAGATAATGAAAGTAAAAGATGTTTTTAATAAAAAAAAGAGCCTCTTCTCAAAGACTCTTTTTTCCTTTTAAAACACTTTATAAAAATAAATTATATACCTATAACAACAAGTAATTATTTTTGTTCTCATAAACTAGTATATTTATATTATTATTAATTTACATTAGCATTAATTCCTATGAAAAACATCTTTTTAATCTGCTTTTTGTTTGTTTTTGTTTGTTCTTGGTCTCAGCAAAAGAAGTGGGCAGAATCTGAAAAAAAACAATGCATGACCGAACGATTGAAAAAAATGACCTCGGATAAAGAGAGTGCATCTTCAGGATTAATGATTCTTGAACAATATAAAAAATCAAAAGAGGAGGTAGTGTCTTGTTATTGCTCTAAACTTGAAAACACACACAAGACCTATAAAGTAGCCAGAGAATTTATAAATAAAAAAGATAGAAAAAGCGATCGAGAAAGTTTTGAAATGGGTTTTTCTTGCTTTAATGATAAAAGTGAAATTGGCAAATGGTCTACAGAAATGAAAAACATCTGTTATAAAATATTACAAGGTCCATCTTCTGGACTTTCAGAAAAACAGGCAAATTGTTTTTGTGAAACAATTGAAAAAAAGTATGTTAATTTCTTTGAATTTGGAGAAGCAGCAAAGTACAATGAAATAAAAGACCAAGAGTTAATTTTAGAGTTTCAAAATTGTCAAAAATAAAAACATGAAAAAATACGGATATATTATATTAGTTTCAGCCGGAACGGCAGTAATCGTAACCCTTGTTTTAAGGTTTTTGGGAATGGAAGATGTTGGTCCTATAGCAGGGGGTGTAGCAGGGGGTATTGGAGGGGCACTAGCAGGAACCTTTTATAAAAAGTAAAGGCGTTTTCAGTGCATTTTTTTGCCAAAAGGATCGTTTAATTTAAAAATTGATTTTTTATTTATTTAAAAAAACGATTCAGTTTATTATTTTTAACCTAATCAAACCCGTTATTTATGAAGATTTGTTTTTTAATGTACCCATGGGAGGAGGTTAAAAAGTTAGACTCTACTCTTCGCCTTATACACGAATGTGTAAAGCGGGGCCATCTAGTTGGAATGACGACTCCTGAACGACTTGGAATTAGAGATAGCGTTACTATGGCCAACTGTCAGATTTTTGATCGTGGACAAAAAGTCTCGGCGAGCATGTCTTCTTTTTATAAAAATGCAGTAAAATCATGGAAAAATGTTCCAATGGCAGGATATGATGCCGTTTTTATGCGTGCAAATCCACCAATGGATCCATTAGTACTTAACTTTTTGGATTCGATTAAAGACGATGTATTTGTCATGAATGCGGTTAAAGGATTGAGAGAGGCCAATAACAAGATTTATACGGCGGCTTATTATGATCCAGATCACGAGTTAATTCCTACAACTCATGTCTCTAAAGATGTGGATTATTTAAAGCAAATTATAGAAGAGTCCGATCAAGAGCAAATGATTATGAAGCCACTGGATGGCTTTGGAGGAAGAGGGGTTATTATTATTGAAAAGTCGGCGTCTAAAAACATAAAATCTTTGCTAGATTTTTATGTGAATAACTCAAGACCTGGTGAAAAATCACAATACGTAATATTGCAAGAATATGTTCCTGGAGCAGAAAAAGGCGATGTTCGTGTTTTAATGTTAAATGGAGAGCCAATTGCATCGATTAGAAGAGTTCCTTCTAGTGGGGATGTTCGTTCAAATGTTTCTGCAGGTGGCAGTGTTCAAAAATATAAACTAACCAAAGAGGAAGTGCAATTTTGTCGAAAAATAGGGGAGAAGCTAGTTAGGGATGGCTTGTATTTTACTGGACTTGACATAATTAACGGAAAATTAATCGAAGTAAACGTAATGAGTCCGGGTGCACTTACTGAATATAACATGCTAAACAAAACGCGTATTCAGATTCCTATTATAGATTTTATCGAAAAAACAGTACTAGAAAAAAATTTAGCAAGAAAAAGAAAGTCGGATATGGATTCAATGTTAGAAGGATAAAAAATCAATGAGCATAGAAGAAATAATCCGGGCGATTCAAGCCCGAAAGCCGATTAATGTCACCGCAAATGATGGCTCGTTTTCCATTAAAATAGATCGATATGTTCCGTATGTATGTACGGCTATTCATGATGGAAGTAATTTGAGACAAAATCTGCACTCGAAGATGGCGTTGGACGATTATGAAAGATGGTATGAAGAGGACCCACATACAGCAGACTTTATTGCTTCTATGCCTATTACCATGGTTGGAAACGACTCTCGATTTGAATATGAACTTAATAGAAAAGAACCCGTTTATGACGTTGCTTGGGGAAAGGAGGTGTGGACAAAGAAGTTAACTAAAAAAGAGAAAAGTGTAAGCGAGCAAAAACATGCCAATTACTACAAGGTAACGCACGCATTAATTCAAAAACTAGAAGGGATATTTGGGGCAGTTATTGTTTACGACATGCATTCGTATAATTACAAAAGATGGGATAGAGAAGTTCCTGTTTTTAATGTTGGAACAGAAAGAATAGACAATAAAAGGTTTTCGAAATATATAAAACATTGGAGAGAAGAACTTTTAAAAATCGAGTTGCCAGAAATCGAAGTAGAAGCCAACATAAACGATGTTTTTTTTGGACGTGGCTATAACCTAGAATACATCACTAAAAACTTTAAAAACACGTTGGTCCTGGCAACGGAGGTTAGTAAAATATACTGTAATGAAGAAACAGGGGAGAGTTACCCCGAAATAATAAAAGCGATTCAAAGACGAATGAAAAGAGCGATTCTAAATAACGTTCAGTTATTTGTCAATGAAGAAACAAATTGGGCCCATACCAAGCAAAACATGTTGCTTAATAACTTGATCACTAAAAATGTTCATCAAATTGATGCGCAGCTTAATGTTCTTCTAAAAAACTTTGAATTACTTTCTTATGTTAATCCGATAAATGTGGATGAACAAAAAGAGCGTTTTTTTAAAAGTAACTATACAGTAACCCCAAAATTTAAGTATCGCCCAATTAAGTTCAATCCATACGAACTTAAAAAGCAACTGCATCTTCTGGAAACAGATCAAATTGAAGACATCACAATCCGCCATCTTTATGAATCCGTAATTACTGGTTGTATTGACCAGATAAACATGGTGGCAGCAAGAGGAACCGAGAAGTTTTATTTTAATTCATTGCGATACTTTGGAAGACCCGATGCGAAAGACATTAGAAATGCAAAATATATCTTGCTTCTACCTGAGATAAAAGGAGAAGCCAAAAAGACCAAACAATTTGGAGTTGAGAAAGCAATCGAAACCTTTAAACAAGCTTTTGAAGATTACGGTTTTAAAGGAAGAATTAAAGTGGTTAAAAAAGCCGTTTCTTCGGCCATGGTTATTAATTCCAAAAAAATGGTTTTGATAAAAGAGGGCGCCACATTTTCAAAAAATGAAATGCAATATCTCTCCGAACATGAAATAGGAGTGCACATGCTTACTACCATGAATGCGGCGAATAATAAATTAAAGATTTTTAGTGTTGGGTTGCCTGTTAATACAAGAACTGGAGAGGGAATGGCGGTTTTGTCCGAATACCTTTCTGGAAATTTCACCATGAAGAGACTTAGAGAACTAGCATTAAGAGTTGTGGCTATCGATACCATGTGTAATGGAGCCGATTTTAAATCTTGTTTTTCGATGTTAACCGAAAAATACAAAGCAGATGTTCATTTTGCATTTATTCTTTGTGTTCGTGTTTATCGTGGAGGAGGATTTACAAAGGATTATTTATATTTAAATGGATTCTCGAAGCTATTTAAATTTTGGCAACAAGGCAATGATTTAAGTCCTCTTTTGGTTGGAAAGACCTCTATCGAGTTTTACAATACGATTGTGGAAATGATTGATAGAGAAATTGTAGAAAAACCAATGTATATAACTAAAAGCTTTGCAAACCCTAAAACCAGACTTAATGATCAGTTGTTTGATTATATTTTAAGTGGTTTAGAATAGCTTTTGTAAGCTATTATTTTAATAGAAAAGTTAAATTTAATACAATAAAAGTTAATCTAAATAAATTAGATTTATGGGAGAATTAAAAGAAATAACATCGGAGATTTTTGGATTGGAAAACAATAAGGCTCTTAAGACAATTATCGATCTTACTCTAAAACCAGGCAAAACAATCAGAACATATTGCAATGAAAAAAACAAAACGTATTTACGTCCATTTTCTTATTTGTTTGCGGTTATTGGTCTTACAGTACTAATTGGCCAATTTGTTCCAAATGCATATTTGGAGTCAATAAATAAAAATCGGGAAACAGAATACAATCAAAAGTTAAACAAAATTGATAAAAACTCAAAAAATTATCAATTTGAGGTGAAAAATCACAATTTTCAACAAAATTTTAATCATTTTTTGTCAACTCAATACGGTCAATATGCATTTGCCGTATTAATTACGATTATCCACCTTTTGATTTTCAAAAATTTGAAGGAAGGGTTAAAAAATAATGTGTGGTTTACTGTTTTTTGTTTTTCACACACTTCTTTTTTTGGATTAATTATTACTACTCCTTTAAGTTTTTTTCAAAATATTTCTATAGATTTTACAGCTGTTTTCTTTACGTATATTGCTGTTTTTTTTTATAGAATTTGGGCTTGCAAACAATTTTACCAGATCTCTTGGAAGCGATCGATTATAAAAAACATGTTTATTTATTTACTTATTTTTTTATTCATTGTTATCTTTATGTTTGTCGCAATTATTTCACTTGCTTTTTCGATTAGATAAAGAGTGAATAGATTAAATTTTTATACTTTAACCAAAACTTTTTTTTATGTTAAAAAATATTTCTTGCCTATTCTTGTTTTTTTTATTGGCTTCTTGTAGTTCAAAGCTTATAAAGACCAAATCTTTTAAATTTAATTACACCGTTCCTCCTTTAATAAAAATGTATGCCGAAGCAGAAAGTATTGGCTTTAACTGCTTAACCAAAGATGCAGTTTGGTGTAGAGATAAAATAAGAAAACACCTTAGCACCGAATACGAGGTAAATAAATTTAACTCCAATGGCACCGATCTTTCTTTTCGGATTTCGACATTCGTAAATGTAGTTACTCCAATAAAAACAGACACGAAAACCTCCCAAAAAACAGACAAGGACGGAAATCCATATACCGTTACTACAATTACAAAAAAAGCTAAATATCGGTTTTCCATTCGTATTGAATTGGTCGATCAAAATGGTTCTTTATTAAGAATCTCTCAAAAAAACAGCGATAAAGAAATTAAAGAAAGTGCATCTTCACATGACGCGGCAATAAGAGATTTTAATAGAAGTTATGAAAAAGACAAAAAGAAGAGTTACGAGAGCATGACATATACTGCTTATCACGAACTTGAAAATGAATTCTTAAAAGAAAATAGGATTATTTATACATATCCATTAGCTGCAAAATCAAAAAAGCACGATTATAACGACTTAAATAGTGCAGCAAATAGCCAAGTAGAATGGATGACTTTACTAATAAACAAACAAGAAAGCATTACTAATCCAACCATTAAGGAGTTGGTTGACGTGTATGAGGAGATTTTAGCAGAAATGAACACCCATTCTAGCAAAGCCAGAGTAAACAAAAAAATAGGAGCTGCTTGTTATCATAATCTTGCTCTTTTATACCTGTCAGCAAACCAGAGACAAAAAGCATTAGATTACATGATAAAATCTAGAGAAATAAAATCTATTAATTCTACACAATCCACCATTATTAGCGATTTTAATAAAATAAAAAATAGGACTGGTTTTTAAGAGATTAATTTTTTCATTATTACATGCTTTAAAAGCATTTAGTTGTGTTTTTTTAATGCCTTTTTAATGCCTTTTTATTTATGGTTATCAATAACGACCTGTTAATAATCGATACAGAGGAAATGTGAGTGGAGCCCTATTTAGCACTACTTTGGTATGATAACTAATTAAAATTTTATATTATGAAAAAGGTAATAATGTTTATTGGAGCGGTTGTTTTTTCGACAACACTATTCGCTCAGGATTCAGAAGGAAGCGACAATCCGTGGACTTTAGAAGGTGCTATTAATTACAATTCAACAGATGGATTAACGTTTAATTCTCCCTCTGTAAGGGCTCGTTATTTTGTTAAGGATAACATTGCTATAAGAGCAGACTTATCATTAGCATTTGATGATCAATTAAATCTTTACTATGAAAACATGGACGGCTCAGGTGCTTATGGATCTATCGGAACGACTACAATGTCATGGTCTTTAGGTTTAGGTGGGGAATATCATTTGTCAGGAACGGAGAAACTATCTCCTTATTTTTCTGCTGGACTCATGTTTGGTGGGGCTTCTTCAAGCATAATGGGAATAGACATTGATGAATTAGATGAACCATTAGATGATGCAATTGATT
>JAQWKT010000023.1 GCA_029247685.1 Crocinitomicaceae bacterium | reverse complement strand
CTTATTAATCATTTTTTAATCAATGAAAAATGGTTTCTGGTCGATTTACCAGGTTATGGATATGCCAAAACAGCAAAAAGCCTAAGGGCTTCTTGGGCAAAGTTTATTTCTGATTATATTCAGAAAAGAGAAAATCTCACTAATCTTTTTGTGCTAATTGACAGCAGGCATACTCCTCAAAAAAATGATCTCGATTTTATTAATTGGTGTGGAAAAAACAACATTCCTTTTTGCTTGGTTTTTACAAAAATAGACAAACTTTCTTCCTCAGAACTCTCTAAAAACCTTTCTCAATATCGAAAACGTCTAAAAGAAACCTGGGATGAAATTCCGCCAGTTTTTCTTAGTTCAAGCACCTCTAAACACGGCAAAGAAGCTATTTTGAATTATATAGACAGTATTATGACTAGTTAATCTCTTTAATGAACACTTCTGAAAGATCAAAAATTTCCATGCTGTTAACCTTAAAGCCTCTAACCTTAAGGTTCAAGAAAACTAAAAAATCATCTCTATACACTGGAAAAACAACCGCATCATTAATTATTTTCTGATCACAAGAGGTTAGGTATTGTAGTCTTTTAATAGAATCTTGTTCCACAATAGCAAAATTGTAGTTTTTATCAAAATCATCACTTAAATAATGAAATGCATTTTTATTATCTGAGGTAAATTTATTTTTACTATAAAAAATACTTAAAAACCCTTCTGCATCAGGATAATCAGCAACCCAACCAGCTCTCCAACAAATAGCCTCTCCTCTGGCTATCGCCTCTTCTCTTTCATTAATTTTACATAATTTAATTTCAATATCAATATTTAGTTGGTCTTTTAATTGAGTAACATAATTTTTACACCAAGCGTACTTCATCGTCCCTTTTTCGGTATTTACCCACAAATAAATTTTCGGGAAACCTCTTCCATTGGGGTATCCAGCAGTAGACAACATTTTTCTAGCCAAATTAGGGTTATAATCAATCCCAGAAATAGATTCAGAGGAATAACTTTTCATGTTTGGAACAAAACCATTTTCGGCAAGATACCCTTCGCCGTTTAATGCTTCCTCTACAATAACTCTTCTGTCTACAGCATGTGCAATTGCCTTTCTTACTTGTGGGTTGTCAAAAGGTTTCTGATCACAAGAAAATGCAATGTAATTAACGGAATAACTCAGCTGACCAAAAACTTTATGAGGAAGGTTTTTTCCGTTTTGAGCATCTTTTAATGAGCCAAGCATCCCTTCAATCTCCTCCACGGGTATTTCCATAACCATGTCTGTATTATGGTTTTTAAATGATTTTATTTCCGATGTTTTTGTTTTTGAAAAAGTCATTTGCACTTTTGATAGAAAAGGCAATTCGTTGCCAATATCATCTTTTCTCCAATAATTTTTATTTCTTTTGAGGCTTATCCCAGAATCATTCATTTTTTCTAGAAGAAAAGGCCCAGTACCAACAGGGTGAAAACCTATATTTTCTCCATATTTATAATATGCTTCTATTGGGAATATAGATAAACTTGGATGAGTTAAAAGTAAATCAAATTTCGCATATGGTTCGTTTAAGTTAATTTCAAGAGTATGATTATTTATAATCCTGATGCCTGAAACACCTGTTTTTGAAAAATTAGTCAGCGATTCATTATAAAAACTATTAGAGCCAACTATTTTTCCTTTAAGCAAGGAGCTTTGCTTGTTAAGATTCTCTATGCCAGAACAAGCAAATTCAAGCGTGGTTTTAACATCTTTGGCATTTAATGCATGGAGCTTTCCTCCAAAACAGGGGTCAGGATGAAAAAAAATATTTTTACGAAGCGTAAAGGTGTATTTTTTACCATCTTCACTTTTAAAATAAGAGGATGCAATCCCAGGCAATATTTCGTCTGTATCAGGATCGACCTTTAATAGTGTTTCAAAAATCTGCAGATTAATTCGTTGAGCAAAAACATTGTAAGCATATAAAGGAAATAAATTATCCACTTTCTCTGTTGACATAAACCGAAATTCACCTCCATATTTTTTGTTTCCTTTAGCTTTTAAAACCGGTTTTTTAGATTCTTGGGGAGCTGTACAAGAAAACAAGTACAAAACAATAGTCAATAATGGAAATAATCGTTTTAACATCTTGGTTAAAAATAGTGCTTTTATAGCAAAACGGATGGGTTTTAACAGATAAATTAAATCGACAAAAACTCTTCAAACCAATAGCCCGAGTCTTTTACTCTTCTCTTTTGTGTGTTAAAATCAACATGAATAAGCCCAAATCTTGGCTCATACCCTTCACTCCACTCAAAATTATCGGTTAAACTCCAAACAAAATATCCTGAAACGGGAACTCCTTCTTTTTTTGCTTTTAATACGTTTGACAAATACGATTTAAAAAAATGGATTCTTTGTTCATCATGAATGTTTTCACCTTCAATTTTATCTTTGAAACATGTGCCATTTTCAGTGACAATTATATTTTTAATCTTTTTATATTCTGAAAATTGCTTTAAAACTTTATACATGCCCTCAGGATATATTTCAAATCCCATTTCATTAACCGGCATGTCTCTTTTCTTTGCTGATATTTGTTTTGCCCACAAAAATGGCGGGAATAAGCTTTTTTTTGCAACTACTCTAAAATAATTCTGAAGCCCTATAAAATCAAAATCAAAAATCAACTTTTCTTTATCGCCAGGTTTAAAATATTTTTCTATTTTTTTTAGTGCCGGTATTGCATCATAAGGATACCCCATACCTAAACTTGGCTCAATATATAAACGGTTTAATAAGGCATCCATTCTAGTAACAGCCTTGATGTCTTTTAGGCCAGATCGGTATGGATCAATGTGGGAACAACTAAAGGTGGTACCAACATTAGAATCAGGCACATTGCTTTTGATTTTTCGACCTCCCTCAGCCATTGCTAGACAAGCGTGATGCGTTGCTTTCAAAAATTTTGAAACACTCTTTTTTCCTGGCGCATGATACCCCATCATGTATCCTATACCTACAAAGGCCGCAGGTTCATTCATCACCATCCAGTTTTTAACTTTTGAACCGTATTCCTTGGTGCAAAAATCAACATAGTTTAAAAACCAATTGACAATATCTCTATTGGCCCACCCTCCTTCATCTTCTAAAACTTGAGGCAAATCCCAATGATAAAGAGTTATCCAAGGCTGCAAATCGTTTTTAAGACATTCATCAATAACTTGATGATAAAATTCAACTCCTTTTTGATTTATTTTGACAGTGCCATCTGGAAAAACACGAGACCAAGAAATAGAAAAACGAAAAACTTTAAAATTTAACTTTTTTAGCAAGGCAATATCTTCTTTGTAACGATGGTAAAAATCACTTGCGACATCCCCATTCTCGTCATTATGGACTTTTCCTTTTTTATGAGAAAATGTATCCCAAATCGATGGCCCTCTTCCATCTTTATTCCAAGCCCCCTCAACTTGATAAGCTGCACATGCTGCACCCCATAAAAAATCTTCACCAAAATCTGATGCTTTTAATTCCTTTTCAATTGGGTTTTCTAAAAGAAAAGGCTTGGTAAGTCCTACGAAGGGAAAAACCGCAGAGGCACATGCCGATAATTTTATCCAATCTCTTCTATTCAAATTTTGATTCTAAAAAATTATCTATTTTTTCTTTAAAAGCAATGTATTTACTTTTGGTCCAATAATATTCATCCCATATTTCGGATTTTAAAGAAGCGCCTATTAATGAAGAAATTTTATTTATCATGTTTTTGTAAGCAGCATTATCCTTATCCATTTGAACTAATGAAACATACAAAGAATACATGCTTTCCAAACATGCATATTGTTTTTTCATTTTACTAGGAGAAATATTTATTTTATTTAAATATGATATTGCATAAGGATTAAAGTCGTTTTTGCAAGAGTCTAAAGTTCCCAAATAATATTTTATGGAGAATTTGCTCATTAAACAATTCATATTATCTGAACTAACTTTATAAAATAATTTGTTAGGGGTTTTTTGATCTAAAATGCGAAGATAATCGGATGCATCTGATGTTTCTGAACTATTTTTCAAATTAATCAGAGCTCGTGATAAATGACTAAGATCAACTTGAAATTCCCTTCTAAATAAATCAGTCGTATATTGTTTAGATAAATTAATCACTCTCTTTTTGGCTATATTAAAACTTAAACTATCCGTTAAGTTTGAGCAATAATCAAAGGTTAATTCAAAAACCTTGCCTCTGTCTAAACCTCGATTATAAACATCGCTAAATTGATTATAAAAATTAAAATCATTAAAAAAACCAACAGTATTAGAGGTGAAAATTTTTCTTTCTGGGTTGTTTTCAATAATATCAAGAAAAGCCATATCCTTAGTTAACAAAAATGTTTTTTTTAAAGGAATTGATGTCTTTTTACCTTGATAGAGATAATTTATTTTGTTAGAGCTCAACGGAATGCTTTCAAGTTTATTTTTTGAAGAAGAAGAAAAATAATTTAACGCTTCTTTAATGGGTAAACCATTATTTTGCTGACCATCAAAGAAACAATAATATTTTTTTTGGTTGTGGAGTTTTTCAAAATCTAAACTAAAATTTAATCCGGATGTTTCTTGAATCATTTTTTTGTACCAATATACCTGGAAAAGGGAAGTGTTAATGACAACCACATCGGTTCTGTAGCCAAGTTTTTGTTGAACATACCACAAAGGATATGTATCACTATCGCCATGCGTAAACAAAACAGCATTTAGTGCACAGGCATCCAAATAATTTTTGGCCATTTGAACAAATATTTCAGGGTACTCAAATTCATTTAATATTTGATTTGATCGTTCATTTTCTAAAACTGATTTCATAAGAAGCCAAGCATTCATTTCATCATTAGCAAATTTTTTCTGAACATTTCCGATTAATAATGTGTTGTAATTTGGATTTTGTTTTATGATTTTTTCATAATAGGATTTGGACTTTTTGTGGTTTTTTAAAAATCCCTCTACTCTATATTTTTCTAGTTTAGAATAGATGTTTCGTTTTATTTTTTTTGCAAAAGGAGGGCTATTACCAAATTGACCAGGATTTATATAATTACAAGCAATATGATCGTATGAACGAGCAAGTATTTCCATTTCCTTTAAAGATAAATTAGGTTTGTTTTCTAAAAGAGTAATGTTGTCACTTTCATAGCCAGAATATCCGTAAAAAGGATATGCATTATAGTTCCAATCAGATCTTGAAACTAAATATTGATAATTTAGAATTTCTCTATTAGATGCGCCGTCAGTTTTGTCAAAAACTTTAAATAAATTACTTTCAATTTTTTGATATGTTTTTGTTTTTGATGACCATATTAAAATTTCTTCAAAAGTTGAATCTATGACTACCGATGAATTAATTTGCAAAAAATACCCTAAGGGTTTTTTAGCAATGTTATATTGACAAGTATCTAATGCATATTTCTTTTGTTTTATCAAATAACTCAGAATTTGTTCTAAATTGGGATAATCACTATACTTAAATCCCTTTAATTTTATTCCAAGACTATGGGCTACTTTGTCTTGAGTATTTGAACTCTTCGTTGTTTTTTTTACAGCTGGTTTATTGCTGCAAAAACTAAGAGTAAATCCCATTGTAAAGAATAGTGCCACTAAAAAAAATCTATAATTAGATATACTCATCGTTTTGAATTAAATTTCATTCTCCGCAACGACTTCCTTTACTTCTGGTAGATGTTGTTTTAATAAGTTTTCAACTCCTCCCTTTAAGGTTGCTGTAGAAGAAGGACAACCCGCACAGGATCCCTTAAGCAATACCGTTACCACCCCATCTTCAAAACCCAAAAATTCAATAGCACCACCATCATTTTCCACTGCTGGTTTTACATATTTTTCGAGTAATTCATTTATTTGACTATCAAACTCGCTTTTTTTGTAAATTTTATTTTTTTTATTTCCTGACCCTTCTTGCTCTTCATGGCTGAGAACTTCAGGCATTTTAATTAAAACCTCTTTTCCTTCAGCCAACCAGGTTCTAATAAATTCACGTAATTCCATTGTAATAAAATCCCAAGGAACATTATCTGTTTTAACCACAGTAACAAAATTTGAGGTAATAAATACTCCGGCTACAAATGGGAAATCAAAAAGCGCTTCTGCTATTGGAGAATAGCCTTTTGTTTCCTTTAAGCTTTTAAATTCGACCGAATCCCCTGGTAATAAAAGATGCTTATTTGCAACAAATTTCATGGTTGATGGATTGGGAGTCATTTCCGAATAAACAGTAACAGGTACTTTCATTTTATTTTTTTTAGTTCTCAAATTTAATAAAAATCAATGCCTTTAAATCTTATTATTTTTAGACTCTGTGTTTTATTATTTATAATTAACATATTTGCTATTAAGTTTGTTTTTTCAGAATAATAAAGCTCTTTTTCTTCGAGTAGATTTTGACCTCTATAATAATCCACCTTTGTTAAATTACCCCATGTATCGTATTTATATTCCCATCTTTCTGAAGGAATACTATCGGTTGCTCTAAAATTATTTTTTGAAGAAACCCATCCTTGATCGTTATACGAAAATGTTTTTTTAAAAAAAGCGGATGACATCTTCATCTTTTCTTTTTGTTCTAACAAGTAACCATCTTCAGAGAAGACATATGTGATTTCTTTATATGGAAGATTATAATTGTTAAACACAACTTGTTTTTTACTGTTTTCAGCAACACTGTTTTCTATTTTTTTTACATATAAAATGGTGGAATGAATCAGGCTATCTTGATCGTTTAACATATCTCTATGAAACTCTTTTAAGACCAAATCTCCATTGGTATTATATTCATAATGAACCGATGTATATCCATTCATTTCTTTTTTTCTCTCCACTTCAATCTGACCGGCAGAACTATAAGAGTAAAAATATTCAACAGAATCTATTTTTTTTCCTCTAAAATTAGATTCTAAAAAATGACTAAGTCTACCATGTTCATCAAATGAAAACGAATAAGATAAATTTGTTTGCTTGATGACAGATCCCTTTTTTTTAAACGAAACCGTTGCAGAAAGCTTTTTTATTTTATTGTTTTTTATGAAGCTTTTATTAAAAAAAGGAGTGCTTGTAAAAGCATTCCCATTTTTATTATTGAGCATTTGTGAAAAACAAAAGGCATTAAAAAAAAGGAACGAAAGCAAGATCAAACATAATCTTGTCTTAAGAAAAAGATGATTTTTAATAGATAAGCACATTTTAGCCATGAATTTAAGCAAATACCGAAAAAATAAGGCAAATAAGGGTAAATTAATTTTTGAAACTTTATCTTTAAACAACATTTTACAACACATTATGTACAACAATATCTTATCTCAAAAAAAAGAGAATATTCTATTCCTTACAATTAATAGGCCATCTCAACTTAATGCGCTTAATAAAGAAACAATTACGGAACTTCATCAGTGCCTCAATAAGGCATCAGAAGACAAGGAAATTAGAGTAATTATTATGACAGGAGCCGGAGAAAAGGCTTTTGTTGCTGGAGCAGATATAAAGGAATTTGCAGACTTTTCTATCTCTGAAGGAATGGAGTTAGCCTCTAGTGGACAGAAAAACCTTTTTGACCTTGTTGAAAAAATGCCCATTCCTGTTATTGCTGCCATAAATGGATTTGCGCTTGGTGGAGGACTTGAACTCGCACTTGCCTCTCACATTCGAATTGCCTCGAATAATGCAAGGCTTGGACTTCCTGAAGTTTCTTTAGGGGTTATTCCAGGTTATGGAGGCACGCAAAGACTTGCGCATATGGTGGGACGAGGGAAAGCAAACGAAATGGTTTTTACTGCTGGGATGATTTCTGCGGAAGAGGCTCATCAATGGGGACTTGTAAATCATGTAGTAGAGCAAAAAGAACTTTTATTAAAAGCAGAAGAAATCGCCAAAAAAATTATTAAAAATTCTGGAGTAGCTATCCATGCTGCTATTAATGCCATAAATGCAAATTATACAGATGGAATCAATGGGTTTGAAAAAGAAATTGAGGAGTTTGGCAATTGCTTTGGCACTAATGATTTTAAAGAAGGAACCCAAGCTTTCCTTAACAAAAGGAAGCCTATTTTCCCTGGAAAATGAGCAATCCATTAAAAAAATTAGCTGGGCATACTGCCATTTATGGATTATCCAGCATCGTAGGAAGACTGCTTAACTATCTTTTAGTCCCTTTATATACGTATAAATTCACCAATCCTGCTGACTATGGAGTGGTTTCAGAACTGTATGCCTGGGTAGCTTTTTTAATTGTTGTTCTTTCTTTTGGAATGGAAACAACTTATTTTCGATTTACTCAAAAAAACATTAATGAAAAAACCGTTTTTTCCAGTTGCCTTAAAATTATTTCAATAATTAATGTTGTTTTTCTTGCTACCATCTTTTTGTTACATCAGGAAATTGCATCTGCGATGCTTTTTGAAAACCATGGAGAATACATTCTTATTTTAGGGGCTATTGTCTCCTTGGATTCTTTTTCAGCCATTCCTTTAGCAAGACTAAGAGCAAAGGAAAAGGCCTTGAAGTTTTCCATGATTCAACTAATTTCTATCCTTGTAAACATTGGGTTAAACATCATCTTCTTTGTTTGGGTTTTTGATGCAAGCAATCCACAAAAAGGAATTTTATTTATTTTAATTGCTAATCTTATTTCAGCTGGAATTAAGCCTCTTTTATTAATTAAGCAATTCTTTGATGTCTCTTTTGAAAAAAATCGAGAACTCACAAAAAAGATTTTAATTTATGCCTCTCCTTTAGTTATTGCTGGATTTGCAGGGATAATAAACGAAACCCTCGATCGGGCATTACTCAAACATTTACTCGTTGAAAATCAATTTTCTTTAGAATATGCGGAAGCACAAGTTGGAATTTATAGCGCCTGTTATAAACTGGCAATGTTAGTTACGATTTTACTTCAGTCTTATCGCTATGCTGCAGAACCTTTTTTCTTTTCTCAATCAAAGAATGAAAACAAAAATAAAATTTATGCAGAGGTAATGAGCTACTTTATTGGAATCGTTTTTTTTGCTTTTTTACTCGTTTCTTTAAACCTAGAAATACTAAAATACTTTATTCAAAACAAAGCTTATTGGGAAGGCTTACAAGTTGTCCCCATATTGCTTCTTGCAAATGTATTTCTTGGAATCTATTATAACCAAAGCATCTGGTATAAACTAAGTGGAAAAACAAAGTATGGGGCTTACATTGCTTTAATTGGTGCTGGGGCAACTGTGGTTTTAAACATTCTATATGTGCCGATTTATGGGTATATAGCTTGTGCATGGGCAACAACAATTGTTTACTTTATACAAATGGTTCTTTCCTATTTTCTTGGACAAAAACACTTCCCCATTCCCTATGATTTAAAAAGATTCTTTTTTTATACCATTTCGGCATTAACTATTTATTGGATAGCAACAAGCATTTCCCTAGAAAGCAAAGCCATAAATTTATTGATTAACAACTGCTTTGTTATTTTATTTGCTTTTCTAGTTTATCAGACGCAAAAAAGAAAAAAAATAAGCACTTAATTCGTTAACAGTTGCGTCGCCTTTAAAAAGGCATTATCTTGTTTGTTATTCACAAAGTAATACCCTTGCTCCACCCATAATTGACGTGCTATTTCGGACTTTAAGTCATTTGAAAAATTAGCTGAATCCCTATTTATTTCGTCAAAATCTAAGTTTAATTGATAATTTTTATTTGCATATAACACAAAACTCTTCAGTATTTTAGCTGCATCAGCTGTTCGATTAAATTCTTTTAATGAATTCCATTTGCTTCTTTTATCAGCAACATAATCAAATGAAAAAGATTGCGTTGCTTTTATCAAGGATAAATTGGTGTAATATAGAGAACGACCTGAAGAATCAAACGGAACAAAAATATCAGGCATTATACCTCCACCTCCATAAACTACCTTTCCTTTTGGAGTAGTAAACTTTAATGAATCAACAAATAAAGAACTATCCACTTGATATAATTCTCCATTTTCCCACCTACTATTATCTTCATAATATTCTTCTAGCCCATTATCATATGGTCTCTGAATACATCTCCCTGTTGGCGTATAATATCTTGCTATTGTTAATCTGATCATGCTGCCATCACGCAGCTTAATGTCTTCTTGAACCAAGCCCTTTCCAAAAGATCTCCTGCCAACGATAAGACCTCGATCATTATCTTGCAAGGACCCTGCTAGTATTTCACTTGCAGAAGCAGAATTTTCATTTATCAAAACTATTAATGGAATTGATTTTAAACGTCCATCCGTTAATGAAGAGTAGGTTTTTTCCCCATCATTTTTCCCTTTAGTCTTCACAATAATCTTTCCTGCAGGCAAAAACTCATCTACTATTTTTGTAGCAGATTGTAGAACACCACCTCCATTATTTCTTAAATCCAGAATCATCTTTTTCATCCCTTTTGCTAAAAGCGAGGAGCTTGCCATATGAAATTCTATTGCTGTTTTAACCGTAAACTGATCTATTTTAATATATCCTATATCGCCAGTTATATATGATGCAACAACCGATTCAATTGGAATATTCCCTCTAATTATATCAAACTTTTTAAAATTGTTGTTTCTAAGAACTTCCACTTTAACCCTGGTTTGTGCTTTTCCTTTCAACAAGGACATTACTTTTTCATTAGTGATTTGTTTTCCGGCAACAGTTTGACCATCAATCTTTATTATTTTATCTCCAGATTTAAGGCCTGCTCGCATCGATGGAGTATTAGAAATTATCTGGCTCAAACAAATAGTGTCTCTTAGAATAAAAAAGCGCAAACCAACACCACCGAAATTTCCTTCAATGGACTCCGTCATGCTTTTCATTTTATCAGGAGAAATATAGTTAGAATGAGGGTCCAAGTTATGAAGAAAAGAAGATAATGATTTTTCAAAAACTTGATCCTTATCGATTGGATCCACATATTTTTTATCGATAATATAAAATATATCTTTTAGTTTTTGAATCTTATCTAAGGAATAATTGGGTTCATTTTGCTTATAATTTAAAGTCAGAAAATGTCCAACAACGAGACCTAAACTCATAAAGAGACAAAGCAAAAAGGGGATTAAAAATGTATAATTCTTATTCTTCATCAATCGACTCGATTTGTTGTACTTCAACCCCAGAACTAATTAAAAAATCAACCCCAGATACATCTTTATATGCTTTTTGAAAAACAACTCGTTTAATTCCTGCTTGTAAAATTAATTTGCTACAATCCTTACAAGGTGACAAAGTAACATAAAGCGTTGAGCCCTTGCAATTATTGCTAGATTTCGCAACTTTTAAAATCGCGTTTGCTTCGGCATGCAAAACATACCAATGCGTCTCGCCTAAATCATTTTCACAACAATTATCAAAACCCGAAGGAGTTCCATTATATCCATCAGAAATTATCATGCTATCTTTAACAATTATAGCGCCAACCTTTTTTCTAGAACAATGAGATAAAGATGCCCATGAAAGCGCCAAACGGAGATAAGCCATGTCGTATCTTAATTGTTTTGATTTATCCATTGATTCTTAATTTTTTAGGCATTTGTAAATTTATAGCCAACTCCTCTAACCGAGTGAAAAAACATTGGGCTTTTACTATCCTTTTCGAAAAGTTTTCTAAAGGTTAAAACAAAATTATCTATAGTTCTACTCGTTGGGTATTGGTTAATGCCCCATATTTTATCTAAAATTTCGTTTCTTGAAATCACTTTTCCGTTATTATTTATAAATAATTGCAATAATTCAATTTCCTTTTTGCTTAAAGTCGTCAATATTTTTTCTTCTTTGTTTAGGACTTCATAGGTGTTAAAATCTATTACTTTTTCATCAATTATATATCGATTAACAATCGCCTTTTCTTTTTTAGAAGAAAGCAAAATATTTATTTTTAATAGCAACTCTTCTAAATCAAACGGTTTAACTAAATAGTCGGTACCGCCCTTTTTTAACCCTTCTATTCTATCCGAAGTCGTTCCTTTTGCCGACAAAAAAAGAATCGGAACAGAAGATATTTCTCTAATTTTTTCACAAATTTGCAAGCCACTTATTTGTGGAAGCATCACGTCTAATATTACTAAATCTTTTAAGATTATTTCATGTATATTTTGAATCGCTTGGTTTCCTTCAGAAAACACCGATACCGAATACCCTTCAGCTTCAAGATTTATACGAATTAAGTTCTGCAAGCTTAATTCATCTTCAATCAATATTATGTGTCCTGTCTTTTGCAAAGTCATGCAAAAATAATGCTTTCTATTTATAGATTGATTTTATTTAATGAAGATCTTTCTTGATTTGTAAACAATCTAAAAAATGATTAATTAATTTAATCTCTTTTGTTTCTCTTCTACTATTTTCAAAACCTTCTCTTGGCTTTTTATTTCGCTCGATTTGATTTCTTTCATTTTTTTGAGATCTACGATTCTATTTTTGTTTTCCTCTATTTGTTTGGTGTAATCTTTTATTTGTTTAGATAATTTATTTTCTTCTTTAAGAATGTTTTTATTTTGTTTTTCGAGATCTTTTAATTTATCCTTTTCATTGTCGAATTCTTTTTCAATGCTTTTCTTTGATATATTCATCGCCAATTCCTTGATCTTTTTTACCATTACTTGATATTGTTGATTATGTTCATCACTTGATAAATAAGCCCCTCCTAAATCAATTGCAAAGACAATCTCATAATTGTTTTTAGACGATTCAAAAACTCTTGCATAAACATCAAATGGCTTTTCTCCCATCTCTTTTTGATCTGC
>JAQWKT010000014.1 GCA_029247685.1 Crocinitomicaceae bacterium | reverse complement strand
TAATCAATTTAGATGCGGATGTAAACAACTACCTTCCTTGGACAGTAGATATCCCCAATTTCACAAGCGACTCCATTACTGCGCGCCAACTAATGACGCACACTTCCTCTATAAAAGACAACTGGGGCACAATGGGTTCTTTTTATGGGTATCCAGACCCAACTATCTCTTTGTCCAGTTGCATGGGAAGTTACTTTCCCACAACAGGTTCCACGTACAATGCAAGTGGCAATTTTTACAATGCAGCTCCTGGCACTTCTTCCCACTATTCCAATATGGCATCCGCGCTTAATGGATATTTGGTCGAGCATGCTTCGGGTACTCCATTTGACGATTATTGCGAAAACAATCTGTTCAATGCCCTTTGCATGGAAAAAACCGCATGGCATTTTTCAGATTTTGATTCAAGTGAGGTGGCCAGGCCCTATTCTTACCAAAACGGCAATTATACCCCCTATAATCATTATGGTTTTGCCGACTACCCGAATGGTCAACTAAGAAGCACCGTGCTTGACGTAGGAAATTTTATGATTGCTTTTCTCAATGGAGGATCCTTGGGCACTAATGCGATATTAAGTCCTGCATCGGTAAACGAAATGTTGTCTTTTCAAATCCCTTTATTAGACACAACTCAAGGCCTAAATTGGTATCGAACTAAGTTATATCATAGTGGAGGAGAGGCAATGCTATGGGGACACACCGGTGGAGAAAAAGGGGTTAGAACCTATCTCTTTATGGACCCTCAAAATAATGTCGGTATCTGTCTTTTGACCAATGGAGAAGGAGATGGACTTTACATTTGTGATGATTTATATGACCATGCATTAAACATGAATGTAAACAACAGCATTGTTCCAAATTGTGCCTCCACAATTGGGGTTAATGAGTCAGATGATCAAAATGTAGATTTTGTGATTTATCCAAATCCAGCCAAAGAGTTCCTAAATGTTAAAGTAGAATTAGCAGAAGATGCCCAGTATAATATATATTCGATATCCGGAGAATTAGTTTTGTCAGGAATCCTTAGTTCTCAAACTAAAACGATCAAACTGCCTAGCCTATCAAAAGGTCTTTACATCTTTGAACTACAAAATAAATCCGTCCAACTTTTAGAAATTAATAATTAAAAGAAGAATTCTAAAACGCAAGGTTTAGGGAGTAGATTTAACAGAACAAACTACCACCCATTTTTTGCCTTCAAACGAATCACAAAGCGATCCAATCGCTTTCGAATAAGTCGATTAACACCCCCCATTGGTTTAAAGATCTTTACAAGCAGCGGTGAAAAGGCATAGTAGTTGGCAATAAACACCCTGCCGGCAAAGGTTTTTTTAAGTTTTTCGTCTCTAAAACGTCGCAATATTTTTACTTCTGGTGCATCATAAGATTCATAAGCCATGGTAGCGATGTAGCAACCAGATAACCAATCAAAAAAGGCCGTGATGGTTACATAAATCGCAAGCATTAATGCCAAAATACCCCCAATGATAAAAAGAGTAACCGTAAGAAAAACACTCCAAAACACTTTCTCGTCCGATTCATTACCTGGTTTTTGCAGATTTTCGGGCTTAACAAAAGAAACCACTTCCACCACATCCTCTGGATGGATTTTGGTTCGTTGATGGTTATTTATCGACGAGTCTTTTATATACACATGCACTTCTTTTTTTCGCTTGGATTCGGTTCTTTTGAGCGCCTCAGGAATCTCTATTGGAAAGGTTTTTTCGATTACTGCTTCAAAAGTAGAGGTGTCAATAGACTTGGATCGAGTACTGTAGGTAGATCCTTCTGCATCATGAATATAAAAGTCCCATCTCTCCGGGTTTTTTGCAAATTTTTCTTTGTCAAATAAAGCCGATGGGTTGCTGTAATAAGGCGTTTTTTTAGTTGTTTTACAAGCAAAGAGAATGGCAAGTAAAAGAAAATAGAGAAGGTTTTTTTTCATATTGCTAATTTATACAATAGATATTTATATTTTGAATTATTATTGATAATTGTTATTTTGAATTAGAATTATGAGAATCCTACTTATTTTTTTGTTTTTGTCAAGCTTTTGTTGTTTTGCACAGAGTCGATACATTTCACAAACAACAAAAAAAGTTGTTTTTTCTAGAGATAGAGGAATGTGCCAATGCTGTGGTGGCTACCAAAGTTTAGAGTATGATCATATAATGCCTTTTTCATGTGGAGGAAATAGTAATGTATCAAATATTCAGTTACTTTGCCTCCGGTGTAATCGAAGTAAATCAAATAGTTGCTACTGTAAAATACACAATAAAAAAGTTGGCATAAATTGTTGCCAAGGAAAAACAACTAGATCAAAGAAATCTTCAACTAGTGCAAGACAATGCTCAGGTACTACAAAAAAGGGCTTAAGGTGTAAAAATAGAACCAAGAGTTCAAGTGGTAGATGTCATCACCACCAATAAAACTTAACTCAAAATTATGAAGGAAGATTTTTTATTTGCAATAGATTCAAACACTAAAGAAGTAATTGTTTCCAATTCCAATAAAGGAAGTAATAAGGTGAATTTTATTGAGAGAATTAAGCAAAATGAAAATGACATTTTATATAATGCAGTTACTACATTAACAAGTATTACCGATTCATCAGATTTTGATATTAAAATTTTTAAATCAATGGATAAAGTTTGCCATATGATTTATAAAAAGCACAAAAAATTGGATGTTTGAATTTATTATTGTCTTGATTAAAATGAAGTGGAGAAGATGGGAGTCGAACCCACGACCTCTTGACTGCCAGTCAAGCGCTCTAGCCAGCTGAGCTACATCCCCTTAAAAATTTTTATTGACAGCTACAGGTTTGAGTAACTTGTTGCTCAAAACCAGGTACGCCTTGATAAACAGTACTTCCTCCCTCCAATTCATCTTGCTCGTCTTTGTCACACGATTCTACCGTAAACTCTTGGGTAATGTCTTGCATACCCGTTTGAGAAGTCACTTGGGTGCATGTACAGGTTTTACATTTTTTGCAAGAACCCAAAAAAGCGATTCCAGATAATACCAAAACGGATATAAATATATTTTTTAACATAAGCTCAATTTTTACTAAAGGTAAATATTTTTTAAATAGAATAAAGCTTCAATCATTATTCTTTAATAGAAATGCATTTATACATTTTTAGAGCTAACTTTGTAAAAACTTAAACTCCTCCGATGACCCTAAACAAATTACTCTCCCAGTTTTATAAAGACAATGACCTCCCAGACAATGGTGGCGATGACCAAAAAACGTTTAAAATGAAATTAATTGGATTAACTTTCACTTTTCCCAATCCAAAATTTAGAAGAGACGTTATTCATGTGCATGACCTTCAGCACATCTTAAATAATTGCGACGTTTCTTGGAAAGGAGAGGGTTATATTGCCGGATGGGAAATTGCTACTGGCATGTGGAAACACTTTCCGGTTGGTTTTTTTAGTATTTGGGCAATGGGGTATAGCTTATTTCTTTATCCAAAAGCAGTTTTTAAAGGTTTTATAAAAGGAATAAATAATGTAGGAATTATTGATTTAAATAAAAGCAAAGACGAATTTTTGAAAATGGAATTTGACGAATTGCTTTTGCTTACCTCCAAAGAAAACCCAAAGAAAATAGGCTTTTTTCAATATCTGCAATTTGCTTTTTGGGGCTTGATTTGTCAGCTATTTGTGATTTTTCCATTAATTATACTTGTTTGCTTATTCATTCTTTTATGAGATATATTTCTTATATCGCCTTATTTTTAATTTTTAGCTCTTGTGCTTCTTATAAAAATCTGATGGCTATTTGTTGGGAAAATATATTAGAAATTATCAAACGTATGGGGTTGGAGCTTCCATGGAACTTAAAGAAAATAAAGTCTTTGAATACTATTGGCATGCAGGCCTTAATAGTGGTGTCACCAAAGGAACCTGGGAGAAGTCAGGGAGGCATATTGTCTTTAATAGCGAATTACAGCCCACTCACTGCAATTACAGCATAATAGTAGATTCAAAAGAAGGCAATCAGGACTCGATAAGCATTAGATTAGTAGATAATGATAAAGAGGCCATGGTTTTTGTAACAGTTTTGCTAACAAAGAACGATAAAGTGATATTTGGTACCCAAACAGATTTTGATGGCTTGGCAAAATTACCCAAAGCAACATCAGACAATTTAAAACTTATTATATCTTTTGGATCATATGGATACGAAAATATTATGAGGGACTACCCTAAAGACAGTTATCCTTTTATATCAATACCCGACAGCACTGTTGGGCACTACCAGTTTCATATTAATATGGGCCCTAGCAGATTGAATTTTCGTTATTTTACCAATGAAAAATGGAAATATAAAAACACAAAATTTGTAGGAGTTAGATTTCCTTTTTCTAAAGAGGAAAAAAAAGCACCAAAAGTGGATTTTAAAAGAAAAAATTATAGAATTGTGTTCCGTGAAAAAAAGAAAACCTCCGATTCTACAATTATTCGTGTATTTGATTTAAAGAAAAGGGGACTGGCTTTTACTAAGTTTTATTTATATGAAGATACCGTTATTACTTACTTTACTCAATCAGATATAGATGGGTATGCGCGCTTGCCAAAAATTTGTAAGGATAAAAATTGGAGAAATATCAAAATAAAATCCTTTCCCACACATAACTACCCGGAACTTATTATAAGCAAATGGGACTTAAACTATTTTTCAAGAAATAAAGCAATCTGCCAGTATGATATCGATGTTTTTTGGTTAATTCCTGAAAAATATGAGGGAATAATAATTAGGTATTGATCTCTTTTGATATATACCTCGTTCTCTTTTTTCCTTCTATATTAAATCACTAAATTTACTGTTAAACAAAAAATATGATTCGAAATAATAAGTTTATACTTATCGTCATAGCTATTTTGAATTGTTCAATAGTATATTCTCAACAACCAAATGTTTTGTTAATAATAGCTGATGATGTTGGTGTTGATGCCTTCAATGGATATAATGTGGGGAGTTTTAATCCCGCAACACCGCATTTAGATAGCATTAGAAACAGTGGGCTTACTTTCTTAAATGCTTGGTCTTCGCCTGTGTGTGCGCCAACTCGAGCTGGAATAATGAGTGGGATGTACGGAAGTTTGAATGGAGTTAAAACGGTGCCGGGAAATTTAGATACAACTTATACATCCTTGTTAAAAGCCCTTAAGAATTCAAACCAAAATTATACAGCTGGTGTAACGGGAAAGTGGCATATTTCACACCCAGTGAATATCTTGCACCCCACGTGGCATGGAGCAGATCATTATATGGGAGTCATGGAGGGAAGTGTTTCGGCATACGATAATTGGACTAAAACGGAAAATAATACGACTTCAAATTCCACTACTTATGTGACTAGTTATTTTACTGACGATGCAATTAACTGGATAGGCAATCAAAACAATCCCTGGTTTTTATGGTTAGCACATGTTGCTCCTCACACACCATTACATATCCCGCCAGCTCATATGTATACGCAACCATCTACCAATTCACAACTTAAGAAATTTATGGCGATGATTGAATCTTTAGATTATGAAGTTGGAAGATTATTAGATTCGTTAACTCCTGCTCAAAAAGCCAACACTACGATAATATTTATTGGTGATAATGGAACAGCTGATAATTTGCTTCAAGATTATCCAGCAAACCATGGAAAAAAAACCTTATATCAAGGTGGGATTCATGTGCCAATGTTCGTTTCAGGTCATGGAGTCTCAAGAGTTGGAGAAAGTGAAAGTGCCTTAATAAATGTAATTGACATACATGCCACGATACTAGAATTGACAGGTTCTAATCTTCCTGGAGGGATTTATAATAGCCTTAGTTTTAAACATCTTTTAACTAGTTCTACTGGTTTACCAAAAAGACAATTTAATTTTTCTGAACTTGATGCCAATCAATCAGGAATTTCGACACAAGGATACGCGATTAGAGACTCTGTCTATAAACTCATTGAATACCATACAGGACAACAAGAAATGTTTAATCTAATTACCGATCCTTTAGAGACAAACGATTTATTATTAGGCTCTCTAACTCAAGAAGAACAAACCCTTAAGACAGAACTTGAGAATGAGGCAAACCAAAGAAAGACAGCTTGGTCTTGCAAAGATGATATCCAAAATGGAGATGAACAGGGAATTGATTGTGGCGGGACATACTGTTCTCCTTGTGCAGCATCAATAAGTCAGGCCAATATTGGCAATAATATTTCGGCATTTCCTAATCCTGCAACATCATTGATAACTATTCAATTTAACTTGTCTAAACAGTCTAATTCTAATAAACTTATCATTTCCGGTTTAGATGGTAAAAGTAAATCTGAAATAATACTAAACAACGAATCAACCAGTATCACAATAAATACAACTAATTATAAATCGGGAGTTTATTTTTATAGAATAATAACTTCGTCAGGTATAAGTGAAACAAAAAAAATAGCAATTATAAAATAGAGTTACAGCTTTATATTTAAGCCATCTTCCCCAATAAGTACATTTTCAAAAACAGCACTTGCTTCCTTTTGATGGGTATTAGTATCTAAATAGCGATTGCTAAAATGACCAAGGATTAGTTTTTTTGCCTTTGCTTTTTTAGCGAAATTTGCTGCTTGCTCCGCAGTAGAATGCATGGTAGATTTGGCTCTTGCTTTATGTTGGTTCACAAAGGTGGCCTCATGATACATTAGGTCTACCTCGTTTAATAGATCCAGATTGGATTCATTGGGCATGGTGTCCGAGCAATAGGCATAAGAACGTGCTTTTTTAGGAGGGTAGGTGTAACGATCTAAATCCAAGATCTTTCCGCTAGCATCCATGATTTTTTCTCCTTTTTGAAGCCGATGTCGGTATTCAATAGCAATGTCGTCTTTTTCTATTGCTTCTTTTTTGAGTTTTCTTAAGGGTTCTTTTTCTTTAATTAAAAACCCGTTGGTTGCAATTTTGTGTTTAAGTGGAAAAGTATGTATCTCCATTTTTTTGTCTTCAAAAATAATTTCTCTTTCCTTTCCAAATAGGGTTTTAAATGTGATGTCAAAGGCAAATTTGGAATCGCCAATTTTTAGTTGGCTTCTTAAAATATTTTCCAGTCCTTCAGGGCCATAGATGGTAAGTTGACCATCTCTCCCAAGTAAATTCATGGTGCTTAAAAGTCCTGCAAGTCCAAAGTAATGATCGCCGTGTAGGTGAGAAATCAATATAATCTGGATGGATTGTAGTTTGATTTTAAATTTTCGAATTTGAAACTGTGTGCCTTCGCCACAATCCATTAAAATCTTTCGGTTATGGCAATTTATAAATTGAGAGGAGGGGTTTCTTTTTGGGGTAGGAACAGCCGAGCCAGAACCTAAAATAGTGATGTCGAAATTCACTTAATTAACCAAGCTTATGGCTTCGTCTACCGTTGCTACATGACGGATCACTTTGTCTAGTTGTGCAATCTTAATCATTTTCATTACACTGTCCTGAAGGCCACATAAAACAAACTCTCCATTGGTGTCTTTGCAGATTCTGTTTCCCATTAAAATAGCGCTTAAACCCGAAGAGTCGCAATATTTTGTTTCGCTCAAATCCATAATGATTTGGTTGTGGTTTGTTTTGCTTAAATGAAGCAATTGACTTTTTAAATCCGATGCATTGGAAGCATCCAATTTTTCAACTTTGGAAGATACAGTAACGATAGATCCTTTGTAGGTTAAATGGAAGTTCATAAAAAGTCTTTTTTCAAAGATAATAATTTCCTTATTGTTTTGTTAAAATTTATTACTTTCCTTGTTAAACAATTTTAAAATTTATTTTTTTTCTTTTTTTCTTTTATTTGGAAACTTTATATACTACGTGCCTTTTAAACTTTTTACCTCTTTATTTGTATATTTGTTAAAAGCCCATATTTATGAGTGAAATCAGTTTGGAGGAGCTCCAAAAAAAATTTCAGAATAAAATTGATAAAGACGTCAAAATCGAGCCTAGAGATTGGATGCCCGACGACTATCGCAAGACCTTAATTCGGCAGATATCCCAGCATGCACATTCCGAGGTAGTTGGAATGTTACCCGAAGGAAACTGGATTACTAGAGCGCCAAATCTTCGTCGAAAAGCAGTGTTACTGGCAAAAGTTCAGGACGAAGCAGGTCATGGTTTATACCTTTACAGCGCATGCGAAACGCTTGGAGCAGATCGAGAACAAACAATCGATGATTTGCATTCAGGAAAAGCAAAATATTCTTCTATTTTCAATTATCCCGCCATTTCTTGGGCAGACATGGGAGCAATAGGATGGTTGGTAGATGGAGCGGCCATCATGAATCAAGTTCCTTTATGCAGATGTTCCTATGGGCCTTATGCTCGAGCAATGGTAAGAGTCTGCAAAGAAGAGTCGTTTCATCAACGACAAGGATTTGAAATAATCATGGTATTGGCAAAAGGAACGCCCGCTCAAAAAGAAATGGCACAAGATGCCTTAAATCGTTTTTGGTGGCCTTCTCTAATGATGTTTGGACCAAACGATGCAGAGTCAAAGCATACCAAACAAAGCATGGACTGGAAAATCAAACGACATACCAACGACGAACTTCGACAAATGTTTGTCGATGTAACCGTTCCTCAAGCCGAAAGCATTGGGCTTACAGTCCCAGACAAGGATCTTAAGTGGAACGAGAAAGAAAATAGATACGATTATGGCAAAATCGATTGGGAAGAATTTTGGCAAGTAGTCAAAGGAAACGGTCCATGTAACGAAGACAGAATTCGGGTTCGTAAAAAAGCAAAAGATGATGGGCTATGGGTTAGAGAAGCCGCTATGGCTTTCTCACAAAAAAGAAATAATAAAGCTAAAGTAGCATGAGTAACAAAAAAGAATGGCCTTTGTGGGAAGTTTTTATCCGAGGAAAACAAGGCTTAAATCATAAACATGTCGGAAGCTTAAGAGCGTCGGATTACAAAATGGCCGTGGATAATGCTAGAGACGTTTATACGCGTAGATCCGAAGGAGTTAGTATTTGGGTAGTCGAGTCTTCTAACTTATATGCTTCAGATCCTGACGAAGCAGCCTCTTTTTTTGAACCAGCAGATTCCAAAATTTATCGACATCCAACTTTTTACGATGTTCCTGATGACATTTCACACATGTAGAAAAACTAGACATGAACAATAAGTTATTTGAATATACCTTAAGAATTGCAGACGATAGCCTTATTTTAGGACAACGATTGTCCGAGCTTTGTGGTCATGGCCCTATTTTAGAAGAAGACATTGCCTTAACAAACATATCTCTTGATTTAATTGGACAAGCAACCAATCTTTTAGAATATGCGGCAAGCATTGAAAACAAGCAGAGAGATGCCGATAAATTGGCTTTTCTTCGTGTAGATAAAGAGTATAAAAATTCTTTATTAGTAGAGCAGCCAAACGGCGATTTTGGATCCACAATTGTTCGCCAGTTTTTGTTTGATTCTTTTAGAAGACCTTTTTTTGAAGCCTTGGCTAGCAGTACCGACGAATCGCTTGCTGCCATCGCAAAAAAATCCCTAAAAGAGACAAAATATCATTTAAAACATTCTTCAGAGTGGGTTATTCGACTTGGTGACGGAACAAGCGAATCACATCAAAGAGTGCAAAAATCAATCGATGTTCTCTGGAGATATCATAGCGATTTGTTTTATGAAGATGAGGTAGACCTTGCTCTTGTCTCAGAGAATATAGCTCCTTCTTTTAAAGAAATTAAAAAGGAGTTTAATCAACATGTTCTTGCTGTTCTTGAAGAGGCAACACTCAAACTTCCGGATAATAACTGGGAATTTACAGGAGGTCGTAAAGGAATGCATTCGGAACATCTTGGCCACCTTCTTGCAGAAATGCAATACATGCAACGTGCATATCCAAACATGGAATGGTAAGCTTAAAATCGATATGGAAGTTTTTGGAAGAAGTTAAGGATCCAGAGGTTCCGGTTTTATCGATTATCGATTTAGGAATAGTTAGAGAGGTCTTGTTTGTAGATCAAAAAGCTAAAATAACAATCACCCCAACTTATTCGGGTTGTCCTGCAATGAATCATATTGAAAAAGACATTTCACATGTTTTAAATACAAAAGGCATAGAATTTGTAGAAGTTGAAACCGTGTTGTCGCCAGCATGGACTACCGATTGGATTAGTGAAAATGGAAAAAAAAAGCTTTTTGAATATGGCATAGCACCACCAGTGGATGAGCCAGACAAAAGCATTCTTTTTGCAAAACCCATAGAAATTCAATGTCCGCAATGTTATTCTAAAGACACATCCATGGTTAGTTTGTTTGGTAGCACTTCTTGCAAGGCACAGTACAAATGCAACGTTTGTCTAGAGCCTTTCGATTACTTTAAATGTTTAAAATAAAAAAAATGCGTGCTTACTTTTTTATATTTCTTTTCTTATTTGGGAGTTTTTCATTAATATCTCAATCGATTCCTACCGTTAGGATCTATAAACAATTATGGGCCGAAAAAAACCTTTCGGTATCGAAGTTTCAAAATGGCGACGATATTCCTGAGGCAAAAACCAAGCAAGAATGGATAAGTGCATTTGAAAATAAAAGACCTGCATGGTGCTCTTACCGAAATTCCTCAAAAAATGATTCCGTTTTTGGAAAGATTTATAATTGGTATGCAATTTCCGATTCTAGAGGGATTTGTCCTCCAGGATTTCTTATTCCAACACCACAGGATTGGTATATATTGCAATATAACTTGAATATGGACACGGCAACTGGAAATCAATTTATTGCTGCAGCAAAAAGAATGAAAAGTAAAACCGGTTGGTTTGAAAATGGAAATGGCACCAATTATTCGGGGCTAAATTGCAAACCTGGTGGTATTCGATTAAACGATGGCAGCTTCACAGGCTATGGCAGGCAAATTGGGTATTGGTCAATTTTGCCAGAGTCTATCGATACCCCAACTAGTACTCATGCCTATAGAACTCCGTGTTATTTGGTCGAATTTCATGCAATAGATCTTATTGTATCCGAAGACCCCGAAATGAATGGATTTTATGTTAGATGCATTCGGCAATAGTTAATTTCCATTCCAATAATTAGTTTGATTACCTTTAATGCCATTAATTAGTTTTAAAAATGAAAATATTAATAGCCTTGATTTTTTTAGTTCCATTTTTAAATGGAATTTCTCAGAAAGGCGATTCGGCGTTTATCCGAAGCATCTATGACGAAGCATTGCTTAGAGGCGAAGCCCATGAAAACCTGCGATCTCTTTGCAAAGATATTGGTGCCAGAATTACAGGTTCGGCTTCTGCAGATATGGCTATTTTTTGGTCCGAAAAGTTATTTGAAAAGTACAATTTTGACAAGGTTTACTTGCAAAAGATAAGGGTCCCACATTGGGAAAGAGGAACCAAGGAAAGCGCTTGGTTTATTAACAAAAAAGGAAAAATAAAAAAGTTAAACGTATTGGCTTTAGGTGGTTCGGTTCCATCGGATGGATTGATTTCTTCGGGAATAATTGAGTTTAAAACCTTGGAGGAATTAAAAAAAGCCTCTCCTAAAAAAGTAAAAGGAAAGATAGTTTTTCTAAATGAAAAAATGAATGCCCACTTGATCAATACTTTTAAAGCGTATGGGCAATGTTATCCTATCCGAAGAAATGGTGCCTCAGAAGCTTCTAAATTAGGGGCAAAAGCAATCATCATTCGATCTCTAGCACTTCCTGTGGATGAACACCCACATACCGGCTCTTTGCATTACCAAGAAGGAATAAAAAAAATACCTGCAGCAGCGATTTCCACCATGGATGCCGATTTTCTCTCAAACACCTTAAATAAATCAATACGGGGTAAGAAAAACGCACAAACCATAAATTTAGAACTCAATTGTCGTTTGTTTTCAGACAAAGATTCTTACAATGTAATTGCCGAAATGAAAGGCAAATTAAAACCGGAGGAGGTCATCACTTTTGGCGGTCATTTGGATTCTTGGGATACAGGTGAAGGGGCACACGACGATGGAGCAGGGGTGATTCATTGTTTAGAAGCCCTAAGGATTTTAAAAGAATTAAATTACAAACCCATTCATACCCTTAGATTGGTGTTTTTTATGAATGAAGAAAACGGAAATAGAGGAGGAGAGGATTATGCAAGTATTGCCTTTGCAAATGGAGAAAAACAAATTGCTGCTTTAGAAAGCGATAGGGGAGGTTTTGCTCCAAGAGGATTTAGCTGTGACGGAACAGATTTACAAATAAAATTTTTAAAACAATTTGAATCCTTATTTGCACCCTATGAACTACATGTGTTTGAAAAAGGGTATGGAGGGGTAGATATAGGCCCATTAAAAAAGCATTATAAAAACATTCCTTTGTTTGGCTTTGTTCCCGATTCACAACGTTATTTTGATTTTCATCATTCGCCAAACGACGTTTTTGAAAATGTAAACAAAAGAGAGCTAGAGCTTGGAGCAGCCTCTATTTCTTCCTTGCTTTATTTGCTAGATTTAAACCTCTAATTAAGTGGCCGATTGTCTTCGAATTAATATTCGAAACAAACTAGGGATAAATGCTTTTAGTTTTATAGCAAAAACACCTTCTCCACCAATGATGACCTCTTGTTTTTGATGTTTTATTGCCCGAACAATCTTTTTTACACAAGTAGATACAGGCATTCCTTTTCGTTGATTATTATCCATAATCCCCGATTTAGTTCCTTTTTCGTTGATGGCATTAACTGAGATTGGCGTGTTTATTTTGGCTGGACAAACCATAGTGACTCGAATTCCATTATTAAATTCTTCCATGGCAAGGCTTTCATAAAATCCATGCAAGGCATGTTTTGAAGCGCTATAAGCCGATCGCAAATAAAACCCAAATTTGCCAGCTATACTGGAAACAACAACAATTTGTCCACCTCCTGATTGAAGCATATAAGGCAACACACATTTGCTAAGCGCAATGTTTCCAAAATAATTTACCTCCATTATTTTTCGATCAATTTCCAAAGAAGTTTTCATGGCGTTAGCTCGTTGGCTAATGCCTCCGTTGTTAATTAGGATGTCAATTTTAGAGTATTTTTCAATAATGGATTGAGTTATTTTTTCGAATTCACTGGATTTTTCAAGATCTAGTGCACAAACAAAATGTTTTTCTGGATTAGATAATTTGTTTTTTAGGGCATTCAGTGCCTCGATATTTCTAGAAGAAAGAATTAACTTTGCTCCTGTTAGATCTAGTTGAATAGCCATTTCAAGTCCAATTCCCGAGGATGCACCGGTAATCCAAATTACTTTGTTATCAAAATAGGTATCCTTTTTCATTTTGCGCAAAATATAGGTAAATATAATTCAATTTAAGCTTATTGATTTAAATAATAATAGACAACTTGTTTTGTTGTAAATTTGGCAAGTGAATTTCACAACAAACATGAAAAATACTTCGCAGGCAAAGGTGGTAGTTCGTCTACCAAACTGGATTGGCGATGCATTGATGTGCTATCCGCTTTTAATTGGACTTCAACGTTCAGGCATTAATTTTGTTTGTGTTGGTCCTCCATGGGCAAAAGAATTATTTTCAGCAACAGGCTTTGAAATAGTTAGTAGTTCGCAGATTAAAAGTGTTAAATGGGCTTATAAATTCTATAAAAAAAACAAGTTTGACTACGCGATTAGTTGTCCTAAAACTTTATCAAGCATTGTCCCAATGAAACTGGCAGGAATCAAAACTATTGGTTATCATGTTTTTTCTTCAACTCGCCTTTCTTACAACGATTCTTTGCATACAGTTGAAAATTATTTTGAACTTGGAAAAGGTTTTTTTGATCCAAAACTAACCCTAGAGCAAATTAGCGACACCGTTCCGGTTGGCAAGCAAGAAGAACGCCTAGCAAATCTTATCATCGAAAAGCAAAAACATCCATATGTCGTTATTTGTCCTTATGCGACCAATTTGCATAAAGGCAAAAATAAAGAATGGCCATTTTGGAAAGAATTTTGTAAAAAATATACTGCTTATTCCATTATTGCGATGGTTTCGCCAAATGATTTAAATCGATGTAAAATAGATTACCCAAATGTTCCTTGTTTTAGTGAAAATATCCCGGTTACTGGACAGGTAATGAAACAAGCCAAATTTGTTTTGGCAAACGATAGCGGAGCCATGCATATCGCCTCATTTTTTGGGGCCAATATTATTGGTTTATTTGGTGCTACTGAAATTCAAAAAACAAGGCCTTGGTTTGGAACTTATTATGCCGCAAAAGATGGGGGGTTTATAAGTGTAACGGAGCTTATTAACTTGTTATAAAAAAGCAATATTAGTTGCCTTTCAAATACCATTGGTATTTAAATTAATTAGAATTTGTTCAGAGTAATTAGGCGTTATTTAGCCGAGAAGAAATTAAACCTTTGACTTATTTCTTTTGGCTTCATTGATAATCGCATACGTAATTAAACCTACCAGAATTATTCCGAAAACTGACATTGCTATTAACATAATTATTTATTTATGAATATATAATGACTTATTAATAAGTGATTTAACATTCAATGTTTAAATAAAGTTATGACATTTAGGTCATTAAACCATTGTTAATTAGTATTTATGTTGTTTTAATGATTATTTTAATGGTTTTACTGAATATTTCTTTTTTTTAAACGTAAAAAACTGTATAACAAGTTGTTATATGAGCGTTTTTTTTAATAATAAAAATTAAATTTTTGTTATTTGTTGAAGTAGGGAGTTTAACTGATATCCAATTCCATCATTTGGCAAAGCAAGCATATATATCCCAGTTAAATCCATCCGGTCAAGTTGGCTAATAGAATCATATAAATTTTTAGAAGCGTCTTCTAAACAGGTTTTTTTAGTTAGCCATACCTGATTGCTTAATGGTATTTGTTTATTTGCTTCGCTATTGAAATGTATAAGCCCTATTTTTTTATCCGATAAAGCATCTATTTCCTTTAAACTTTTCAGTACATAAAAAGGCGTTTTTATAGAAAAAACTTTTTTAGAAGCACTGCTTGCTATGCAAACTTTTGCCTTAATCGTTTCTTCTATTTCTTCTATTCCAATAGCACCTAATCGATATACAATGGCTTGATGATCTG
>JAQWKT010000080.1 GCA_029247685.1 Crocinitomicaceae bacterium | reverse complement strand
CCGTTACATCTGGAGTGGCTAGTTTTTCTGAAAATCGCTCCGATCTGTGCACCCAAGATATAGGTGTTTTGTCTCTGTTTTCTTTGAGCATTTGTTTGGCATAAAAAGAAATTGGATCCAATGGGTCATCATTAATTTCAGAGCCCTCTACAATAGGAATGTACTCATCTAATAAATCGGTTAAAGATCGAGCTATTCTTGTTTTTGCCTGACCTCTAAGACCCAAAAGATTGATGTTGTGTTCTGATAAAATTGCATGAATAAGTTGAGGAATTACGGTGTTTTCATAGCCAATGATGCCTTCAAACAGCGTTGATTTATTTTGGAGCTTTTCGATTAAATTATCGCGCAATTCTAATTTAATTTTTTTGGAAGTGTACCCTGATTTTTTAAGGTCTCCTAGTGTCTCTATTTCTTGTATGTTCATGCTTTATCTTTTGATGTTTTTTTTTCGGTTGGTTTCGTAATCTTCAAAAATCATTTCTCCAAGCCCTTTAAGTCCTGTATAAAATGCTTTTCCTTGGTTTGCTTTGGTGAATGCTTCTACAAATTGCCTTAGATAAGGGTCTTGAGCAATCATAAATGTGGTAATTGGTATTTGTAATTTCCTGGCTTGCTTTGCCATGTTTAAGCACTTACCGGTGATAAACTCATCTAGTCCATTGCTGTTTTTATAATATTCTCCGTTGGGCAATTTGATACAAGATGGTTTCCCATCAGTAATCATAAATATTTGCTTGTTTGTTTGCTTTTTTCGACGCAAAATATCCAATGCCAAAGACATTCCAGCAACCGTGTTTGTGTGATATGGGCCAACCTTTAAATAAGGTAAATCTTTTAGTTTTATTGGCCAAGCATCGTTTCCAAAAACCAATATGTCTAAGGAGTCTTTTGGATAGCGCGTTCGAATGAGTTCTGCAAGAGCCATTGCCACTTTTTTGGCAGGTGTGATGCGGTCTTCTCCATAAAGAATCATGCTGTGGCTTATGTCAATCATTAAGACCGTACTCATTTGTGCATTAAAGTGCGTGTCATTCACTACCAAATCTTGCTCGGTTAATTTAAAAGCATCTGCTCCATGATTTACTTGTGCATTTTTAATGCTTTCGGTCATGGATATTTGATCAAGTCCATCTCCAAAAACATAGCTTCTTAAATCGCCTGTAAAGTCATCTCCTTGACCAGAATGTTTGGTTTTATGATTCCCACGTCCGGATTTTTTTAAAGCACCAAATATTTGATTTAATGACCGTTGCCTAATTAACTGTTCGGTTTTGGCAGAAATTTGAAGTCCATTTCCTTCTTTTTTTGGATTCTTGTTTAGGAAGCCTTTTTTTTGGAGATCTTCCAAAAAATCTTCCTTGGAATAATCCGATGAATATAGCTTGTATTCTCGATCAAGTTCGTCCATCCAATTTAGAGTTTCTTCCACGTCTCCAGACGTATGAACAATTAGTTCCTGAAAAATATCAAAAAGACGCTCAAAAGGAGTTAACTCCTTTTTCTTGTGGGGAGAAAAAGTATATCCTGATTTATAATTATATGGTTTTGACATATCCATCGGTTGAAGATTAATCCTTTTAAATACTTTTCTAATTTAAAAACAATTTGAATTCAAATAAGTTTTATCTTCTCAATTTTGCATGCTACTTTTTAAACACTTGGTGCTGTCCAATTTCTGTTATCCAAGATGGTAGTTGTGTTGGATCATAAGGCTCTCCCATTGCCTCAACCACTTCTTTTGGTTTTACAATTCCATTTTTGGAAGTAAAGGCATACTTAACTACAGAAGCCATGTGTGTTTTTCCGTTTCGTTCTATTTTTTGAAAAAAATAGAACCAGTTTTCATCGTATCCAATTATTTTGGTTTTTAAGACAAATCGTTGAAACAAACGCAATCGGTAGCGATACTCATTGTAGGTTCCAGTAATCGTTAGAGACCATTTTTGCCTTTTTAGAAAGGCATTGATGTTTACTCGACTCCCATATCCATATCTGCCCAGATCTAAAAGCGTTACGTACCTTCCGTTATTTAATTCCATAAAAGGGTCAATGTCTTGAGGCAATACCATCATGGGTATGCTATCGCTGTCTCGGCTATAAAAATTTAATTTGGTTTTAAATTTACTGCTTAAAAGAACCCTTGCGAGTCTGAGGTATGGATACATTTAAAGTGTTTTGTTTTAAACAATTGTTTAATCCTTAAGTTTAAAAGTACATAAATTATCTATTTATTAGATATAAATAAAAAAGCCCCAAACGGGGCTTTTTATCAATTGGTATTTACAATGTATTATCCTATTGAATAATTAACCTTTTTGAAGAGGTTCCAATAGGAGTATTGCTTTTAACAATATAAACTCCAGACGGAAGATTTAAATCATTTAATTCCACTGTGTTTGCATTGATATTCAATTTGTTAAATGCCATTTTTCCAGTAATAGAATAAATTTCTACACTATTTATATTGGTGGCATTAGAAGAAATTGTAAGTTGATTTCCTGCAGGAACCGGATACATATAAATCACATCATTAAGATTAACTTCATCAATACTAGCTGTTGTAATTAAACCTGTTGCCAATGCAGCTCTTCTACAGAAATACCCTAAAGTAGAATCTACATAAGCCATGGCCTTCATAATACTCATGTCAGGATTTGAAGTTAATCCATTTGCATTTGCAGCAGTAACTTGAGCAGGTGTAGCGCCTACTAATGGAGCTACTACAGCATGAAGTATTGTTGTATCCCAAACATCCCAAGGAGATGATTCGTATGGATTTCCTGTGATATACGGGAATAGATTGTTAACCGGAGCTCCAACTGTAGTTCCACCTAAATCTACCATTCCTTGAGCAGCATTATTTGCAGCGGTAGCTGCAAGACTGTAAGCATCGGTATATGTTTGATTAAGAAATACATCGTTATTTCCTAAAGTATTAGCTTCTTTAATTACATCGTATGAACCACTAATATCTGTAGTAACAATACCAATCTGTTGAACAGAAACATCTCCTGTCGTATAAATAGCAGTTGGATCTGTTGGACAATGAACCGCAACCATTGGTACATCTCCAGCTTCTAACCAGCTTAAATCTCCAATTCCACCACCCATGCTTAGAACGCAATGAACATCATTAGAGTATCCAGCATGATTTTCGATGTTAAGTACTGGTGCACCTATTGGAGCGTTTGTAGCAGTATAACCACCATATCCATCCCAATCTCCAATAACCGCGGTATCAAGAAGAGCAACTGGTGTTCCAGAGCTTACATCTAAAAATTTTGGCAATTGAATTTCAGCAAGTTTGTCTACTGTTGCATAACCAAGAGCGATCCAACCTCCAGAACCTTGTCCAGATAGAATGATTTTAGAAGTATCAATTCCGTATGTATTTCCGTTTTCATAGTCTTTTCTAAAATAACGAACACATGATTTAGCATCTTGAATCCCTCGATAAACTGCTTTCATCAGACTACCAGCTCGAAGTGCTTGCGTACTATCCATTGGATTCCATCCAAGACGATATTCAATGTTTGCGACCACATATCCTCTTTTTGCATATCCTTGACACATCATCGAAGTTGCTGCATCAAATCTAGTTCCTGTTGGATTTCCGTTTAGGATAATTGGTAGAAATGTTCCAGTATGCATATGAATGATTAATGGTCTTTCAGCTACTGTGTCTCCAGCAGGTCTGTAAATTTCCATTTCCAGAGCAGGAATAACACTAACTCCAGTTGGCACAGGAGTTCCTGCAAGAACAGAGATGTTTTCAGCATATAGCACACTGCTATCGATGTCAAGGTTTGTAAAGACTTCATCTACATATCTCGTTTGTGAGATAGAGAATCCGATAATTGCAAAACAAAAAAGTAATGAAGTAAAAATATTTCTCATAATTAAAATTTAAAGATTAGAGTGCTAATTTACATTATTAAACGCGAATAAGTAAATTTTAAGCTTTTTATTTGTTTTCCCAATCAAAGGTAAGGGCACCATAAATCATTCTTCCAACATATGGTCCACCATATACTTGAAGTACTTTATTGTTAAGAACATTTGAAGCGCCAATTTTAAGGGTAAGATTTAATTTAGGGAATTTTTGATTTACCTGAACATCTAATAAAGAGTAGGTTGGGACACTTCCAGTAAACTGAGGAGATCCCTCATAAATGAATCCTTCTATCCATTTGTAATTAACGTTAAATCCGAATCCTTTAAATTTAGTTCCTTTAATTTTAATGTCTCTACCTCGAAACCCAATGTTAAATTTATGTTCAGGAGTATTGTAGGCAGGGATAATTGGGTCAGCGCTCTTTTTATTTAATACATTCCATGAATAATTCCCATTAAATGCAAAGAAATCTCCGATATAATAATTTAAGCCAACCGATGCACCTTGGGTGGTGATAGTTTCTTTAGAATTAGTTGCAATTCGATATACATCATTAATAAAAGCAGTATTAAATTGCGTGACAAAAACATCAACTCCGGTTATATACCCAATAAAATCGTTATAAAAATTGTAATAATAATTAAAGTCTAGATAAAGCTTATTAAAAAAGGTTCCTCGGTAGCCGAATTCAATGGATTTAACTTTTTCGGGTTGAATTGGATCTAAGTTAAAGTAATTTAAAGAATCCGGATTTTGAGAATAGATAAAACTTCTTAGAGATTCTACAGTAACTAGAGAGTCATATCCATCTATGTTTCCTACTAATTTGGCTCTTCCAACATTGTAATACATGTATTGATTAAGCAAGGTTGGATTTCGAATGGCAGAGGTAAATGTCCCTCGGATAGTATGTTTTGAATTTGGTTGCCAAATAAAGGATATGGCAGGGGAGGGGAGCAATTTGAAATTTTGGTTTTTATCTAAGCGAAAGGTCCCTTTAATCATAAATTTATCGTCCATCATTTTCTTTTCGACTCCTCCATAAACGCCAAATTCTCGATTGGTAATCCTTACGCCATTAGTATCGCTAAAAAGAGATCCTTCCGATCTGGGTTGGTATATTCTTCCATTTCCTCCGACCGTAAATTTTGCAAAGTCGGTTTTAAATATTTTTTCTCCATGAACATGATAAAGAGCTGATTTGTCCTGAATTCTGGAGCCTCCCTCTAAAAAAGAAGTTCTTAGGGTGATTTCATTTAATAAAGAATCAAAGCGTGCGGTTCCTGGTTCAAAATAGTCTAACATTTCTTCGGGAGCATAGGCGTTATTTGCATGGTTTGCAGCTTCTTGATGCCAAGCAGAAAGCGAATCAGGGTATAAATTTGCAACCGAATCAATAGCATTTACATCAAAAGGAACCCCAAGGGTAGGAATCCAAGCAATGCTATTGTCCAAACCTCTTACTCGGTCTGTGATATTATTAGACCAGTACTCTCGATAACTATCATTCCAATCCCAATCGCCTGCTGCTGCATCTTGCATTAAAAATGCAGTTAAAACGGCATCGTAAGAATTTCCAGCATCTTCATGGGTAGCATAAGCACGTACAAAAAAGTCTTCTTTTTTTCGAAGTTCAATTCTGTTTTGAAAAAACAAAATGTCTTTTAAGCTAAATCGATTATCTCCTTGATAAACGGTTGTCCCTGTTCCAAAATTGGATGCTGCAATAAGTTCTAGTTCCGGATTAAAAAGATAATGCAAGGCAAGAGATGTTTTTAAGTTTTTGGTATCGTAATCCACGATGTCTTGTTCCCAATATCCAGTTCTATGCCATCTTCCAAGTCCAGGGGTTTGCCAAATTGCAGAAGCATCGGTAGCATTATTTATATTGGGAGAAAGGTTTTCGTCTCCATATCTGTTAACTGCATCATACCCACCAGGATTTGATTGGTCCGTATCTAGTCCTTCCACAGAGGCGTTATTATCGGCAACCCAATCATCTGCTTTCATGTAGAATAAGTTGAACTTGTAAGCAAATTTATTTTCGCCATTTTTATTTTTAAATGCTTGTGCATAACGAACTGCATATTCATTTAAATTTCGTTCGCCAAGTTTCACACTTGCCGTAAATCCAGGAAACAAAAAAGGGCTTTTTGTATGCATGCTGATGACTCCATTAAATGCATTTGGACCATAAAACGCAGAGCTTGCTCCCGAAACAATTTCAACCTTCATAAGGTCTAGTTCAGAAGCTCCCAAAAAATTACCTAAGGCAAAACTCAATCCAGGAGATGCATTGTCTACTCCATCAATGATTTGTAATGATCGAACAGGGGAGGTGCTGTTAAATCCTCGAGTATTAACTACTTTAAAGCCAAGACTTGCTGAGGTAAGGTCTACTCCTTTCATGTGACTTAAGCCTTCATAAAAATTAGTTGCTGGCGTTTCTTTAATCGCATTTAGAGACATCGTTTCTACAGATAATGGAGATTCTTTTTGTTTTTCACTAATCATTCCCACTACTTTAACACTTTCGAGTTCTATGGCGGTTGGAGATAATTCAATAATAATTTTTTGATTGCTATTTTTAACCTCGTATTCGAGATTGTCATATTCAGCATACGTAATAACTAAGATTAATGGCAATTCGGAATTTGTTTTTAAAGTAAATTTCCCATCAAAATCAGAAAAGGTTCCTTGATTGGTACCCTTAATTTTTATTTTGGCACTGGGGAGAACTTCCTTGTATTCTTTATCAATAACTTTTCCTTTTAAACTAACTTGTGAAGTTATTGCAAAACAAAAACACAGAAATGCGAATAGGATTTTGAATTTAAGTAAACGCTGTGGTTTTCTATTTTCAAACTTTTTCATAAGGCCTCAGAATATTATCAAATATACTGAATTTATAATAGCCTAATTTAAGAAATAGAATTTAATATAAAGCAGTTAGCAATTCTAATATTTCAGGAGTTTTACTGATTGGGATAGCTGCTAAATCATTTCTTTTATCTTCCTCTTTAAAAATCAAATAATCTATTTCATCATTATCTTCCATAGTAAAAGTCATGTCTTCTTGGTCTAAAAGCTCTTTACTAGATTCTAATTCGCTTGTTCCATTTATATTACCATTTCCTGCTGCACCCAAACGATTACTGATAAGGGGTTTATGGGTTTCTTCTTCCGGGGTGGATATTTCCATTAAATCGCCTCTCCTTTTTATAGAAGAACTAGCATTATCTTTAGAAATCATTGGTTCGTTTTCGGTATTTATCCTCTTTCTGTTTTCAATGATAATTTTTGAATCATTAATATTTAATACCTCCTTTTCTTTTCTTTTCTTGTCTGATTTATTTGTTTCAAGCTCCTTATTTATTGTTTGATTATCGATGCTTTTTTTAGCTTTTAATTCTTTCTTTTTAAGAATAACACTCGAATGAAGTTTATTTTGTTCTGTTTTGGTTTCTATTAGAAATTTTGGAACGATTAATATTGCAACAACTAAAAGTGCAGCAATTTGAAATCCAGTTTGTAAATAAAAAGGTTTAAAGGGAGGGAAAAGGCTTTTTAGTATTCCAGCGTTTTTTGAAGAAGTTCCTAGGTGTTTTTTATTAAATAATTCGTCTAAAGATTCTTTTGTTTTAACAGAAGTTTTTTTAGTAGTTAGGTTTTTGTATGCATCGACCCCAACAAATAAATTTTTTATTTCATTAAAATCTTCTTCAGTTTCACACCATTTGCTTAGTGATTTTTTTTCCTCCTTGCTAAGCGATTGAAAGGATTTTGTTTTAAAAATAGAGATGCTTTTATCTTCCATAATCAATGTGTTAATGTTTTGTATTCTTTTAATAATTTGGCTAATTGCTTCGTAGCATAAAAGATTCTGGATTTAACCGTGCCTTCATTTATTTGTATAATTTCTGCAATTTCTTTAATGGATAAACCTTCCACATGTCTTAATGTGAAAACTTCTTTATGTTTGGCATCTAGTTCATTTAGTTTCTCGCTAAACGCTTCGCCAAATTGATTAAATTCTATTTCTTTAATTAAGTTTGTTTTTTCATCCGATATATTATAATGTTGATCAAAGCCAAGACTGGTATTTTTTCTCACTTCTTGTTTTTTATATTCGTTTTTGCACATGTTACAAGCTATTGTATATACCCAAGTTTTAAAGGATCTGTTTGTATCAAAAGCATCTGGTTTTCTAATGATTTTAGCAAACAAATCATGCATAAAGTCTTCAGCCTTTTCTTCGTCACGCCACAACATTCTCATAAAATAACCTTTTAAAGGGCCAGAATATCGGCTGTATATTTCATTAAAAGCTTTTGAGTCGCCTTTAATGAGAAAGCTCATTAATCGTTCGTCGCTTTCTTTTGGGTATTTTATTCGTAAAAGAAGCATTAGCATTAATAAGCGCTTTTTAATTTGTTGATGTGTTTATTTTTTCCACATTTATTGGATATAGACTCAATCACTTTATTCATTTTTGATTCTTCTTTATAATTCCCTGTGTTTTTATAGAATTTTTTAATTGTTAAAAGCATTGGAAGGTAGTTTGATGCTAAATTTTTTGTTTCTTTTTCCGTGGAATAAATGACCTTTTTATTCATTTTCCTGTGCCATAAATCTACATTGTTTTGAATATTGTTTTTTGGAGGTTTATTATCATGGTACTCAAAAATTAAACCATTTATAAAAAGATGGTTTTGAATGGAAATGAAATAATCTTTTGGAATGGTAAAGGATAATGCCAATTTTTTTTCCTTATTCATTTCGCATAATTTTTTAAAAAAAGCAACATCAATATTCGTGGAATTGGGGATTTTGTACCCTTTAGCAATTAATTCCTTTTTATAAAAATCGCTTTGTAAAAAATCAATATTTATGATTTGTACATCTTTTCGGAAATGGTTATTAATTTGATTATAATGAGATCCATAACTATCGATCATTCCATGGGTTATCAATGTTCCATTTTTACTAACAGACTCGAGTAGGTCTTTACAATAATCAATAGAGGGGTTAATCAATGTTCCATTTTCGTGTAAGCTATTAAGATAATATTTGGATTCTTTTTGGTTGTTACTAATAATGTGATGGGCAGCCATTTGTCTTTGAAGTTCAGGCGAATTTTTCTTTAAGAAAGCTGCTTGCTGTAAATTAGAATAATTACTAGTGTTGTAGTTGCCAATTACGTATTTATTTAAATTATATTCAAAAGAATTGGGGGCTTCTTTTTGAAGAACCTCGTTTGCATTATCCATTAATAGTTGTTGTTTTGGGGTAGGATTTCTTTGTGAGCTTTGTGATCTGGATTGAATTTTATTATACATGATTTTATCATTAGCATCTATAAAGCTTTTGGACTTAATAGATGATGATTTGTATAGATCAAGTTCTTTTTTCTTTTTGCCTTTATACAAATTTGATTTTCTATCTTTAGTTTTTGTCTTTTTTTCTATCGCAGGACTTTCCGCCTCTATTACTTCTTCTAGATGTTTTTTTTCTTCTAAATTGCTTGAATCCGGAAGAATTTCAATGTTCATGTTATTTTGAATCATTTGATTGTTCTCTTCTACTTGAGAAAAACAAATAGGAAAGAATAAAAAGCCGATAAGAAAAAATAAATAACGCATAATGAATTAGTTTTAATACATAAGATTACAATTGATCTTTAATTACGTTCAATAAAGATCTATTTTTTTTTAAAATTTAGAAAATGGTTAAGATAAATTCTACTTGCTTATTGTGCAAATAAAAATTTATTTGGAGAAATAATGTTGCTTTTAACCGCATATATAACAATTCCAGCGGTATTTTTAACTCCAATTTTATGCATAATGTTTTTTCGATGGGTATTCACGGTGTGTTTACTAATGAATAACTTTTCAGAGATGTCAAAATTGGTCAACCCTTCCGATATTAGCTCGATTATTTCTTTTTCACGTGAGGTTAAAATCACCGAATTACAAGTTAATAGATCAATATTTAAATCGTTAATATCAATTTTTGCAATATTAATGGTTTTTAAAATCTCTCCACAAAAAAATTGATTTCCAGAAAAAGTTTCTGTAATAGCGTCTTTTATTTCCATTAAATCACAATCCTTTTTAACATAGCTGTCTACTCCCGACTTTAATGCTTTCACCATCATTTTTGGATCTTGAATTTGTGTAACCGCGATTATTTTAAGTTGTTTGTTTATGGATTTTAATTTTTTTAATAGGTCTAAATCAAAATCATTGGATGTATAGTCAATGATTAATAAGTCGGCTTTGAAGCTTGAAATTAATTCAATCAATTCCTTTTTTTCGGATGCTTCCCCAATGACTTGGGTGTTTTCGATGCTAGAAATTATGTTTCTTAAGCCTATTTTGACCAAGTCGCTTTTGTCTGCTAAAACAATTCTCATGTTATTTAGAAAGATTCTTAATAGCAAATATAACAATTAAATCACCAAATTGTTCCATCATCGCCAGAGATTATTTCTCTTTGTGTGTTTTTGGTTAAACTAAACTTGTATCGAAATGTCACAAAAAACCTTCTTGACAACCATTTGTATGTGGAGATTTGATTAAAGTTATCTTGATCAAGATCAATGTAAAATTGCATTTGATTGAATAGGTCTGATACTCTTGCCCCAATAAAAATAGTACCATTCTTATTTTTTATTTTTTTTTCTAGAGCAATGTCTAATGGGCCTTTTCGTTGTGCTATGCCTTGAAGAATTACTCTTGGCCCATTAAAATTGTAATTGATTTGAGCAACAGCAGTGTTGTTCCAAAAATCAATACTTGTATTGTATTTTGCAATCACATTATATCCTTCTTGAACCACGTTTTTAGTATCGTCATAATATTTAATATAATTTCCATTTACGGAAATAGAATGTTTCCATTTTTTAAATAATTTGATATTAAAAATTAATTCTTGTCCATAACTTTCTGTGCTATAAATATTCCCATAACTAATAATGTTTGTGTTGTTTTGATTGAAATATTTAATTCTTGATATCACGTCTTGACTTGCTCTATAATACGAACTTGCAGAAAAACTGAGATCGTTTTTTTTGTATAAAAAAGCAGCCTCCAAAGAATGAATATATTCAGGGCGAAGATATGGGTTTCCATTTCGAAGGTTTAATGGGTCGGCATAACTGGTAAATGGATTTAATTGACTAGAACTTGCTCGATTAATTCTTTTGCTATAACTAATGCCAATTTCCAAAACTTTATTAGGTAAATACTTTAAATGTGCAGAAGGAAACAAGTTAAAATAAGCGTTTGTAATGCTAGTATCATTTACTAATTGTGGAATTTGATAAGCCTGTTCTGCTCTTATTCCTATTTGGTATTTTAATTTTTTAAATTCTTGTCCAAATATTCCATAAGCACTATAGATGTTTTCATTGTATTTGTAAGAGAAATTAGCGAGGGTATCGCTTTGAAAAGAATTTAAGACATAGTCAAAAGATTCAGAGTATGTGTTAACATCTTGAGTCGCCATAATTGCTTTAAGTCCTGATTCAATCTTTATTTTTAGAACAGGAAAAACGTATGAAAAATCAAACTGGCTACTAAGGATATTGTTGTTTTCTGTATTTTGTAATTGTTGAACAATGGGATTTCCAATTTGAGCACTAGAATCTGCTTGATAATGCATTTCATTATAAAATCCTTCGATGTTTCTTTTTCCACTTGAATTATTAATTAAAAACTTCCATTTTCCTTGCTTGTTTTTAAAATCATGGTTTATATATGCAGAAAGTTCTAGGTTTTTTCTGTTAGTAGGGTCGTATGCATATCGATTCCATAAGCCAATTCGGTTATTGCTCTGGTCATAAAGATTATTCCATAAGTCTCCTGTTCGGTCTCTTTGTCCAAGAACTCCTAATAGATTTACGCCAATTTTAAGATAGCTTGATATATCATAATCTAATCCAAATCTAAGATTTTGGCTATAGTTCAAATCTGTTCCGGTTCTATTTTGATCTAAAAAATTTATGGAATCTACATTAAAAACCTGTGTTATGTCTGAAAAATTATTTCGGTATCCTCTTAAATGTCTGGTGCTGTATGAAGTGTTTAATAGGAGTTTTCCGCTCCAATAATTAACACTAATGCTACCATCTATCACATTTCCATTATTTAAATCTCCACTACCCAAATTTAAATTACTAATCACATTTAGGCCGCGCTCCTTCTTTTTGGATAAAACAATGTTAATGATTCCAGAATTTCCATCTGGGTCATACTTTGCGGATGGATTATTGATAATTTCAACTTTTTCAATTGCACTAGCAGGAAGACCATCTAAAAGGGTACTCCCATTAATTCCACTAAGAGAACTTTGATTTCCATTAATCAGCAAATTAACCGATCCATCTCCTCGGAGGCTAATATTGCCACTTTCATCCAATTCAATTCCAGGTAACCTTCTAAGCACATCGTTTGCTGTTCCTCCTCTTAAAGACATGTCTTTGGATACGTTATATGTTTTCTTATCAATACTATTATTTAATAATTCGATTTCTCTTTTAATTTCAATCGATTCAAGAGATTTAATTGTTTTAAGTTTTATTGATTTTTGAAAAATTAGATGGCTTTTATCAATAACAATTGGTAAGGTGTCATTGAGAGTATTAATGGAGCTAATAATTACTTGAAATTTGCCTACCGGAATGCTGTCAAAATATGCTACTCCCAAATCGTTGGAGAATACTCCTTTAAATATAATGGAGTCGTTAAATTTGTATAATTTGCATGTCGCAAACTCAAGATTTCCTTCTTTATCCGATAGATTAAGAGTGATAGATCCATAAATATTTCCTTTTTGGGAAAGATTGACTAAGGGAATCAATATAATTAGAAGCAGTGTCGCTATTTTACGAGAAAAAATCATTAGTTATTTTGATAGTTATGTAACAAAATTATCTGTAATTAGTTTTTAATTCCTTAGAGATAAACAATTATGTATTTTTTTCGTAAGTTTTATTGATGCGAATATATCTCTTTTTTATATCATTTATTCTTGTTTTTACATCTTGTGAAAACAAAGCTGTAGAGATTAAACCCTTAAAGCCGAAAAAGCCAGTAGATTTTGAAGAGTTAAAAAAAAGAGGAGAACTAGTTGTTTTAACCGAAAATACTTCAACATCATATTATAACTATCGAGGCCAAATTATGGGATTTGAATACGATGTTTTATCCGATTTTGCAGATTCATTTAATTTAAAGCTAAAAGTAAAAGTCTTGAGTAATTCAAAAAACTTTCCTTCGTATTTAAATCAAAAAAAAGGAGATCTTATTGCCTGTAATTATACCGTTAACGAAGAAAGAAAAAAACAACATAATTTTTCTTATCCATATTTAAACCAAAAACTTGTTTTGGTTCAAAGAAAATCCAATAAAAAAGTAGTTGAAATAAAGGATTTAAATAACAAAACAATACACGTAAGAAAGCATTCCTCTTATTATAAGACTTTACTTGTTTTGAAAAAGAAGCATAATTTAACGTTTACTATTCTAGATTTAAAAGAGGATCTTCCTACCGAGGACTTTGTTAGTTTAGTTGCAAAAGGCAAAATTGACTATACGGTTTCTGAAGAAAATATTGCCAAGTTAGTTGCATTAAATGATGCAAGGATTGATGTTCAAACGATCCTCTCTAAACCTTTTCCGATTGCTTTTGGACTTAGGCATGATAATGTTCAATTTAAAGACACACTAGACTGTTGGCTTAAAGATTATGTTAATTCGGATAGATATAAAAGCTTAATTTCGTTCTATTATAGAATACCAGATACCTTATTTGAACATCAAAATTTAAAAAACATTTATAAAATTTCAGAATACGATAGCTTGTTTAAAGAAAGTGGAAAAAATAATGACATCGACTGGATTTTAATGTCTTCAATCGCATACCAAGAAACTAGGTTTAATCCTTCAGCTATTGGTCCTGGTGGATCGTATAGCATGATGCAATTTATGCCAAATACTGGTCCAGGTTATGGGGTTTATGAAGATTCTCCCGTTTCTCAGCAAATAGAAGGTGGTACAAAAATGATCAAAAAATTATTAAATAAATATAAACACATACTTTTGGAGGAAGATAGAATTAAATTTTCATTAGCAGCCTACAATGCTGGGTATTGTCATGTTAATGATGCAATGAAATTGGCAGAAAAATTTGAATTAAATCCATATTTGTGGAAAGATAATGTGAAAGAAATGATGTTAAATTTAAACGATCCGGATTATTATAATGACTCTATAGTTAAGTGTGGTGCATACCGTGGAATGGCCGTTAAATATGCCGAAGAGGTGTATAATAGATTCAGAAAATGGAAATTGCAATATAAATGACTTCAAAGAAAAAATTAATTGTCATTCAAGGTCCAACAGCAAGTGGCAAAACAGCTCTTGGAGTTATGCTTGCCAAACACTTTGATACGGAAATAATTTCTGCAGATTCACGTCAATTTTACAAAGAGATGGCTATTGGAACCGCAAAACCTACAAGCATAGAGATGGATGGTGTTGTCCATCATTTTATAGATTCCCATTCCATTTTAAAGCCAATTTCTGCATTTCAATTTGGAGAAGAAGCAAATAAATTAATTAAACAAGAATTTAAAACTAAATCCGTTGTTGTGGTAGTAGGTGGATCAGGTTTATATATAGAGGCCTTAACCAAAGGCTTTGATAATATTCCTTATGACCCTTTGATAAAGGAAGAAATAATTAGGGATTATAAAAAACATGGTCTTCAACCCTTTTTAGATGAACTCAAGAAAAAAGATCCGGAATTTTATGAATCGATGGATATTAAAAATACGCACAGAGTTTTAAGATCGGTTGAGTCGATTAGGATTTCTAATAAGACGATGAGTGAGTTAAGAAATTCCTCAAAAATGCAATTAGATTATGAATTGAAGATTTATACATTAATGCCTGAAAGGCAATTTTTATATCATTTAATAAATAAACGAGTAGATATTATGATGCAAAATGGATTACTAAATGAGGTTAAATCTTTGATCGAACATCGTAATTTAAGAACTTTGAAAACTGTTGGATATACAGAGTTATTTGCATATTTAGATGGAGATTTACCACTTGATAAAGCAGTGGAATTAATTAAACAACATACTAGAAATTTTGCAAAACGTCAATGCACTTGGTTTTTAAATAGAACCGAATCAAAAGTGATTCCGTTTAAGCAAAAAAATGAAGAAAAATTAATTATGGATTTGCTTATAGATCTTAGTGACTAGACCAAGAAGTTTTCCCATCCTTATTATCCTTTATTTGAATTCCTGCTTTTTGAAGTCCATCTCTTATTTTGTCTGAAGTTGCCCAATTTTTATCTTCTCTCGCTTGTTTCCTTAAATCGACAATAATATCCATTAAAGAATCTAGTTTACTAGATTTTATTTCTGTATCTTGCTTAAGTCCAAGCACATTAAAAATAAAGTCTTTCATGGCTTTATCTAATTGAATTTTATCCTGCGATGAAATAGATGCTTTTCCATCATTAATGTGGTTTATGAATTTCACTGCGTTAAATAGATTAGCAACTAAAATAGGAGCATTAAAATCATCATTCATTGCCGCATAAAAAGCACTTATTAGTATTTCAACCGATTCAGAAGATTTATCAGAAGTTTTTACTTTTTGAAGTAATTCGAGCCCATCAAATAAACGATTGTAGCCTTTTTCAGCAGCATTAATTGCATCTTCCGTAAAGTCTAAAGTGCTTCTATAGTGAGCTTGCATCATAAAAAAGCGAATAACCATTGGGTTGTAGGATTTACTGAAATGCTTGTTTTTTCCAGTAAATAGTTCTTCTGGTAAAATCGAGTTGTCTGCCGATTTACTCATTTTTTTTCCATTTAATGTAAGCATATTTGCATGCATCCAATAGTTAACCGGATCTTTACAGTTTGCTGAGGTCCCTTGAGCAATTTCACATTCGTGATGTGGAAATTTTAGATCCATTCCCCCTCCATGTATGTCAAAAGATTCCCCTAAATATTTAGTACTCATTGCAGAACATTCCAAATGCCATCCTGGAAACCCAATACTCCATGGAGATGGCCATTTCATCAGATGTTCTTTGCTCGCTTTTTTCCAAAGTGCAAAATCTAGAGGGTTTCTTTTTTCTTGCTGTCCGTCTAGGTCTCTAGTATTGTTCATCAAATCTTCGATTTTCCTTCCAGATAAGCTTCCGTATGCATGTGATTTGTTATATTTATTTACATCAAAGTATACAGACCCTTCTGCTTCATAGGCAAATCCATTAGTGATTATTTTTTGAATTAGGTCAATTTGTTCAAGGATATGTCCAGTAGCTGTTGGCTCAATGTTTGGAGAAAGATTATTAAATCGTTTCATTGTTTCATGAAAATTAATCGTGTATTGCTGAACAATTTCCATGGGCTCTACCTCTTCTAATCTAGCCTTTTTTGCTATTTTATCTTCGCCAGTATCAGCATCGCTTTCAAGATGACCTACATCGGTAATATTTCGAACATATCTCACTTTATATCCTAGATGTTGGAGATATCGATATACTAAGTCAAAAGAGATAAAAGTTCTGCAATTTCCAAGATGGACATAGTTATAAACCGTAGGTCCACAAACATATAGGCCAACAAATCCTTTGTTTATTGATTCAAAACTTTCCTTCTTTCCAGAATGACTGTTGTAGATTTGTAGATTTTTATTCATGTATGACTTATTGCTTACAAATTTAATTTAAATACTCTATTTTTTTTAAAATAAATGAAAGATTATCCTTTTATAAAAATGCAGGAGGTTTTCTAAATTCAAGTTTGGCATCTTTAAGAATATTGGATTTGTTTTTTATGCTCAAAAGAAAACTTTGGTTAGTTCCAATTGGAGTCCAATAAAAAGATAATGCCCAACAATGCATGTCTCTAGAAAGAGTAAAAAAGGCATTGGTTATTTCGAGTTCTTTTAAATCAAAATTTACATTTGCAGCGATTTTCCATCGCTTTGTAAAGCTTACATCTCCTGAGGCTACAATAGTATGAATAATATTATTTTTCTTTGGAGATGCACTCGATATATTAGTATTCGCTGTAACTCCTAAAACATGAGATAAATTTAATTTCCATGGGATATCAAATAAAATAAGTTGTTCTGGATGTAGTGCATAATAATTGAAATCTGCATTCCAATCTTCATTTAAATTTGCTACGGTCTCTTTAATTTTTTCTCTACTTGCGGATGGAGCTAAAGTTAAAGTTGTGGTTAGATTAGAATTTGTAAATCGACCTAATCCTTGATTGTTATTGATGGCATAATCAGATAAAATTTGACCTGTTAAAGAGTTCCATGAATATGGACTAAATTGATTGCTAGAAACGATATTTATCCAATTAATTGGGCTTATTCGAATATTTACCGAAATATTAGATAAGTTCATTGAGTCTTTTTGGAAATTATAATTTCCAGTTAAAGAAAGCTGGTCAATAATTCTTGTTTTTTTGTATCCGCTAGTATCTTTTAGAGATTTTCGTTTCAATTCAAAGGTGTTGTTTAGTCCAAAAGTTAATAAAGAAGAAGTAGATCCAGTTGATACAGAATATAAACTTCTTTCAAAAGGGGAATAGGTGATATTTGATTGATTTGGTCCTGCATCTACATTTATTGATTCATTAAGCATTGGAATGTATCGATATCCAATTGTTGGAATCATTATATGTCTTAATAGCGGTTCTTTTTTTCCTATAAATCGATAGTAATTGAACATCGATGTTGTTAGTGAAGCATTTATGCTAAGGTCATGAGCCATACCAGCTTTACTAATAGTGTCAATTTTAGTGTCATTTAATGTGGCATCATATGTTTTGTTTATTTGTTGAAAATTCAGCTTATTTCCATACCTGATACTAGGGTTTATTTTAACAGTGTTTTGAAAAAAACCAATGGAAGTTTGCAAAACAAATTGCTGAGAAAAACCATTTAAAAATTCATCTCCAATTGCCCTAAAATCTCCTTGACTCAGAAGGGAGTCTGAAAAACTAGACCTATTTTGCCCTTCCATGCTATAAGTAAAACCAATTCTTTTAATAGCTTTTTTCCATTCCTTATCAGCGACTTTAATAAAGGATTTAAAAGGGAAAACACGATTTAAATTGAAATTAAACACGGGACTCGTTAATGCGATATTATTGGTTAACGAGTTTTGTCTTAAGGATATTTTTAATCCTGTAGTAATTGGTTTACCAGGAAAAAGTCGATTCACATTTATATCCGAATTAAAGCTATTTGTAAAATATTCTGGATTTATTGGATCTAAACTGTTTTGAGAGTTGTTATCTGAAATAAAGTTTACATTAGAATTGAATTTCCAAAAGGGACTGGATTTTGCATCTTTGTTATGCCTCCAGCTAATACTGAATTTATTTTTGTTTTCATTTTCTGGAAAACCACTTCGGAATTGTTGGAACCCAATCGACAAACTTCCTTTGTACCCATATCTTTTTGCATAATCGGTTTCATTTCTAAGTCCCCAACTTCCTCTACTGTATAAATTACCGTAAAATGTTGTTTGTAAATTGTTGTTAATTGGAATAAAATAGCCTAGATTTTGAAATCCAAATCCATATGGAGAAGAAGGGGCTATTTCAGGAAAAATTAACCCTTTACTCCCTTCTTTTTTTGGTTTTTTTTGAGGGAGAATGCTAAAAGGTAAACCAAGTGGTGTTGGCACTCCTTTAACCCACAAATTCATTGGTCCAGTAACTATTTTGTCATCCGGAATCATTATTGCTTTAGTTAAATGAAAATGATAATGAGGCTCTTCTAAATCACAGGTTGAAAAACTACCTTTAACAAAATGAATTTGCTGATTTTTATGTCTTTTTGCGATATGCATGTTGATAAATATCTCATCTTGTTTTATTCTTGTTTCTTGAATATATCCTTTTTTCGTTTTTAAATTGTATCGAATCTTATCTGCGTTAATTTCTTCTTTTCCATCAGAAAACACTGGTTTTTGTATTTTCATGCTATCCGCATCAAAAATATAGGAAGCGCTAACTTCATTTTTATTTAAATCAATCAAAATATAACCAGCACTCATTTTCATGCTCTCCATTTCCACTTTTGCCTCGCCATATAAATAAATCATTTTATCTCTAATGTTAGTATACATAGAGTCTTTAGCAGAATATTTAATGATTTCTTTTATGGTGCTATCTGCAACGATTAAGCTATCTTTTTGAGGAATTGTTTGGGCATGTAGATTTGGTAAACCAAGGTTTATTAACATTTCAAGGAGAAAAACTATTGTTATGGAACAATACTTGTTCAATACTCTGAGTTAAATTTGATAAATGGAAAAAATCCCATGCAAAATTATGAATTTAAAGCAGTTATATTGCTTTGAATTAAACAATGTATTTCGAAAATTATTGTTTTTTTCTTTGATTTTTTTCATGACGAATAGTTTTTTTACTCAATCTTCTGTTATTAAAACCATAGTTATCGATGCAGGTCATGGAGGAAAGGACCCTGGATGCCATGGTTCTTTTGCTAACGAAAAACATGTTTGTTTATCAATGGCTCTTAAATTAGGAGCTAAAATAAAAGCAAATCATCCAGAATTAAACATTGTTTATACAAGGGATAAAGATGTTTTTGTGGAATTGCATAAAAGAGCTAGTATTGCTAATAAAGCAAAAGCAGATTTATTTATTTGTATTCATGCTAATGCGGCATCAGCAGCAGCATATGGAACAGAAACTTATGTTTTGGGATTGCATCGAACTGAGGCACAAAAAAATGTAGCTGCTAGAGAGAATAGTATTATTCATCTCGAGAATGATCAAGGCGAACGGTATAAAAATTTTGATATGTCTCCGGATGCTTTAATTGCAAGAAAAATTCAATTATCTGTTTTTTTAGACCAATCGATTCGATTTGCTCAAAAAATTCAGAGACAATTCAAGAAAATTGGTAGACATGATAGGGGAGTTAAACAAGCAGGGTTTTTGGTGTTATATAAGACTACGATGCCTAGTGTTTTAATAGAAACAGGTTTTCTTACTAATAAAAAAGAGGAAAAATTTCTTGGAAGTAAAGAGGGGCAAAGCAAGATGGTAAATGCAATGTATAAAGCATTTAACTCATATAGAAATGAATTGGAAGGAATTGAAAATGCGATAAATTCATCCGAAGGATTAGATGGCCAAAAGAATGAAAGTCAAAATGTAACAAAGGATGAGATTGAGAATAAAGAATCGATAACAGAAAAAGTGGTATTTCGTGTTCAAATAGCAACATCGACAAAAAAAGTTTCTTTAAACGCTTCGAGGTTTAAGAAACTTAAAGTTCATGAATATTGGCATAATGGGGTTTATAAATATACATCAGGAAATTTTGTTTCTGATTTTGGGAAAGCAAAATTATACTGTAAAAAGCTTAGAGATTTAGGTTTTAAATCTGCTTTTATCGTTAGCTTTCTTGATAATAAGCGAATTAATTTGCAAAAAGGTATTAAATTAGCTGAAAAATAATCGATTTGAAATACTGGAAAGAAATAAGAGCTGGATTAATTGCAATTATATCTATTGTAGTTCTTTTTGCTGGTATAAATTTTCTTAAAGGAAATAGTTTTTTTGGAGGAGATAGCGAATTTCATGCATATTTCCCCGACACAGGTCAGTTGATGGTTTCTAATAACGTTACCGTTAATGGAGTTATAGTTGGTCACATCACTAATATTGAATATGTGCCAAATAATCCAGAATCCAAAAAAGTTAAAGTGACCTTTAATATCCAAAACAAAGATGTGAAAATACCTAAATTATCGTATTGTGAGATTGGGTCTTTGGATTTGTTTAGTAAAGGAATGTTGCTTCACCTTGGTAGCGATTTATCCAAAGGGTATCTTAAACCAGGAGATGAAGTTAGAGGAATTTTATCTGTCGATATGATTTCACAAGTCAAGGCATATGCGGATCCAATTTCTCAAAAAGTTCAAGGAATAATGAGTTCTGTTGATGAGATGGTTAATTCCTTAAGTGCTTTTTGGGATAGTACTGCTACTTCTGAAATCCAAGGATCCCTTTACGAAGTCAAAGTTGCCATAAAAAAATTAGGTAACGCTGCAGATCAAATTGAAGGACTTGTTGGAGAGGGTAAGGTTAAACTTGACCGAATAATGAGTAATGTTGAGAGCATTACTTCAAATTTAAAAAGAAGCAACGACGATGTTCAAGCAATTATTGGGAATACAAAGAAATTAACCGATGATATTCTAACATCGGAGTATAAAGAAACGATTACAGAAGCCAAAAATACGCTCAAGAATTTTAATACAATGCTTGTTGATGTTAAAACTGGATCGGGAACTATTACTAAGTTGATTTATGATGATTCTTTATATACAGAATTGGTTAATACGAATACAGAATTGCAAAATCTTTTAATAGATCTACAGCAAAATCCTCATCGATATATTCATATGTCCGTGTTTGGGTCAAAAGTAAGGGGGGTTGATTTAAATAAGAGAGACGAAATTAAACTACAAAAGATATTGGATAGTATTCCAGAATAAATTTGATTTATTTAAAAAAAATCTATGCTTGCATAGTATTTTTTTATCTTTGTAAGACATTTAGGATATAGATGATAGAATGCTTAATTTTTGCGGTTTTTTCTTTTGCTTGTTTGGGATATTTTTCTAAAAACATTCTTAAAATAAAACGTAATATATCATTAGGTAGAAAACTAGATAGATCCGATAAAAAAGCTGAGCGCTTAAAAACAATGCTTTTGGTTGCTTTTGGACAAAAAAAAATGTTTTCTAGGCCATTACCTGCGGTTCTTCATTTTTGTTTATATGTTGCTTTTATGATAACTTCATTGGAGTTATTAGAGATTTTTGCAGATGGATTATCTGGTAACCATCGTTTATTTCGCTCAAGCTTAGGTTCCTTTTATACTTTTATAGTTAGCTTTATTGAGGTGCTTTCAGTACTTGCTTTAATTGCTACTTTTGCTTTCCTTTCTAGAAGAAATTTACTTAAAATACCAAGATTTCAAATGTCCGAAATGAAAGGATGGCCCAAGTTGGATGGTAATTTAATTTTGTTTATTGAAATCATTTTAGTTTCGTTCATTTTTACCATGAACGGCGCTGATGAAGTTCTTTATAATAATGGGCATGCGCATGGTTCGTCCACAGCAGGATCATATAATTTTGCGGTTTCTCAACATCTTGGACCATTACTGTTTGATTCTTTTTCCAATTCACAACTTCATGTTTTAGAAAGAATAGGATGGTGGGGGCATATTGTGCTTGTATTGTTATTTTTAAATTATCTTCCCTATTCAAAACATTTTCACATCCTGCTTGCCTTTCCAAATACCTATTATTCAAATCTGGAAAAGAAAGGGAAGTTTTCTAATATGGAATCGGTTACTAATGAAGTTAAACTCATGATGGATCCTACTGCAGATCCTTATGCAGTTCCTGCTGAGCCAGTTGCAGAGCCCCAAAGTTTTGGAGCCAAAGATGTCACTGATTTAACATGGAAAAATTTGATGGATGCTTATACTTGTACCGAATGTGGGAGATGTACTTCTTCTTGTCCAGCTAACATTACTGGAAAGTTACTTTCTCCAAGAAAAGTAATGATGGATACTAGAGATCGTTTAGAAGAATTAGGAGATTACAAGCAAAAAAATGGCAAAGATGCTTCAGATGGGAAAAGTCTTTTAGGAGATTATATTTCCGAAGAAGAATTATGGGCTTGTACCTCTTGCAATGCTTGTGTAGACGAATGCCCTGTTAATATTGATCCTCTTTCCATAATTATAGATTTGAGACGATACCTTGTAATGGAACAATCAAAAGTACCTTCTGAACTTGCTGGAATGTTAACAAATATTGAAAATAATGGAGCCCCATGGCAATTCTCTCCTACGGATAGATTGAATTGGGCTAATGAAGATTAAACTTATGAAATTACCACTAAAACAAACAATTGAAAATGGCGAAACGGTTTCCCCAGTTTTATCCGATGAGATAAAAAATTATCTTATAGATATTGATGGGACTATTTGTGATGACATTCCAAATGAAGAACCAGAAAGAATGGTTACTGCTAAAATTTATCCAGATTGCCTAGATATTATTAATGGATGGTTCGATCAAGGACATGTAATTACTTTTTTTACTTCAAGAATTGAAGATCACCGTCAAGTTACCGAAGAATGGCTCAAAAAACATGGTTTTAAATATCATGGACTTTTAATGGGTAAACCAAGAGGCGGTAATTACCATTGGATTGATAATCATATAGTTAGAGCTACCAGATACACCGGAAAGTTCACGAATTTAGTTGAGAAAACATCAAACATTCAAGTTTTTGACGAATAAAATGAAGTTAAATGTACCAACAATGGCGGATTGCCTTGCAAAAGGCGAAATTCCCGAAATTTTATTTTGGGTAGGTTGTGCTGGCTCTTTTGATGACCGTGCAAAAAAAATCACCAAAGCAGTGGTTAAAATTCTCAATAAATGTAAAATTGATTTTGCAGTTCTTGGTACAGAAGAAAATTGCACAGGAGATCCAGCTAAAAGAGCTGGAAATGAATTTACTTTTCAAATGCAAGCCATGATGAATATTCAGGTTTTAGATGCATATGAAGTAAAAAACATTGTGACAGCTTGTCCTCACTGTTTTAATACTTTAAAAAATGAATATTCTGATTTAGGTGGAAATTATAATGTTATTCATCATTCGCAATTGATTCAATCGTTAATCAACGATGGCAAACTTCAAATAGAAGATAAATCGGTTTTTAAAGGAAAAAAAATAACTTTTCATGACCCATGTTATTTAGGTCGGGCAAATGATGTTTACGATGCCCCAAGAGAGATGATTATTAAACTTGATGCAGAGTTAATTGAAATGAAACGTTGTCGTTCAAAAGGCTTATTTTGTGGAGCTGGAGGTGCACAAATGTTTAAAGAAGCAGAACCAGGAAAGAAAGAAGTTAATATAGAAAGAACTGAAGACGCACTAGAAACAAAACCAGACTTTATTGCTACCGGATGTCCATTTTGCAACACGATGATGACAGATGGAATTAAAAATGCGGAAAAAGAAGATACGGTTAAAGTTTTGGATGTCGCAGAATTAATTGCAAATGCAGCAGATCTATAAACAACTATTTCCTGAATTACCAGACGATTCAAAAATTTGGATTTATTCTTCTGATCGAATATTAAGCGAACAAGAGAGTAATTATGTAATGAATAATCTTCAGTTATTTACGCAAAAAAAATGGAATTCTCATGGAAGTAAGGTTCAAGCAAAAGGCGCTTTAATTAATGGGTTAATGATTGTTTTGGCAGTTAATGAGAACATAAATATAGCTTCCGGTTGTTCCATAGATTCTTCTGTTCATATGATAAAAAATATGGGAAAGGAAATAGAAGTTGATTTTTTTAATCGATTTTATGTTTGTATTCAGAGTGAAACTGAAATAAAAAGAGTTCACATGAATACTTTGAGTGATTATAAAGACTATTTTATTTTTGACCCTTTGGTTCAAAGTTTAGGTGATTTAAGAAGCAATTGGCTAAAACCTGTTTCATCTCATCCTTTATGTTCGATTTGAAATGATAAAACATCCTTATTCTTATATTTTTCTTTTTTGTTTATTATGCTTTGTTCCATTTTTAGGATCTTACCATTTGTTTGATTGGGATGAAATCAATTTTGCGGAATGTGCTAGAGAAATGATAATTACTGGTAATTATTCTACTGTTCAAATAAACTTTGAAGCTTTTTGGGAAAAACCTCCATTATTTATCTGGATGCAGGTTATCTCGATGAAGGTTTTCGGAATAAACGAGTTTGCTGCACGATTCCCAAATGTTATTGCTTCAATTTTCACTTTGTTTTCCTTATTTTTTCTTGGTAAAAAAATAGCCAACCAAAAGCTTGCTATATGGTGGACTATATTATATGCAGGCTCTTACTTGCCTAATATTTATTTTCATTCTGGCATTATTGACCCTTGGTTTAATCTTTTTATTTTTTCAGCTATTGCTTGTTTTTATATAGCCAATCAACATAAAGATTCCAATACATTTTTACACTATTTTATATCTGGTTTACTTGCTGGCCTTGCAATTCTTACAAAGGGACCTGTTGCATTATTAATTATTGGTGCTTCATTAGGAATATGGTTGATTTTTAACAGGTTTAAAAATATGCCTTCAGCACTAAATGTTTTATGTTGGTGCGGGGTACTATTATTAATTGGTTGTTCATGGTTTATCTTGCTTTTTATTCAAGGGAATGAAAGTGTAGTATATGATTTTATAACCTACCAAATTAGATTGTTTCAAACTGGCGATGCTGGTCATAGTGGACCTTTTTATTATCATTTTATTGTATTGTTAATTGGATGTATTCCTGCTTCATTTTTAGCATTAAAGATTGTGCTTAAAAAACAAGAAAAAACCTCTTTTATTTTTCTGATGCAAATACTTTTTTGGTTCACCTTGATACTTTTCACAATTGTTAAAACCAAAATCATTCATTATTCTTCACTTTGTTACCTTCCTTTAACATATATGGGAGCTTATTATTTGATTAATACGGAGAAAAATAAAATTTCGAAATGGATTTTAAATTCGATTTCTTTAGTCAATTTATTAATCTCTCTTTTATTAATTTCCTTAACTTATATTTTAATAACTGGAAAATTAAGCAACTACATCTCTTTAGACGATCCCTTCGCAGTTGCTTCTCTTAATGCAAATGTTTCATGGAGTATGTTGCACTTTATCCCTGGATTTGCTTTATTGATTGGTGCTGTTTTTGCTTTTTATTATCGAGTTAAAAGTCCATTAAAGTCTCTTTCTATTATTATTGTTTCTCAGTTAATATTAATATTTTCTCTTAAAATGTCCTTTGTGTCTAATGTGGAGCAATATTCTCAAGGTGCTGCTATCGAGTTTTATGAAAATAATAGGGGGGAAGGAGTTGTTTTTGTTCCGCTTGGTTTAAAGAGTTATGCACATTTATTTTATGGAGATGCAAAGCCAATAAATCAAAAAAAAATCAAAAAAAAATATGCGATCAGTAAAATTCAAGATAAAAAAAGGTTTTTAGAGCATGACAAATCATTAAAAGTGATTGGCGAAAAAAATGGATTTGTATTTTATTTGATTCAAGAATAATCTTTTTCTATATTTAAAAAAAAAAAATGAAATATTTATCCCTTTTTATAGTGTTTTTTCTCTTTTCTTGTACTCCATCTATTAAAACTGTTGAGTCCGAAGTTCTAGCTGATATCAAAAAGGACATGAAATCCAATGATAAGTTTAAAAAAAATTATGGAATGGTAACTGATATCACTTTAAAACACCTCAAAGATGATAAATACGAAGGTACTCTGTATAGCAAACAAGATGGAAAAAAATACTCTCACGATGTTTCGGTAACTTACACCACCTCTAAATTTGAATGGAAGATTAAATTTGATAAAGAATTAAAAAAAAATACAGTTAAAAATAACAACACCAAAGTAACTTTTTTGGAAGCCAAAAAGTTCATGATAAATAGATGTTCAAATATCAATCAAAAATTAATCAAATCTCATCAATCAAAATTTAATAATACATCACTGTATATGTTTTTTACAACAAGTACAGAACATCCAAATCAAAGTTGCGTTACGTCCATATCTGAGAATAAACTAGAAATTTTAGCGAGTGATTGTAAAAATACCTCTGTAAAGATTTCTCAATGGAATCAAATACCAGATAGCCCAAAAATAAATTCTTACGATTTAACTAATGCAAATAATAATTCAATAGACTATAATAATCCATCTTCTAATGATGCTGTAGCATCAATAAATCCTCCTCCTGTTCAGCCAAAGCAAAATAATAATTATAGGCCTTCAACATCCCCTGATTATTCATCATCAAAACCTAAAAATTCTCCGAAAAAAACAATAAAACCCTCGAGGCCTTCTCCTCAAAAAAGAGTAGAAGATTGGTTAAATTCTCTACAAAACAAAGGAATGACCTTTCGTCAAGGACATGATATTGTGAAATATATACCTCGATCTAATTACAGCAATTATTCATCCTATAAAAATGGCTTTGGCTCAATTTCTAGTGTTGACATATTAAGCACTACCTTAAAAGATGAAAATTCATCCAAAGCTGTCGTAGTAGTTGAATATAATGCCTATGACCCACAAAATTCAAATTTAAACTTAATACAACGAATGGATTTGCAATTAAAGGGCAATAGATGGTACATCGTTGAAATTAAAGTTGTAAAGGCAATTAAAATTTAAGCATGAAATATTTTTTAACTATCCTTTTTTTCTTTCTTTATTTTTTATCCTTTAGTCAAGTTATTTTCGAAGAATGGTATACCATTTACGATTCTAATGACCTAAAAGTTGACGTGCAGTTTTTCTTGCCTTTAGAAGGTGAAGAATGTCAAGCCAACACAAAAACATATTATGCTTATCGTTATAATGGAAAAAAAGAATTTACAGAAAAATATGTAAAATGGTCTTTAAATATTGCAAGTTGTTCCGATATAACTTATAAATTAACGGCTTGTGCTCCTATCGGTGGTTATTTACTGGATGGATTCCCTGAAGTAATTGAAAATAGGTCACTTGAGATGGAAACACCAAAACCGAATGAATTCTTTCAATACATGGAGATCGTTTCTGATA
>JAQWKT010000069.1 GCA_029247685.1 Crocinitomicaceae bacterium | reverse complement strand
CAACCACTACCAAACTTAGGGGTTTCCAACACCATTCGAGGTGCTGTTGCCAACTGGAGTAAGACGCTTGCCAACGAACTTGGACAATACGGAATAACCGTCAACAATGTGTTACCTGGTGCAACAAACACTGGAAGGTTACAAAGCATTGCTGAAACGAAATCGAGCAAAACAGGAAATTCTGTAGAAAGCATTTTCGAAGGAATGGCATCGCAAAGCCCTATGCAACGTATTGCAGAACCTAAAGAAATTGCAGCAGCTGTTTTATTTTTAGCCTCACCAGACGCATCTTACATTAACGGAATTAATGTTCCGGTTGATGGAGGAAGAACCAAAAGTTTGTAGTTTTCAATAAATTATTGTTTTACAATTCTAAAAAGCGGCAGTAAGTTGTGTGTCGGCTCATAGTATTCAGAATGCTGATAAATAAAATACAATTGCGTATATGCCTTTTCTCTAAATTCCTTGTCGCTTGCCTTCTTCTTCTCAAATCGGTTTTTGAGCTCTCTATTTTTAGCTAATAGCTCAAGTGCTTTGTCTTCAAAAACATAACTCGAAAAATATTCCTTTTGCTGCACATAAGAATCAAAAAAGTTCCAAGCAAAGTAGCTATCTGGCATTTCAGGTTCAAGGACAGATACAATAAAACGCCTGTTTCGTTGATCTGTTGAAATTAAAACATCTCCATCTTTTAGCATTACCTCTAAAGGAGGAAGCAAATCAATTTCCATATTAGAATGAAGAAAATGTCCTTCATAGGGTCGGTTTTTACTTTTAAATCCTTTCACTTTATATTGCGCCATTTTAACCTTTTTATAATTAGAAAGGATGCTTGGGTCTTTTTCAAATTGGACACCATTCGCCTTTAAGCGAGACAACACCTCTGTGCATTGCTGACCCACGATATAATAATCTGGAATCTCAAGGTTATTTTTAGGCGCATAGGTTTTAAAAAAAGGAATGTATTTTTCAAATGGTAGGTCTCTATGGTACTTAAGTCGTTTCAATCCAGTAACGTCACTAGTTGGATAGCTATGCGCATATCCTTTAAATAAAATCGAATCTTTTTTATCTGTAAGTTGATAGTTAAACGGAAATTCCACTAAAGATTGGTCATGTTTAAATGCGGCTTCTCGAGCACTTTCAATTTCAGAGGAGTTTTCACTCATCCAAGTGATCGTGTTCTTCAAAAAGGATAAAGTGGCTTGTGTTCGATTATTAAACGCTTTCAGCATGTGCGTTTCTATCGTAAAACTCATGGTATTGAAAAGCGAAGTATAACCCATCGAATACCGAGGAAGATCATTAAACACACTCATCCCTTTTTCAGGAACATCATCCACCAAGTTCACATACGAAATCATATCAATATCCTGCTTAGCAAGATTATCGGTCATAAAGGGAATAAACTTTTTATAAGTGATCTCTGCCATGCTTGGAGCCATACGCTCCTTAACGGAAGAGATATAAGTAAGGGTATATTGATAATCCGCACCATTTGAAACATGCGTGTCGATAAACAAATCAGGATCTAAGGCATGAAAAATTTTAGCAAAAGCAAACATGTTTTTAGAATCCATTTTGATGAAATCTCGATTCAAATCCAAGTTTTGCGCATTTCCTCTAAATCCATATTCTTCGGGGCCATCTTGATTTGCTCGACTTGACGAACTTCTATTAATCATTCCTCCCACGTTATAAGATGGAATAATCCCTATAACAGGCATTTCTTTTGTGCTTTTACCGAATTTAATCCAGTCTTCGATCCAAATCAAACAAGCATTAATTCCATCGGGTTCTCCTGGATGAATCCCATTATTAATCATCAAGCTTGTGGCTTGACGAGCTTTCTCAAAGGTTTTGAGGGAATCTTGAGCGCCGTTAAGAACACAAACATATATTGGCAAGCCATAATCTGATTGCCCCATGGCATACAACTCTATTTCTTCGTGATCAAAAGCTAGTTGACGATACCTATCAATCAACTCCGAATAAGTAGGTGTGGTATTTCCATCAAGTTGTGCAAACGATACAAAACTTATGGAGCAAAGGAGCAAATAAAGAAGCGCTTTTTTTTTCATTAATGCATTTTTAAAAATTCAGCAAGCATTTAAATGTAAGAAAAACAAAACAAAAAAAGAGCATCAAAATGATGCTCTTTTATAAACACTGTAAAAGCGATTATCGTTTAATGATCTTCATCGTTCGATTTCCAATTGAGCTGTTTATTCTTAAGAAATAAACGCCATTAGATAAACTCGATAAATTCAATGTGTTTTTATTTTGAGGCAAACGTTTCACAATAACACCTCGACTATCGACTAAAGAAATCGATTCAATTTCATTGATCGCATCTAATCCAGATATTTCAATAGAGTGATTGGTTGGATTTGGATGAATACTTAAATTGGATAATTGAGCATCTGTTAAGCCGACAGCAGAAATGGTTAGATTTAAAGTGATCGTACTGTCGCATCCGGCAGCATTGGTTAATACCTGCGTATAAGTTCCTGTTTGGGTATAGGTTTGGCCATTTAAAACTAAAGAATCTAAAACCGCTTCATTTAAGACACTAGAAGTGTTTGCCCCTATTGTTACATTAAGCGTGTCAAAGCCTTTACAACCGATAGAATCAATCGCCGTTAAAACATATTCTCCAGAAACGGTTGGAACAAATGCTTGGTTATTGACCACGCCATTACTCCAAATATAAGAGGTTCCTTGGCAACAATTTGCAAGCTGCACCTCCCAATCGTAAAAGAAATAATAAAAGTCCCCTGCTCCCTGTGCATTGCTTTGAGTAATCGATATTACTCCAGGAATTTTATATGGAAAATTCACATTGTCGTTGTTTCTATATAAATCTGGAGTAGAACCATTTTCAACACCAAGTTGATAATCTGTTCCAGCAGTTACCGCAAAATTTAAAATCACTCGACTTGGACCATCTGGTATATCAATAATCGTATCCTGTAATACAGTCCCGTTATCATCTCTTAATTCAATCGTTCTAGTTCCTTGTCCATCTGCATCTACCCATACGGATTTAATCGTAAGGTCTTGAAGAACATCAAAATATAGAAACCTTGCCCCACTCTGAAAGTAATCTCCACCTCCAAAAGAATTATCAACAGGTCCCACAAAATCAACTCCTCCTTCCGCTGTTAAAGTCAAGGTATCTCCATCGCATGAACTTTGGTCTTCTCCAGCATAAACAGATGGATTATTAACCTCAATAGAAATAGTATCGGTTCCCGAACAACCCAAACTATCTATTCCGGTAACAATTAGTTGCTCTGAAGAATAAATTTGAACGTCTTGACCATTGGAAACGCCATTGCTCCAGGTGTAAGAAGTTCCTCCTGAAGCATTAAGTGTAACGGTATCGCCTTTACAAACAACTAAGTCTGAACCAGCATCAATGGCATTTGATAGGCAATAATTAATAACGATGTCATCTAAACAAATATCGCCTTGATAAGACCCACCAGAAACCGCTCTAAAACGAACTTGAATGATTCCTGAAAAACTACTCAAATCAATCGAACGTAAAAGCCAAGGATCATCTGCATCTAAATGTTGGTCAGCGATTAAACTATCTACTGCTACCCAAGAAGATCCATTTCCTATTTCAACAAACAAATCTCCCATCGCAGTTCCAAACATGTGGTAATAAAACTCCAATCTTGGCGAGGATGCAGTTAAATTTAAAGGAGGAGAAGTAAGTGTCGCTTCTGCACCAACTGCACTTTGAGATGCTTCAGTATAAAAGTAGTTATCCCCACTGTAAGATGAAGATGGACCTGTGTTATTAGAAGGAGTAGATCCACCAGAACCTTCAATGTTCCAATCATAACTTGAAGAAGCACTTGCTGTCCAACAAAGAGAGTTAGTAAATGAAGTACTCGGAGTATGTGCATCCACACTGTCTATCCAATATGGAGCAGATGATGCAGCACACAATGTTGTGAAATCAATATTGCTAGACCAAGCGCTAGAATTTACCGAGTCACAAATTGCTTTATAATAAATAGAATAAGTGGTACTGGGTGAAAGACCAGTTATTGTAAACGTGGCGGTATCATTCACGATAACCGGAGTTTGGGCCAAAAGCTGAGTTCCTGTACCAAAGACAAAACCTAAAGTATCGTATTCTAAATCAAAAATAGTTGCATTAGAACACGATAACGGCAATTTGAATTGAGCCGAATTAGAAGAAGTAGATTCGACAAACATAAGACCAGGCGATGGACAAGCAGGTGGAGCACCTATGGTAATTAAATAATCCTCGGTTTCTCCATATGTATTCGCATCACATGGAGTAACATTTATTCCATTAACTCCCCACATTGCTCTAACTCTCAAACGATGAACTCCAGCAGGTGGGTTACAAGATAAAACCACAGGAAATGTTGCAGAATCTCCAATCACATTTGGATCCCCACTTCCTTGAATTTGTCCGTTGGAATACCCTACCCTCTCTGTGGAATTATCAAAAAAACCATCGTCATTATAATCAATCCAAACGGCATATCCTTCGCTATACTCCCCAGCAAAAATGGTGCAACCATAAGTATTACTTGGAAGCAATGTGGTTGTTAATGAAGTGTCTCCTGTATAATCCGAATAACCAAGGGTTCCAGAAGGACATCCATTTCCTGAGTTGTTATCGAGCGTATTTAATATAATGCGAGCAACCACATCTCCATCGTCACATCCTTGCCCAGTGTTTGGAACGCAATAACAACTATCAATTGGATTCATTGTAACGTATACCGAATTGGAATAAGCGGTATCCCCAGTATTTGAACAAACAACCATGTAGCGATAATAAGTATTTAAATTTTGAGTCAATTGGTAATTTGCTGTAGTAGCGCCAGACATGTTTGACCAAGACGTGTTATTATTTGAAGACTGCCATTGTGTTATAATTCCACCTAGATAAGTCGCTCCAATATTATTTAATGAAATCGTATCAGCAGGACAAACATTAGAGGTGTTCGATAAAGAACCTCCAGGGCTTGGCATGCCATTACATGCTCCGGGTGCACTTTCAGTAGCTGTAACTTCATCAAAGTATATGTAATAATCTCCAGAAGCATGAACACATTCAAATTTCACGTATACATCTCCAGGAGGGGGATTAAATGAACCCGACCTACTTGCACAACTTGAGGAAGGAATATGATTAGATAGAGTTACTGAATCAAAAGCAAGCCAGGGACCTGAACTACTATTTGAATAAGATACCGTAATCGATCCAAAAGTTGCAGGAGTTGCAGTAGCTCCAGACCAATCAATCACTTTATAATCATAATCCAAAGTAATGATACCTCCTGTTGCTGTACCAAGGTTTGGCGAAACAAAATCGCCTTGACTTGCCGTATGGAAAATATTTTTTCTTGGAGAATTACCTTGACAAGGATCCGTAGACGAAACATCCCAGTTTCCAGTAGAATTTTGAGTAGTCCACCCATTGATGTTTGTTCCAGAATCCCAATTTTCAGAATAGTTTATTTGAGAAAAAGAAGTGGAAAAAGAAAATAAAAGGACGAATAATAGTAATGGTGTTTTCATGATTTAGTTTTTGCTTTGCCAAATATAACAGATAAATTAATACGTATTTAACACAAATATTACGATTGTATTAAATCGACATATATTTTATAGACAAATAAAAATAAAAAAAGTTCGGAATCGTTAAATAAAAAAAGGGGGCAAAAGCCCCCTTTTAATGTTTTGGTTTTTGTAAGACTAATTCTTCACTAGTTTAATTCGACCTACACCTTCAGCGTGACTTATTTTTAAGTAATAAACGCCTGGCGTAACCGATGATAAATCTACTTCAGTGTCTTTGACATCTAGCTGATGAATAAGTCTTCCACGATTATCCACAATTCGAATATCAACAACTCCAGATAGATTTTCTAATCCAGTGATGCGAACACTTCCTCTAGTTGGGTTTGGATACACATTAACAAAACCAATTGTTTCGTCACCAATACCAGTAAAGGTTAATTCTACAGATACTGTCAAGATACTATCACAACCAGCAGCATTCGTTAATGTTTGTGTGTAAGTACCGGTTTGTGTATAAACCTGTCCATTAACAACCACTGAATCTACTCCTGTTGCTGATGTAGTGCCATTGGTAACATCATTCACTACAACATTCACTGTATCCCAACCATAACATCCATTCGCATCTGATACATTTACAGAATAGAATACATCGTCATTTGGAGTGTCTGATATTTGTTGTGTTCCCCATGTATTTGGAGTACCACCACCTGTTGGGTAAGAAATCCATGAGAAGGTATTCGTGCTATCTCCACTAACTGATAGGTTAACCGTATCGCCTTCACAAATAGTTAGATCTGGACCAGCATTTACCGACAAATCACCATATGTTACATTTACCGCATCTGAACCAGAACATCCATTCGCATCTGTAACAGTTAATGTATATGTCGATGAAGTAGTTACAGAACACTCTGGTGTTAAAACGTTATTTGTGTCTAAACCTGCAGATGGAGACCAAAGATAAGTGTAGAGAGGAGCAGCATTCCAAGGAAGAGAGAGACCTGCATTTGTTACATCTTTAGAGGATGTAATAACTTCCCAATCTAAACCTGAATCGGTATCTACCTGGCCGTTATCTTTTCTACTGTTACTTTGGGTTGCTGAAGGAATCCCATCATAACCAGCTCCATTCCACATATTTGAAACATTATAAGAACCAGCAGAACAAGTAATTACACCACTAGAAATCATAGATGAATCATATCCTGAACAATAAAAATCCATCACATTTCCTGAGGCATCTAGTAAAAGTAGGAAGTTTGTAAAAGTTGGTCCAGCACCAGGGTTATACATTAAATTATTCCCCCAATAGTTATCCTGAGTATCATCAGTGAAATAGATAAGATCTCCTGGATTCATTGCCCCACTTAGAGTTTGTTCAATTGTATTAATTGTCCAAGTGTTATAGTTAGCATTTGTTATTAGCTTCCAACCTGTAACATCTACTGGAAGATCCCCAACATTTTGAATCTCAACAAAATCAGGGCCTCCTGGATCTAATTCAGTTATTAACACTTTTCCTGAAGGAGATGTTCCTCCAACAACACTAGCATGAATTGTATCGGAAGGATTTTGACCACAAAGCTGTAGGTCCATTCCTGCATCTACTACTGGATTTGGATTAACCGTAACTATCGCAGTATCTACCGAAGTACATCCAGAACTATCTATTGCTGTAACAATATAAGTTGTAGTTGCAGTTGGTGTCACCGTAATTATAGCTGATGTTTGTCCATTGGACCAACTGTAAGAAGAAAATAATCCACCTGATGTGTTAATTACAGATGCTCCTCCTTCACAAATGGTGTCATTTCCACTTGTCAAAATATTTGAACTACAACTAACCACAACTCCAATTTGAAGAACACTGTCGCATCCTAGAGCGGAAGCCACTGTTTGGTAATATGTTCCACTTTGTGTATATACCTGTCCATTAACTACAACCGAATCGTTACCTGTTGCAGAAGAAATAGTTGTGTCAACAGGATTAACCGTTACTATAACATCGTCTATTGAACTACAATATCCAGAGTCAACAACAGTTACAGTATATGTCGTTGTAGAGCTTGCAACAAAAACATTTTGCGCTCCTGTTGCCCCATTAGACCAAGTATAAGAAGCAGAAGAAGGTGTTGCAGTAGCCGTTAGAGTCACCGTGTCTCCTTGACAAAGTGTTTGATCAAGGCCAGCATCTACGGTTGAAGAGGCATTAACCACTATAACAACATCGTCATTAGCGCTACAGCCATTTGAATCAACTACAGTCAGCGTGTAAGTTGTCGTTGCCGAAGCTGTACACATTGGATTGGTTATCGAACTATCACTTAAGCCTGCTGAAGGACTCCAAGTCGTAGTTGCTATTGGAGCTCCAGTAGTATAGGAAAAATTAACTCTTCCACAGTTTCCTGAAACAGCTGTAATAACGGAGCCATAAGCTTGCGGAGAAGTTATAGGTAGCTCACTCTGCATTCCAAATCTATTGATACCTGTTGTTTGACCATTTATAAGAATAGTATGAGTTGAACTAGCTGTAGTGTATGAATTTGCATTTGTTCCACGTTGACCTAAAATACCAATAGTCTCACCTGCCACAACATTAATTGGAGTTGGCAATGTATAGGTAAGTCCATTTATATTTGTTTCATACGCTAACTGATCAAAGGTTGTAAACAAACCACTTGTCGATTTAACAACAGCAAAAGACATTGCTCCAGTACTTGCTTCGGTAGGAACGGAAATTTCAGTAATTTGAAAGTTAACCGGTGCAGTAAAATAATACCCTCTTGCAAGTCCAGTATACGGTGTGCTATGAGCAGGTACAGTAGCAGAACCAGTACCACTATTCCCTGTTCCATAAGCGGTTGCACTTAATTGTAGTGAGTCACCTGCACAGAATGAACTGTCTAATCCAGCGTTAACAAATGGAAGTGTATTAACAACGACATCAACCGTATCAGATGAAGTACAATTTAGTGAATCAACACCAGTAACTATGTAACTTGTGGTTGCTGTTGGAGAAAGAGTAATAGAATTTGTGGAAGCACCATTTGACCAAGAAATTTGGGTCAATACTCCTCCTGATGCAGTTGCTGTTAAAGTAACACTGTCTCCCTCGCAAATTGCTTGATCAGCTCCTGCATTCACATTTGAAACACAAGTAATTAAAACATTGATTGTCAAAAGGCTATCACAACCAGCAGCACTCTGAAGTGTCTGGTTATATGTTCCTGTTTGATTATATGTTTGACTATTTACAACCACACTATCTATTGTGCTTAAGTAAATGGTAGCGGTTGCGATTGGAGTAACTCCTATAGAGATGCTGTCTGTTGCCGAACAACCCGCCGAATCAAGCACTGTAACATAGAACGTTTCGTTTGATGATCCTGCAATTGCAACTGCAGTTTGTCCTGTATAAACATAATTTGAATCATTTAATGAAGACCATAAATAAGACGAAGTACCCGTACCACTAGCAACCATTATTATTGAATCTCCCTCACAAACACTTGAAGTACCAGCAGTTGTTGCAACTTGATGATAAGCACAAGTATCTATTTCTATAGCAATATCATCTAAACAAATATCTCCTGTAAAAGAAGTTCCTTTATCTGCTCTAAATCTAACTTGAATATTTCCTGAATAACTAGAAATATCTACAATTCTTTGTTCCCATGGAGCGGTAGCAGATGTTTGTTGTTGCCCCATTAAACTATCTAAAGTTGTCCAACCAGAACCATCATTAACTTGAACAAACAAATCTCCCATTGTTGCTCCAAACATGTGATAGAAAAACTTAAGTTCCATGCCAGTTGTTGGGGTTGCCCCAAGGTCTATAACAGGTGAATACAAATCAGCCAAAGAGGTAACTCCTCCATAACTTGCTTCCGTATAGAAGTAATTAGTTCCTGAATATGCAGCGGTTGGACCAGTATTGGAAGAAGGCGTTGAACCAGCTCCATCAATATTCCAATCAAATAAATTTGTTGCTCCACCAGGATCTGAAGTCCAACAATTCGCAGTAGTTGTCATTGCTGTTACTGGTGTTAAGGTTTCCAAATCTTCAAAAAACGGCAAGGTTGAAGCAGACCCCATAACAATAAACCAATCGTTTGTGTATGATGTATCGTTTGAGTTAGAACAAACTACTCTCATTCTATAATAAGTATCAACCGTTTGCGTACCAGTGTAGGAAGTATCAGTTGCTCCAGCTATATCGGCCCACGCTGTTAAATTAGTAGAAGATTGCCATTGATAATCCACTCCCAACTCTGTAGATGCTCCCGAAGCATCAACTGTAAATCCAGCACAAACTGCAGTTGTTGGTCCAGATGCAGATCCCGCACTTGGTAAACCATTACATTGCGCACCACCAGAATTAATAAACTCCATCGTTGTTACATGACAACCTGTTGCCGTTGCACAAGCTGAATCAACGTTCCAATGCGCGTAATAAGTTCCTGAAGCAGGAGCAGTAAAGGTTAATGGTGCATTTCCTAAGGCAACTAAGGGTCCTCCAGAAGTTCCAGATCTAACTGTAATGTATCCCATAGTCGCACCCGCATTTGTTATGTTTAAAGTATAAGTTGTTCCTCCAACTACAGAATTTAGACCACTATATTCAGACAAATAATTACACGTAGATATTGTTGCAGTTCCTGAAGTAGGTGCAACAATTGGAGAAGTAGGGTATAAAGCAGTATTTGTACATCCAGTTCCAACATAAGTAATTGAAGTAGTATGACAACCAGTAGCAGTAGCGCACAACGCATCAACATTCCAATGCGCAGTATAATCTCCAGCGGCACCAGAAACCCAGCTAAGTGGGGCAGGTCCGTGAGCAACAGGACTGTTAGCTGCATCTCTAATGGTTACATAACCAGTGGAAGCACCCGTCATGGTTATATCACAAATATATGCAGTTCCCGCTGCCACACCAGAAATGGTACTATATTCGGATAAGTAGTTGCAAGTAGAAATAGTTGCAGATCCAGTAGTTGGTGCAACAGTTGGAGCACTAGGGTATAAAGAAGTGTTCTCACATTGAGAATTTATTGTAAATGAAACAAAAAACAGCATTGTCATAAATGCTGTGAGTTTGGTCCATGATTTTATTTTAGCAAAAGAAGCTTTGCTGGCTAACAAGTATTGATTTTTCATAAAAAATTTTTAATAGACGATGTAAATATAAATCATTTTTTCACAAAAAGAAAAAATAACTTCAATACAAATACATCCAATTAATTTAATTAGATGATTAAAAGACAATTAAGGCTTTCTAATAAAAAAAGGGAGCCTATAAAGCCCCCTTTAAAATTAAATTGTGAATTAAGATTCATTAGCCCTCCTTAGCTTTTCACTATCTTAATTCGAGATTTACCTCTAGAATGAGTTATTTCTATATAATAAACTCCTGGAGTAATTGATGTTAAATCAATCTTCGTTTCTTTAATTTCTATTTTACGAATGAGTCGCCCACGATTATCTAACAAACAAATACCTGATAAATCCTTTAAACTCTCAAGGCCTTTGATCTGAATATGGTTTCTAGTAGGGTTCGGATAAACTTGTAAACCATTTAAATTAGCTGATTCAATGCCCGTGAAATCAAGCGTTAAATTAAGCGTAATGGTACTGTCGCACCCTTCTGAGTTGAGAATCGTTTGCGTATATGTACCGGATTGGTTATATACTTGTCCATTCCATGTAAAAGAGTCAATCGCAGAAACATTTTGTGTGCTACTTGAATTTAATGAAACAGTAACCAAAATGGAGTCTGAATTCGTACAACCTAAAGAATCGGTTCCAATTACTGTATACATCATTGTTGAAGAAGGACTAAAAGGCTGTCCGTCAACAACGCCATTATCCCACTGATAGCTAATCCCACCAGATCCTGACAAAATCAATGTATCTCCTTGACAAATTTTTTCATCAATTCCAGCATTTATAGAAGGTGGGGGCAATATTGTTATATCAATTTGATCATTTGCTCCACAACCAGAAGTTACCACATAGTTAACATTATAAACACCTGGACCTAAAACAGATGGATCAAAAGTTCCCTGAATGGAATCAATTATACCCGCCCCTGTCCATGTTCCTCCGGATGTTGCAGCAGTCATATTAAAAGATTGCGCGAAATTACAAACAGGCGAAACAGGAGTAATAGTCGCATTGGTTGTTGATTCTACAATCACTACTATAGAATCAGACGATCCGCAAACTCCAGAAATAGAATACGTTATTAGATGTGTTCCTATTCCAGCAGTTGCTGGATCAAACATTCCTGTGGACGAGTTGGTTATTCCAGTTCCAGACCAAACCCCTCCAGGGGTAACCGCTGAAAAAGAGAAAGGGCTAGCCGACAAGCAAAAATTATTTGAAGCCAATGGGCTAATTGAAGGATCTGGAGAATTATTAACCAAAATAGTTGTTTGATCAACCGCTCCACAATTACCAGATATAGTATAGGTTATAACATGACTTCCAACCCCAGCAATCGCTGGATCAAAAACACCATTTATAGAATCAACAATCCCTGTTCCGGACCAAATTCCATTTGGCTCAGAAACAACCAAAGAAATAGAAGCAGAAGCTGAACAAATAGAAGAGTTAGGAGTAATAACAGGGTTTGAAGACTGATTAACCACTATATCAATAGTATCTGCACCTGAACAAGCTCCAGCCGAAACACTATAAATTATTTGATGCGTTCCTGCCCCAGCTACTGATGGATCAAAAATACCAAGTTGAGCATCAATAATACCAACTCCAGACCATGTTCCTCCAGATGCTGAAGAGCTCAAATTAAACGAAGAAGATGCAGAGCATATTGCTGAAACAGCTTGAATAGAAACTGTGCCAACAGTATCAATTGTAACCGAAACGGGAATTCTACTAGTTATACAGGGCATTTCTGACACCTCCCAATCATAAAAGAAGTAATAATATCCTGGATACCCCAATAATCCCGCACTACTATTTTTAATCTCTAAAACCCCATTAATGTCGTAAGGATAACTTGCTCCAGCGCTATTTCTAAACAAATCTTGATTGGCGCCAGCTACTGTTCCTAGTTCATAATCCGTGCCAACTGGAATCACAAAATCCAAATCCACTCTGTTTTCTCCAACTGGTATGTACACTATTCTAGAATCTAAAACAACTCCGTTGCCATCTCTTAACTCAATTGTTCTATTAGCTGCTGCAGATGAATAAACCTTTACAGATTTTAAAATAGAAGGGGTCATGCAATCAAAAATCAAATGATGGTCGCCATTATAATTTGCTCCAGCACCAAAAGAATTATCCGGTGGGCCACCATAAAAAGATGGGGAGGGAATCGAGTCTTCGACATAAAACGTTTGACTAGCATTTAATAATGGTGTTGTAAAAGAACTTCCACTTCCCAAAAGATTTCCACCAGAAGATGCATCGTACCAATTAAGCATTCCATTACCCGTGCCATTGGCCGTTAATGTAAATGAACCAGCAGAACAACTAGAAACGTTTGAACTAGATGTGGGGGGTTGCGCTAGAGAAATACTTACTGGTTTTCTAGAGCTAGAACAAGAGGGAGTTTCAATTTCCCAATCATAAAAGAAATAATAATAATTAAGTGGAGTTCCCGCATTACTTTCTTTGATCGAAACAAGATTTGCTATTGTATAAGGATAATTAAGGCCAGAATTATTTCTATATAAATCTGGAGTAGACGTAGAAGTTACCCCTAACTGATAATCTGTACCTGAAGAAACTTGAAAATTTAAATTTATTCGACTTTGGCCGTTTGGAATATTAATGGTTGCTGACTGCAATACCGTTCCATTTGCATCCCTTAACTCAATTGTTCTATTTCCTGTACCATCAGCATCCACCCAAACTGATTTTAAAATAAAATCGGCATATGCATCAAAAACAAGATGCCTTCCACCAGTAGTGAAATATCCACCATTTCCAATGGAATTATCAACAGGACCAACATAACTAGTTCCTCCAACTGAACTGGCTTGTACATAATAAGTTGCCGCATTAGAAATCACTGGAGTTGTATAAACCGAACCTGAAGCAATAGAAGCGCCACCCGTAGGCTGGTCATACCACTCTAGCGAATAATTTGAAAGTGCTGTAAGCGTTACTGATTGAGATGAACAAATACTTACATCATTGATTTGTGGCTGTGAAAGTTGGCCTACAGAGACATAATTAGTTTCAACTAAAGTATCCATGCCACAAGGTCCTCCATCAGCAATTAAAGTGACCGTATATAGACCAGGAGTTGAATAGGTTTGGGAAGGACTTGCTTGTGTGCTAGTCACTCCATTTCCAAAATCCCATTGATAAGAATTTCCATTGGAACTTGTATTTGTAAAACTAACCGTTAAAACGGAATCACATGTGCTATTTGCGCTTGAAACAAATGAAGACAATGTCCCTGTTGTACTATTTCCAGTTTGAGCTTGCACCGCAATTGCCCTTCTTCCAATAGCTCCGTTGTTCCCAATCGCATTAACCGAAACCCAATATGTGGTATTAGGAAGCAAACCAGAAAGCGTATATTGCGTTGCACTAGTTGTTCCTAGAGAATCCATGTATTTGTTACCTAAGACAAATACGGTATAACCGGTTGCCGAGGAAACAGGATCCCAAGATATTTCTAGTCCATTGCAAGTCGTCGCTGAGTTAATATTTGTTGGAACATCAATAATGGAAAAACCAGTATCGGAAACATCGGAAGATGTTCCACGAGTAATTCTAACCAAAGCCTGCCCAGTAACCAATGTAGAAGGCACAGTCCAGTTATAATATCGCAATGCTGAACCAACATTTGGAGCTATCGTATTCCATGAAGATCCATTATCTAAAGAGTAATCAATAGAAAATGAACCAGAAGTGCCATGAGCATCCCATCTAATAAGTTCGGACTCGCCTGGAACAAGTGGGTCTCCACCATTTGGAAATGTAAGGATCACATCACTATCTCTATATTCATAAACCACATAAAAGTCTTGAGGACCTGAAGGAATATTATATCCACTAAGCTGAATGGTATAATTTCCTGCTATTGGATTATCAATAGTAATTTGCTCCATGTTATTTAAATGATCCGTGCCTTGTACTGCATTAGAATTTAATGCAGAAACAGTTGGAGTGGGGTCTAAAACCCAAGGATTGTAAGTCGAATTGGATGGAGAAGTTATTTGCATGTCAATGTCATTGACCAATGCCGTAGCTGCATTTGCAACTCCTTCCACATCTGCCCAATAAACCATTACCCTTAACTGCTCTTTTCCAGCTGGAACATTTAAAGTAATTGTTTTGGATCCTTGGTTGTCAACAGAATCATAAAAATACTGTTGATTTAACAAGGTATTGTATGCTCTTCTCAAATTCACTCTTCCCCAACCAAATTTAAAATCTGGCCCTGGATTTCCTAAATCTTCTGCAGTATTAAGAACTGTTCCTTTTATTAATGCTGAATTAGGATTTTGACCACCATTAAGATCTTTATAAGCATGGTATAATTGTGTAATTGAACCTGCAACTCCAGGACATGACATCGAAGTTCCAGTTTTATAGGCATAAGAATTAACATCTACTGTGGAATACACACTAGTTCCCTTTGCACATATATCTGGTTTTATTCTACCATCTTCTGCAGGGCCCCTACTGCTTGAATTAGCAAGTGCATCAATGGATGTTAGATTTCCCACACAAATAACATTTTTTCCAACTTTGTGTCCACCAGTAACATTCCCCCATCCTGAACCTGCTCCATATCCACAATCTGAAGTTCCACTATTTCCGGCAGAAAAAACATGAATCAGCGAAGAGTAATCATCTATCTGCTCGTCTAAATCTCTAGAAAGAGTCGTATACCCAGCATTACATCCATTGCTGTATGACTTTGAGGTAATTACCAATTCGTCATTTTGATACATGGCAGGAACAGAGTTATAATTATTATTGTTTGATCCAAAAACATATAAAAATGCTCCCGGCGCCATTCCTTGTGCTAAAGGGTCTAAATTTCCAGCGCTCATAATTGTACCAGCACAATGATCCCCATGATCGCCACTATTTGTTGTTATATTGCTCTGGTCTAATCTTCCCTCGTAATCAATGTGTGGGCCAATAATGCCATCATCTTGCATCATTACCGTAACTCCTGTACCATCATATTTAAGTCCGTTTGAAGCAGGACTATTTAAGTAATTTGAGCGAACCAAAGTTCCAGCAGAATGATTTTCAGGGAGAGAAGGAGGATTGATTGGTTCTATTGAGAAAACACCGGGATAGTTTCGCAAACTTAATAACTGAGACCGATTTACTTTTAACGTTACTCTATTATGACGTAAGTTTGTTTCCTTTACAATAAAGCCATCATTAGATATTTTTTTAACAAAAGAAGGCAAAGAAAGTCCATCGTATAAAGAAGCTACAACAAGGACTTTTAAGCCTTCTTTTATATAGTCTGGATAGTTTTTATTTGCTAGTTTGGGATGAAGTTTATATTCCGGCTTAACTGGATGAATACCTATAACAGAAAATTCATCACGAGCCTCTTTAAGTCTCTTTAGATTATCATAAGAGGAAAAAGAAGCGAAATAGGAGTTAACGGGAAGATAAGCCAAAAAGTTTATTCCATAATTAGCTTTTAATTGCTTTCTAAATGATTTGCTTGGAACGATTGAGAATTGAATAATTCCATACCTTTTCCCTTCGCATAATGAAAGATTGGAATAAGAAACATTATTAAAATCCTTGATGTTTTGATCTAATTCATATTCCCCCGACAACAATTTAAGTGAGGAATTTTGAGAATGAACGGTAAAAAAAGTAAGAACAAAAAAAACAAGAGAGATACTTGAAAAATTTTTTTTCATTTTGAGTTTGGTTTAGTTTAAAGTTTTAACGTTGTTTTTAATGCAAAAAACAAAACATTACAAGTTAAGCAATGAAGCTAAAAAAAACAAACTATTTTTGCTTTATGAGTCTTGTTATCTGACTTCCTTTATCAAAAACAATTGCAATAAAATAAAATCCAGAAGCAAAACGCTGCATGTCAATATGCAAAATAGAAGAGTCCTCTTTCTTTGTAAAAACAACATTTCCATAGCTATCAAAAACAGAAACTAAGCAAGGGCTATTGGTTTTATTTTCTATATAAATAGATTCTTCAAATGGATTTGGGTAAACTTTAAAGGTTTTTTTATTTACTTCTTTAGTTTCAACATTCGAACAAGATGTTCGATAATTATCAAACCAATTATAAACATCTATTAAGGATGGAAAAACACACTCATTGTGCATTCCGGGCCCCATATTAATTGCTTCGACATTTTGAGCACCATTTGCCAACATTGCTGTTTCTGCAGCGATAGCATTTTGATATGTAACCTGCTCGTCTCCAGTACAGTAATACATCCTAATGGGTCTTTGGGGTAACCAATCATGATTATCATTGTCTGTCATTGCTTGCCAAAGAGGGTGAGACAATGTGCTTGCTGAATTTACAAAGTTTTGCATAACAGAATCTAAAATCAAGGAATCTATAATTCCAGGGAGTTGATTGTTTAAATTAGTCATTCCAAGAGAGGTGTTGGTTCCATTAAAAAAAGGAACAACAATGGAGTCGTAGGGAGAATGAAGTATTTCAGAATAGGAGTTGAAAACATTCCCATAAACCAATTGATAAGAAGCTAGTATATAAACAATATAACCAGGTTTTGAATAAGAGGTTGCCATTATAGTATCTGCCATTGCCCCTGATATCTCATATGGGCCAGAACATGGAGCAGATGCAAGAACATTAAATTCATTAAGTAAATTATTGTCTTCAATATATTTGTGAGTTGCCATAGCAGCATGCCCTCCTTGAGAATATCCAGTTAAAAAAAGCTCGCCATTATCTATCATTTGCAAATCATTTGCAATAAATTCTCGAACCGCCTTAATCATATCCAAAGTTGCCGTTGCTTCTGTCTCTGCATGACAATATGGATGAAGGCCAGGGCTATCCCCCATTCCTAAATAATCTGGCATTACCACAAAATAACCTCCAGCTGCAAAAATTTTCCCTATGTATGCCTCCTGCACCTCTCTTGAAGGAACATCCCCTTTTTTCAAACTTGTTCCATGTTCGTATACCCCTATAGGGAATTCCGTGCAACTAGTGTTGGTTGGGGTACAAAACGCTCCTGAGGCAATGGTTGGTTGGCCATCAACACCTGTGGTATTGTATATGATTTTATACATATCCACATCAAAAGTTAAGTCAAGGCCGGTGAAAGAGCTTAATGTAGATGGATCAGTCGTATTTAAAAATGTTGCTGAAACCAAGAACTGTGAATTAACCTGTATTTGTTTAAATAGAAATAGGGAACAAAAAATTAGCGAAAGAACTTTCATATTTTAGTGAAATTAGATATAAATATTTTATGGTTATAAATTATTTTTAAAGAATAAAATGACTGCTGAAAAAGGCTAACATCAATAATCGTTTTAAATTCTTCTAATTTTGTTTTAAGAACTAAAGTCCCTTTTAAATCATAAACATATACCCTCGCATCCGTAAAATCTTTTGTTTCAATAATTAAAGATTTAGATACTGGGTTTGGATACACTTTAATCTTATTAAAGTCTTCATTAACACTAGCGCTTAAATCTTGATATTTAAACCAAATTGGATTTGAAAAGGAATGAAACTGATCTTGCGGTTTTTTGTAAATATTAATATTGCTATAATTAATTGATGTTTCTATTTCAGCTCTTATGTACATGTATTCATCTGGCAGTATTCCACTTGGAATATTTAAAGAATCAAAAAGATTTGCAAGTTTATAAGTTAAAGTATTTGTTCCAGTGGTTGCCAAAAAACTCATTTCCTTTTCATACTCTCCAGATTCTGTTCCAATAATTAATTTTAACTTCTGCATGTCCCCAAACTCTATGTTCGTTGTATAGGTAAGGTTTAAGTAATTTTCATCTGGAATCAAAGCATCTAAAACAACCTCTTCCCCCATCATGATCTCATTCGTGTTATTATTTCCATTATTACTTATTCCAATTATTACAATTGGACCATCAGAAATTGTCGTAGTGCCATTTTTTAATGCCGATAAAATATTTTGACCATTTGCTCCCATGCCATTTGGACAATATGTTAATGTACTTAATTTTCCAACAGCATTATCATGAACGTCATAAGAGGTAAACGCCCCCAAAAAAACATCGTCTGTATTGGTGTAATTAAACGACCCATGCGCATCTGTTCCTGCACTATAGTACATTTTCCAATTAGATAAATTTGGATTGGAATTTTTCTTTTGTAATCCTAGCTTATTAATCGCATTAACGACTTCTTGCCCCTGTCTAAATCTTAAAATATGATGGTTTGGATGATGTGTTTCTATTTTAACAAAGTCTCCACCATCATCAATTGCATCCCAAGGGTCATCTTCGTCGTCACTGCCTCCAGCAACTCCGTCAGTTATTAGAGAATTTCTTATGTTCCAAATCTGCGCTCCTTTTAAGCCATCTTTAATGAGTTTATTAGAATTATCGATTAACACATCCGATGAAACAGTTAAATCATTGCATTTAATGATGTTTTCAGAAGGAAAACTAGATACTGTTTGAGGAAATATTGCTCCATTTTCAGGGAAAATATTATTTGACAAACTCCAAGTACCCCCATATACAGGAAAGCCATCAGGAAGAGCATCAGAAGAGGCAAAAGGATGAGCTGCATAAGCAAAACCATTGTTTTGAACTACCGAATTAAGCGCATTATCAATGGTTACAGATGTATTGGTTGTGGAGGCTGTTGGACTTAATACCGCATCACCATACCCATCTCCAAGGAATGGTAAACTGAAAGGTGCTGATGGGTTTGGGTAAGCCAAAAAATGAACCAATAAACTTTTTGAATTTGCTGTTGCCACTTCTTGACCAGGTATATAAATCATTGTCGAATCTAAATTGTTCAGCAAACTTATTTCATCTTGAAGATCCTGCCAATTGCTATTTAATAACGCTTGACCAGTTAATGTACTTGAACCCGTATTTCCATAATTATCAAAATCAGAAGTATGGTCCGTTGTTGTAATCCAGTCAAGACCAATATGTTTGGCCGCATTTTTTGTCATGGACATTGGAAAGCCAATTTCTGCATCATTTTGTGTGTAAAAAGAATGTAAATGTGTGTCTCCTCGATACCATCCCTGAAGTTTAGGCATGTCATAATCTGATCGAAATATACGAACACAGACCTCGTCATCGGTAACGGTTAAGTCAGCATACTCAAAAACACATTGAACATCGATTATATCATCATATCCAGAAAAATAACTTCCAGGAATAGTGAAAGTAAAATAAAAATGTTCTCTATCAATTTCCACATATGTGGACAAGCTAAAAGCGCCCTCATCCCCTTTAAAATTTATAGATGTACTTGAAGATGATTCAGCATTTAAACTGGAATTGAATTCACTAATACTTCTTTCTGGATTATCTGGAGATTCGTTAGAAAAATAGCTTTGAAAGGAAGTATCATTGTGAAAGCTTAATTCTTGCCAAGGGTTTGATCCAGAAGCATTTCTAATCATAATGCGAATATGATTAGGCTGAAGGTACCCTCCAGGAACATTTTGTGAGTCATGAATATAAAAATGCAACGGAATAGGGTTAACATTCCCATTAGCATCTGTTTTTCTCATTCTCCATGAGGCATCAACATAGGATTCACCACCAAATTCATTTACCTGTTTCTGAATGACTAAGTTGTCCCAAATATCATAAATTACGTTAGGATATTTTACTTTAACTAAAGAAAGTATGATTTTGTCTTTATTTATTTTTATTGTTTTATTGATAAAAAAGGAAGAGGTAAATGTCTTTTGTTTTGAACTAATAAAATCGATACTCTTAGACTCTATTAAAGAATCATTAACAATTAAATTAACTTGAAGGTGATTGTAGTCATACAAAAGGTGGTTTTCTATCTGAAAATTCAAGGTTCTTGACTCATCATTAAATGAAATATTTTTAAGTTCAAGGTGATTTTTTTCATATGAAAAACAATAAGAAAAAGAGGAAAAAATAGATGCAAAAAGTAGTAGTTTTAGCTTCATAATTTTCCTTAAATTAATTATTATTTATTTGTAAGGCTAAATCAAAGCAAAAAAAAGAGGGTCAGATGACCCTCTTTTAAATTCGTTATGTGTAACAATAACTACTTTTTTAGAAAGGTATTTGCATTTGCAATCCAAACTGACGGTCCCCCTTTCATGTAGCCTGCTTTCCCTAATGAGTTTAGGTTTACTCTTCCCTCTCCAGTTTTTTCTGCCTCTACAAAATATATGGTTGGATACCCTTGAACTTGAAATGTTTGTTGCAAACTGGCATTTTGTTGGCGAAGTTTTTCCGACAACTTCTTTCTTCTAGGAAAATCTAGCTCCACAAGAACTACATTTTTCTTTGCCCAAGCTTCAAATTCTGGCTTAAAAAACACCTCTTTTTGTAATCTAATACACCATCCACACCAATCACTACCCGTAAAAAACAACATTAGGGGTTTATTTTTTTTATGAGAAATCTTAATGGCTTCATCCATATCGGTATGCCATTCTAAATTCTCGCTCTTTGTTTGTGCTTCGCAAGAAAGCGAAACAACAAAAAAAGCCAATCCTAAAAATAATGTAATGGAGTTTTTCATGAGGTTTAGTTTATAAAATTATTTTTCTGCAGCATCTAGCCTCAATAACTCTGCCAAAACTTCTTTGGTGATATCGGTGCCACCTTTAAAGTACAATGTAACTGACTCATCAATCACATAACTTAGTTTTTTTCGTTCTGCAACCATTTGAACCGATTTCTGAATTCTTTCAAGAATAGGCGCATTTAACTCTTGTCCATAAACCTGCATTTCTTTTTGTAAAGATGCTTGTCTAGACTGCATTCTTTGTTCTTTTTCCATGATCTTTTTCTGCTCTATTTCTAAAATTACAGGAGACCAAGATTTTTCGTTTTGCTCGTATCTTTTATAAGCCTTTTCCAAATCTGCTTTAAGTTCAGTAAGTTCTGCGACTCCTTCATTTTCAAACTTTTTAAGCTCAAGCATGGCTTGTTTTCTGGAAGGTAAGGTGTCTAATAATTTTTGAGAATTTACATGCCCAATCTTCATTTGCCCAAAAACACTTGGGCTAAACATCACTAGTAATAATAAAAGGTTAATGGTTTTTTTCATTTTTATATTTATTTAATTTTTATTCCTAATTCTTTTAAAACATATTTTGTCAAGTCGTATTTGCTGTCGGCAAAAACCAAGTTACTTTGATTTGCCTTATCAAAAACAAAACTATATTTTTTCTTACTTGCCACGGTTTTCAATGCTTCAAAAACTTGGTCCTGAATGGGTTTGATTAACTCTTTTCTTTTTTGAAAGTAATCGCCACTAACTCCAAAACGCATCGTTTGCACTTGTCTTGCTTCTATTTCCAATTTGTCAATCTCTTCTTTTCTTTTCAATTTTTCTTCTTCTGGCAATAAAACTTCTTCTCGATTAAAATTGTCTTTTTTGCTGTTAATGGCGACATATGTTTCTTCTATTTCCTTTGTCCATCTTTTGGCAAGTTTATCTAATTTATCTTTAGCAAGTGTATATTCTGGCATCAGATTTAAAATGTAATCAGAATCAATATACCCATACTTCTGTGCAGAGGCAAAACCTGTGCCAAAAAACAATAATAATATCGCTAAAAAAAAGTTTTTCATCTATGAGCGCGTGAATATAAGTAATTTATTTGCCATAATTATAATTCTCCAAGATTCATACCAATTGTGAATGTTAATTTTGGATAAAAGCCCTTTTGGTCAATCGACAAGTCTGACCCTGAGCCAAATCCATCGGCCCAATAATCAAGTTTGTCAAATCCAAAACCGTAGTCTAAACCAAGCATTCCGAACATTGGAAGGAAAACACGAATCCCTAAACCAGCAGTTTTCTTTACATTAAAAGGGTTAAAATTTGAAAAATTTGGATAGGTATTACCCGCTTCCATAAAAGCAAGCGCATAAAACGTAGCAGATGGGTTTAAAGATATAGGATATCTCAACTCCAAGGTGTATTTAGCAATTATTGGATCCCCTTCTACAGAAGAAATCTGTTGATCTTCATATCCCCTTAAAGCTATTATTTCTCGACCGCCAAGCTGATTAACTCCGGTTAATCCACTTCCACCCATAGAGTAACGATCAAATGGAGTAATTCCCTTGGAAGAGTTATACGCACCAATATATCCAAATCCAAAACGAGGCATTAACACCAACTTTTTATTAGAGGTTAAAGGCAAGTACCATTCTCCCGTAAACTTAAATCGATAATACTCCAAATACTTATATCGATCCTGAACAGAAGCTTGAGAATAATCAGAAACCCCTTCTAACAAGGAATAAGGAAGTGTTGCTTTTGCGGTGAAGGTGAAATTCGATCCGCTTTGTGGATATATTGGAGCACTTACAGAGCTTCTTTGTAAAACATATTGAAAGGCTATGTCATTTGCATACCCCTTAGGAAAAAGAGGGAATCTAAAGTCGTCTACCACATCATAATATTGATAACTAAGGTTATAAGATGCGGTGAAATAATCATCGGGCCATTTTTTTCTTCTTTGAAGACCAACTCCAGCACCTGTTATCGAAAGACCAGTATAATCAGGGTTTGTTCTGATAAGCCCATTAGAAGATAAAGCAGTATGGTTTAACCAGAATGACAATGCATTTGGTTTTTTCCCCCCTAGCCAAGGCTCTGTGAAAGAAAAATTATACCCTTGATAAAACCTTCCATTGGATTGGGCCCTAATAGAAAGCCGCTGCCCATCCCCTCCAGGCAATGGGGTCCATGCTCCTTTTTTAAAGAACTTTTTAGTGGAGAAATTATTAAATGTGAGACCTAAAGTACCTATAATTCTACCAGATGAAGTTGGTCCTGCTCCACCATATCCACCAGACAATTCAATTTGATCTGAAGATTTTTCTTCTACCACATATTCAATATCTACGGTTCCATCTTGGGGATTTGGCAAGGGGTTAACCTGAAACGCTTGTTCATTAAAAAAACCTAATTGAGCAAGTTCTCTTTGGGTTCTCATTATATCTCCCTTGCTAAATAAGTCTCCTGGTTTTGTTCTTATTTCTCTAAGAATAACATGATCACTTGTTTTTGTATTCCCTTTTATAGTTACATTTTTTACTCGCGCTTCTTTTCCTTCTATAATTCGTACTTGGTAATTAATCTTATTGTCATTGGTCACGTTTATCTCTACCGGAATAATTTGAAAAAACAAATATCCTCTATCCATATATAAGGCAGTAATATCTCTTCCATCAGGACTTCCTAAAAGTCGTTGTTCCAAAAGAGACTTATTATACAAGTCTCCATTTTTTATTCCTAAAATAGTGTCTAAATATGTCGATCTATACTTTGTATTTCCAATCCATTCAAAATTTCCAAATCTGTATTTTTGACCTTCATCAATTTCTATTTTAATTACTAGATGTTTCTCATCGTATTTATACACGGTGTCAAACACAATCTCTGCATCTCTTAACCCGACAGCATTAAACTTTTCAAGCAATAACTCCTTGTCTTTTTTGTAGGTTGATTCTGCAAACTTTGAGTTCTTCCAAAATCTCCAAAAACGCTTCTTTTTTGTGTCCTTCATGGCCAGTTTTAGTTTCCATAAAGGAACTTCTTTGTTGCCGGTTATTTGAATGTCTTTGATTTTTATTTTGTGGCCCTTAGTAATATTAATCACAAAAATCTCAGAAGAGTTTACCAAGGTGTCGGACATCCTATCTATGTTAACCTTAACGCCGTAGTACCCCTTTTCTCTAAAGTATCCTTTAATTTTGTTTTTGGTTTGAAAAACAAGGTTTTCCGTAATTGTTTTTCCAGAATATAGCGCTATTTCCTCTCTTATTTTATCTGCATTTCTTCGGTTTATCCCATTGAATTTAAATCTAGAAAGTTTTGGCCTTGGTGCTACTTTAATAACCAAATATAACACTCCAGCTATTTCTTTTTCAACACTAATTTCAATATTTGAAAAAATTCCTTCTTCCCATAAATCTTTAATTGAATTGGATATTTTATCTCCAGGAATTGTTACTTCATCTCCCTGTCTTAATCCAGCAATAAGCTTAATTGCTTGATGGTCATAGTTATCCGCTCCCTCTACTCTAATTGGCCCTATTTCATATTTCTGGGGTTTTAAATAGTCAATTGAAAAATCTCCTATTTTAATAGACTCTCCCTCTTTTTCCTGAGAAAAGAAATTAAATGCAAAAACCATGAAGAATAAAAAAATCCCTTTATTCATTAGTTGTATTAATTTGTTCTGAAACCATTCCAAATCGCCTTTCTCTTGACTGATAAGAAGCGATCGCTTTAATAAAATTATCCGCACCGAAATCAGGCCATAAAACATCTGTAAAATAAAATTCAGAATACGCTAACTGCCATAATAAAAAATTACTAATCCTTTTCTCTCCACTTGTTCTAATTAATAACTCTGGATGAGGAACATCTTTAGTTGTTAATAAATTATCAAAATCTTCATTCGTAAATTGCTGAACTTTATTTTTATCATTAACGGCCATTATTGCCATTTGTTTTGCAGCATGTAAAATTTCCCATCTTGCACTATAATTTAAAGCAAGTATTAAATTTATTTTTGTGTTTTCTTTTGTCCTATCAATCGCCTCGTTTAGACTTTGCCTACATTTTTCGGGCAATCGCATTTCATCTCCAATCATGGATAGCTTCACCTCATTTTTATCCATCTCTTCAATTTCATTACTAATCGCTTGAACTAACAAATTCATTAGGCCATCTATTTCTTCTTTTGGCCTGTTCCAGTTCTCTGTGGAAAAAGCATAAAGTGTTAGATGCTTCACCCCTATTTCGGTGGCAACTTTCAACACATTTCTGATTGAATCAACTCCCTTTGTATGCCCAAAAAGACGATGTTCTCCTCTTTTTTTAGCCCAACGTCCATTACCATCCATGATAATAGCAACATGTAAAGGAATCTTATCTCTACTTATTTTAGACCAAATTGACATCTAAGCGCTAAATAATAAATTAGTGTTTAAGCATGCAAAAATACATAGAAATACTAGATGAAATGCGTTTAATTAGCTTAATTAAAAAGGTTTAACAGTTTCCATAGAAAATCAAGCACACTTGTCGCAATTATTTTTTTTTTGTTTTAGAGGATTGATAAAGTTTTCGACTCAACATAATTACTGCGAAAACAACAATCGATAAGACTATTACATTTTCCATTAAATAAATAAATTATAAATAATAAAAGAAGACAAATACGCCATAAAACCAAAAACAACAACTTGCAAAATAGGCCATTTCCAAGATCCTGTTTCTCTTTTAACAACAGCTAATGTAGACATACATTGCATAGAAAAAGCATAGAAAATCATTAATGACAACCCGGTCGCAAGAGAAAAAACAGAGCTTCCATCTTTTCTTTTTTCACTTTTCAACTTGTCAAACAACTTTTTTTCATTTTCTTCAACATCATCTATTGCATAAATGGTAGCTAATGAGCCAACAAAAACCTCTCTTGCAGCAAAGGAAGTTAATATGGATATTCCAATCTTCCAATCATAACCCAAAGGAGCAATAGCTGGCTCTATCATTTTTCCTAACCCGCCTATATACGATTTTTCTAATTGGGAAGATTCTGACAAAGACTCTTCTTTTAAAGAGTAGTTTTTTAGATTTTCAGGTAAATAATTTTCATTTGGGCCAAAAGTTGCAAGTGCCCAAAGAATAACTGAAATGCAAAAAATAATTTTACCTGCATCAAATACAAAAATTTTTAATTTTTCGGCAACGACAAGGAAAACATTTTTAGGTATTGGAGCTTTATACTCAGGGAGTTCAAGTATAAAAAACCCTTTGCCTTTGCTTTTAACCAAAACTTTCATCACCAAAGCAACTATTAAAGCGGCAAAAGTGCCCAATAAATACATCGAGAATAAAACAATTGCCTGCAAACTTAAAAAACCAAAATAATACACCTCTGGAATGACAAGTGAAATAAGAAGTGCATAAACAGGAAGCCTTGCGCTACAACTCATCAATGGAGCGACAAAAATTGTAATTAGTCTTTCTTTCCAATTGTTAATTAATCTTGCAGACATTACGCCAGGTATAGCGCAAGCAACACTTGAGACAAGAGGAACAACACTTTTTCCATTAAGTCCAAAAGGGCGCATTAACTTATCCATAATAAAAACAGAACGAGCCAAATACCCAGACTCCTCCAAAAGAGACAATAATAAAAAAAGTAAAAAAATTTGCGGTATAAATATAACCACCCCTATTATACCAGGTATTATACCATTACTAATTAAATCAATTAACAAGCCTTCTGAAAAATTGCCTTGAATCCACACGGATAATTCTGTTCCCATTCCATCAATTAAATCCATTGGAAAAGAAGAAAGAAAAAATACCGCTTGAAAAACCGCTAATAGAATCGATAAAAAAACAACGTATCCCCAAAATGGATGAACCAAAACCTTGTCCAAACTCGATGGTTTAGCATTAGCCTCTTTTTCTTTGTTAACCAAGCCTTTTTGAAGCAAGCTTTTGACCCAGGCTTGTCTATTTAATGCTTCCTCCTCTTGTTCGATTTCATTTTTTATTTCAGGTTGATAATCTGAAAGAACAACTTTAAATTGAGCACTTAAATCGTGCGTATCAATAGCTTCAAAAATCCTTTCCTTTCCTAAACCAATTCTTGCTATCGAATACACTACTTTTATTCCAGGCATCTGCTCTTCCAAAAGGGAAGCATCCACAGATATCCCTTTCTTTTTTGCAACATCATTCATGTTTAAAATTAAAACCATTGGGATTTTAAGATCATACACTTGGGAACAAAACAAAAGTCCTTTTCTTATGTTTGATGCATCTAAAACCATCAAAACCAAATCTGGATAATCCGGATTATTAGAGTCTAATAAAACATCGTAAACAACTTGTTCGTCAAAAGACTTTGGATAGATGCTTATTGTTCCTGGAAAATCTATCAATTGGTGAGATTTTCCATTTATTTTTAAATTAGAAAACTTCTTATCAACCGTTATCCCCGGGAAATTGCCTACATGCTGCCTAAGACCTGTTAACATGTTAAAGACTGAACTCTTTCCAGTATTTGGATTTCCAAGTAAAGCTATTTTCATTTGATGTAAAAATAATAAAAGAAGACCACCTATAATGAAACTAATTTCGGATATCTAAAGAATCGCCTGAATCAAATGAATCTGCATCAATAATCTTAAAAACCTTTTCAGCAGAAAAATCGGCAGAATACAATCGGCTTTGGTTTTTTAACTGAATAAACTTATCCACTTCCTTAAAATCCTGTGGACTACTTTGTCTTATTTTTTCCTGCATTTGCGTGTCCACAACCCCTGGTTTTATGCTCAATGATTTAAAAAAAACATCCTCGGATTGCTCCATAGAAATGGTTTTTGTCAGCATCTCAATGCCTGCTTTTGAGCAGCAATAAGCAACCCATCCATAATAGGGCGATTGAGATGCCCCTGAAGAAATATTAATTATTCTTGAGCTTTTCGCCTTAGGTTTCAATATTGACAAAAACAAAGACGATAATATTATTGGGGCAGATAGATTTAAATCTATGGTTTTTGAAATATCACCAAAAGAAACATGATCTACTTTTTTAATCTCTCCGATTCGACCTGCGTTATTAATAAGTATAATTTGTTTTAGATTACTTTGTGATACTAAATCGGCAATTTTTTTAAACACATTCTCTGCTTTTTCAAAGCTAGTTATATCTATCAAAAATTGAGAAAGGAAAAAGCGATGGGAAAAATCAAGTTTTGTTCGAGAAATAGAAACAACACTATACTCTCCTTCACAAAACCTTTTAACTAAAGATTTTCCAAGTCCTTTACTACCACCTGTTATAATTACTAGTTTCAAAGCAAGTTGTTACAACAAATCGTTTGCAAGATTAGCCAATTCCGACCTCTCTCCTTTTTCCAAATTAACATGCGTAAATAAGGACTGTCCTTTAAGCCTATCAACTAGATAAGCAAGCCCATTACTATGTTCATCCAAGTATGGAGTATCTATTTGATTTACATCGCCTGTGAAAACTATTTTTGTGTTATCTCCAGCTCTTGTTATAATTGTTTTAATTTCATGTGGAGTTAGGTTTTGAGCCTCGTCAATAATAAACATGATATTTGACAAACTACGCCCTCTAATAAATGCTAATGGAGTAATAATGATCTTGCCCGATTGTTGCATGTCTAAAATGGCTTTGTGCTTTTTTTCCGTTTCTCCAAATTGAGACTTAATAAACTTCAGATTATCCCACAATGGTTCCATATACGGCCCTATTTTATCATTTGCATCTCCTGGCAAATAACCAATTTCTTTATTGGATAATGGAACAATAGGCCTAGCTAAAATAACCTGGTTAAAAGATTTATTTTGCTCTAAAGCTGTAGCTAAAGCCAACAAAGTTTTTCCTGTTCCAGCTACTCCTTGAAGCGCAACAAGTTTCACATTTGGATTCATTAAAGCATGAATAGCAAATGCTTGTTCTGCATTTTTGGGTTTTATACCATAAACAAAACCTTTTTCAATTCTATCTATCTGAAGAGTTTGTTCATTATAAAAAGCCAGTGAGGAAGATTTTCCATTCTTTAGAATGTAATAACCATTAATCACTTTGTTTTCTCCTAAAACACCATCTTCATCTACATGGCCTCTTGTAAAAAGCTGCCTTATTACATCAGAATCTACACCTTCAATGTTTTTTGTACTACCCGTATTTATAACTTGATTGGATACTTTTCCTGTTTCATAATCCGCTGCTGTAATGCCAAGAGCCTTTGCTTTGATTCTCAAATTAATGTCTTTAGTGACTAAAACCACGGTGGTTTTAGGCTCAGACTCTTTTAAGTAAAGAGCGGCATTAATAATTTTATGGTCATTTTTACCATAAGCATAAATCTCTTCGGCATTAAGGCTATTTGGTTTTGTTTCAAGAACAACTTTAAACTTTCCTTTTTTATTCCCCAAGTCTAACCATTCTTGCAAAGAACCAGTTCCAGATAACTTATCAATAAAACGAATTACTTCACGTGCTGAAAAATTCTTAGTGTCATTTCCTATTTTAAATTTATCCAATTCTTCCAAAACAGTAATTGGAATTGCTACATTGTGGTTTTCAAAGTTGGTTATTGCTTGATGATCATGTAATAAAACTGAAGTGTCTAAGACAAATATTTTAGATTTTTTTTTGGGCATAAAGACGAATTTATTTGTGAAAATACGTTGTTTACATTCCTTTTTTCAAGAAAAAAAAAAGAGTTATTTACAACAAAGTGTTAGTGAGATTTAATAAGAATACTCTAATGATAAAAAGCCACCTCTATCAAGGTGGCTTTTATATTGCATTGCAAAAATGTCTTGTTTTTACTTATTTACTGCTTTAACAACAGCTTTAAATGCATCTGGGTGATTTAATGCAAGATCGGCAAGAACCTTTCTGTTCAATTCGATTCCACTTTTATTAACCGCTCCCATAAACTGAGAATAACTCAATCCATTTTGGCGGGCTCCCGCATTTATTCTAGCAATCCATAAAGAACGGAAATTGCGTTTTTTTTGCTTACGGCCGACATAAGCGTATCCAAGGCCTTTTTCTATAGCATTTTTTGCTACAGTCCATACATTTTTTCTTCTACCAAAGTATCCTTTGGCTAGTTTCATCATGTTCTTTCTTCGAACTCTTGATGCTACGTGATTTACTGATCTAGGCATAATATTAAAAGTTTTTTGATAAAAAGTGTTTCGTTAATATTTGAAATCTTTTGTTACTCGTTATCGGGTTAAACAAATTTAAACCAATTACAATTTTATTTACAAAGTTGTAATTTGATATTTGGGACATCCGCCCCATTAACAACACCGGTATGTGTTAAGTTTCGCTTACGTTTTTTTGCCTTCTTCGTTAAGATATGGCTTTTAAACGCATGCTTTCTTTTGATTTTACCGGTACCAGTTATAGAAAACCTTTTCTTTGCACTGGATTTTGTTTTCATTTTAGGCATTTTTCTTTTTTTTATTTAGACATTTTGCAATTAATAAACAACTATTTCTTTTTGGAGTTAATCATCATTATCATCTTTTTTCCCTCAAGTTTAGGCATTTGTTCTACCACCCCGATTTCGGATAATTCTTGAGCAAATCGCAACAATAATATTTCTCCTCTATCCTTAAAAACAATAGTTCTACCTCTAAAGAAAACAAATGCTTTCACCTTGCTTCCTTCATTTAAAAACTTTTTAGCATGAGCAAGCTTAAAATTAAAGTCATGTTCATCGGTATTGGGGCCGAATCGGATTTCTTTAACAACAACCTTGCTTTGTTTTGCTTTTAATTCTTTCTGCTTTCTTTTTTGATTATAAAGAAACTTTTTATAATCCATTATTTTACAAACTGGTGGATTTGATTTAGCCGCAATCTCAACTAAATCCAAACCAGCTTCTTCAGCTATTGCCAATGCTTTTCTAACAGAAACAACCTCTGGCTCACTTCCATCTTGAACAAGACGAATTTCTTCTGCCACAATCAACTCATTGATTCTGTGAAGTGGAGTTAAATCCTTTCTAACCTGTGGCCGTCTTCTATTGTGTCTCATTCAATTATTATAATTCTTGTGATAACTCTTTTTCTACCGCTTTTTTAACAAGTTTTTCAAAATCCGAAACACACATTGTGCCTAAATCTCCCTCTCCTCGCTTTCTTACAGAAACCGTTTCCGAAGAAACTTCTTTTTCTCCTATAATCAACATAAATGGCACTTTGGCCATTTCAGCATCTCGAATTTTCTTGCCCACCTTCTCACTTCTATCATCAACAAGGCCGCGAATATCGGAAAAATTAAGCAAATTAGAAATTTTTTCTGCATATTCATTATAATTATCGGAAATTGGAAGCAAAACAAATTGTTTAGCCGTCAACCATAATGGGAAATCGCCAGCACAATGTTCTATTAAGACAGCAACAAAACGCTCCATAGATCCAAAGGGAGCTCTGTGTATCATTACCGGTCTATGTTTTTGGTTATCCTTTCCGGTATATTCCAGTTCAAAACGCTCAGGCAGATTATAATCCACCTGAATTGTTCCTAATTGCCACTCTCGACCTAAAGCATCTTGAACCATAAAATCAAGTTTTGGACCATAAAAAGCCGCTTCTCCATACTCAACAACTGTGTCTAATTTTTTTTCTTCTGCAGCTTCTATAATTGCCTGTTCCGCTTTTTTCCAATTATTGTCTGCTCCTATATATTTAGATTTATCTTTTAAATCTCTTAACGATATTTGCGCCTTGAAATTCTTAAAATCTAAGGTTTTAAAAACATATAAAACAATATCTATGACATTCATGAACTCTTGCTTTACCTGTTCTTGAGTGCAAAAAATATGCGCATCATCCTGAGTAAAACCACGAACTCTAGTTAATCCATGAAGCTCTCCTGATTGTTCGTATCGATAAACAGTGCCAAATTCGGCAAATCTTTCGGGTAAATCTTTGTAAGATCTTGGCTTGGATTTAAAAATCTCACAATGGTGTGGACAATTCATCGGTTTTAAATAAAACTCTTCATTAGGATCGGGTGTTCGAATAGGTTGAAATGAATCTTCTCCATATTTCTCATAATGACCTGAACAGACATACAAGTCTTTGTTTCCTATATGAGGAGTAATTACCTGGTCATACCCTGCTTTCTTTTGAGCTTCTTTAAGAAAGTTTTCCAGTCTTTCTCTAAGCGCTGTTCCATTTGGCAACCAAAGAGGAAGACCCTGTCCAACTTTTTGGGAAAAAGTAAATAATTCCAGTTCTTTACCCAATTTACGATGGTCTCTTTTTTTTGCCTCCTCCAAAATCTCTAGGTGCTCTACAAGTTCTGATTTTTTGGGAAAAGAAACACCATATATTCTGGTTAATTGCTTCTTTTTTTCATCTCCTCTCCAATAAGCTCCGGCGATAGAAAGCAATTTAATTGCCTTAATATGACCAGTATGTGGAATGTGAGGACCTTTACAAAGGTCTGTAAATGATCCCTGTGTGTAAAAAGTGATGTTCCCATCTTCTAATTCAGATATCAATTCTAATTTATAGGGATCTTCTTTTTTCTCAAAATAACTTACTGCATCTGATTTAGAAACTTCTTTTCTTGTAAAAGTTAATTTTTGCTTGGCAAGCTCTTTCATTTTTTGCTCCACCTTAGGCAGGTCTTTTTCACTGATTTGGTAGTCGCAAAAATCCACGTCATAATAAAAACCTCTTGCGATTGGAGGTCCAATAGCCAATTTAATTCCAGGATACAATTGTTCCAAAGCCTCTGCCATTAAATGGGCCGAAGAATGCCACATGGTAGACTTTCCTTCCTTGTCTTTCCATGTTAAAAGTTCAAAAGCCGCATCTTCATTTATTGGTAATGATAAATCCTGAAGTTTGCCATTTACTTTAGCTATCAAAACATTTCTTGCTAAACCTTCTGAAATACTCTTAGCAATGTCCATGGAATTTGTTCCTTTTTGATATTCTCTTATGGAACCATCGGGAAATGTGATTTTAATCATGGATAATAAAATTAATTCGCAAAGATAAAATAAACATGCATCTTGATAAAATTAGATCGTTTCTTTTTGTTTTTTTATGAAACTTTTCGACAAATCATTAGGCCATCTCTAACCGGGAGAAGAATTTGTTGTAGCTGGCTACATTGATTCACAAATTTATTTACTTCATCAATCGCCCTTGTTTCCTTATCCATTTGTTCTTCCAATACTTTTCCTGACCACAACACATTGTCTATAACGATATGTCCACCCTTTTTGAGTTTCTCTAGGCTAAACTTAACATATTTTGTGTAATTCTCTTTATCAGCATCTATAAATATAAAGTCAAAGGATCCGTTTAATCCTGGAATTAGTTTTGTTGCATCGCCAACCATCATTTTTATAACATCCTGTTTATCATAAAGCTTGATATATTTTTCAACTATTGGACTTAACTCCTCATTAATATCTATCGTGATTAGCTCCGAATTTTCGGGCATACCTTCTGCTAAACAAAGTGCAGAATATCCAGTATAAGTACCTATTTCAAGAACTCTATTAGGCTTTATCATATGAGAGAGCATACTTAAAAACCTGCCCTGTAGATGCCCACTTAACATTCTAGGCCTCATTACTTTTAAACAGGTTTCTCTGTTTAGTTTTTTTAAAACATCGGGTTCTTTTTCAGTGTGTAAAAGAGCATACTCTTCTAATTTTTCATCTATAAACTCCATAATCAAGGGGGTAAAGGTCCGGTGTAATTAAGACAAGGGTTTAAGCCAACAAAACATTTGGATTTTAAAATAATCTTTTTGCTTTTGTCTCTATCTAGATTAATGGTTTGATCTGGAGTAGATTTCCATTTTAATAAGCAATCGTTTCCTTTAAACACATGCCATTTGTCATTTTTTGAATACTTCTTTATAAATTGATTGTTATTTAGAATCAATTTATCCTTCATAAAAAAGTGGTATTCTCCTTTTTTTAATTGGATTTCGATCTTTCCATTATTATCAAGAATAGTCAACGGAGGAATCACTTTTTGGTTAGTTACATAATTCACTAAATCTTTATCTGTTTTTTTGATTATAAAAACAGTATCCATCGCAGACAAATTCCCTTTAAGCATTTCTGGTGTCGGTTGGGCTCCACCACAATATGGATGATGAATATGAGCACTCAAGTTTAACCCCACTTTACAAGAAGAAAATAAACAAACTAAAACGAATGCAAACAAAATAGAAATTCGTTCTTTTAATTTCATAGACAAAAGTAAATTTAATTTAAATTTGTTAAAACAATCCAACTTTTAAAAGGAATAAAAAATAAATTTTTATACATTAGTTTGCTTACTTTTAGATTCAATGGCATTAAAACAATTTCTTTCTCAAAAACAAGACCAGCGATTATCGCCACAACAAATTCAATTAATGAAATTGCTTCAAGTGCCTACCATGGAACTTGAACAACGTATAAAACAAGAAATTGAAGAAAACCCGGCCCTTGAGGAGGGGAAAGAAGAAGCTCCTGAAGAACTTGAAAGTCAAGAGCAAGAAAAAGAAGAGAATAACGAGGAGGAATTTGACATCTCTGATTACATGGATGAAGACCATGCTGATTATAAAACAAAGGCTAAAAATCAATCTAAAGATGAAGAAGAGCGTGCCATTCCACTTTCTGGAGAACAGACCTTTCGAGAGCGACTCTCGAAGCAATTATATATGCTTGGGATTTCTAACGACGAAAAACTTATCGCAGAAACAATCATTGGAAACTTAGATGAAGCTGGATATTTAAGTCGTAGTGTTGATGCAATTGTGGATGATTTAGCATTTAGTCAAGGAATACAGGTTTCTGAGGAATTAATTGAACATGTTTTAAAAAAAATCCAAACATTAGACCCAGCTGGAATTGGAGCTAGAGACTTAAGAGAGTGTCTTCTATTACAAATAAATCGAAACATTGATGGAAACATTTCAAAATATACAGCAAAAAAAATATTAGAAAATCATTTTGAAGCTTTTACCAAAAAACATTACCAAAAGATTTCGAAAAAATTAGATATCGATAATGCCGATTTAAAAGATGCCATCGATAAAATACTTAAGTTAAATCCAAAGCCAGGGGGATCTTCCATCGAGGCGGCCAGAAGTTTTCAACAAATTGTTCCTGATTTTAAAATAATAGAAAATGAAGGAAAGTTGGAGCTTTCCATTAATGGAAGGAATGCGCCAGAATTAAAAGTAAGCAAAGACTATAAAGTAATGCTTAAAAATTATGCCGATGGAGCAAAAACTTCACGATCCGATAAAGAAGCTCTTGTTTTTGTTAAGAAAAAATTAGATTCGGCTAAATGGTTTATTGATGCAATTAAGCAACGGCAAAATACGCTTCTTGTAACCATGACAGCAATAATGGAATATCAAAGACCTTTTTTCTTATCTGGGGATGATACACAGATGAAACCAATGATCTTAAAAGATATTGCCGAAATTGTAGACATGGATATATCTACGATTTCAAGAGTTGCAAACAGCAAGCACGTTCAGACTAACTACGGTGTCTTTTCTCTAAAATACTTTTTTTCGGAGTCTTTGTCTACGGAGTCTGGAGAAGAAGTTTCCACCCTTGAAGTAAAACGTATTCTTTCCGATGCTGTTGATAATGAAAACAAAAAGAAGCCTTTTCCAGACGAGAAACTGATGCACCTTCTTAAAGACAAAGGATATAATATTGCCCGTCGAACCGTGGCGAAGTATCGAGAACAACTTAACATTCCTGTTGCCCGACTCAGAAAAGAACTCTAATTTAAGATGAAACTGTTTTCACAAATTATTTCTTGGGTTTTCATGCCCATATTGATGCCTATTTATTCTCTGCTTATTGTTTTTTATACGGAATCTCAAGAAGATTACATTTTTAACGAACATAACCTATGGAACCTGCCTGATGAAATTAAATGGTCATTAATTAAATTATTCTTTGTTTTTTGTGTGATCGCTCCAGGCATTTCTTTCTTATTGTTAAGAAATAGAAAACTTATATCTAATATTGAAATGGATGAGAAAAAAGAACGATTTGTTCCAATTTTTATCATGGGATTATACTGCTTTGCTCTTTTCTATTTATTGTATTCTAAAACAGAAGGTTCAATAATTCCAAAGCTGATTTATTTATTTGCTTTATCAGGTGCTGCTGTTTCTTTTATAAATTTATTTTTAAATTGGTTTTTTAAGGTCAGCCTCCATGCAACAGGATTAGGAATCTTGATTGGATTTCTAATTGCATATTATAGCCATCAACAATACTTTCCTTTTTATTTGCTGCCATTATGTGTTGTTTTTTCTGGGGTTGTAATGAGTGCTCGTTATTACCTAAACAAACATTCTTTAAAAGAGCTTTTAATTGGATGGGGAGTTGGGTTAACAACTACATTTATTTGTTGTAAAATCCCCGATATACTTATCCTTTGGAATTAGTTCAATAAAACCTTTTCTTTAAAAATATTTTGCTCAGAAGAAATCAAGATATAATAAAGACCTCTTTGTATTTTTTCTGTTTTTAACTCCAAAGCTTTTTTACTCTTCACTTCTTTAGTAAATAC
>JAQWKT010000064.1 GCA_029247685.1 Crocinitomicaceae bacterium | reverse complement strand
ATGTTTTTAAAGGAATGTCGTTAATTGGAGTTGAGCCAATTAAAATCTCTCCTTTTTGATAGTCATAAAAACGAGCCATTAAATTTACAATACTTGTTTTTCCTGCTCCTGTTGCACCGACAAAAGCGATCATTTCTCCAGGATTAATAGAAAAGCTTAAGTTTTTAAGGACAAACTCAGGTTCTTTATATGCAAATGAAACGTTTTTAAAAGCAATTAAATCATTAAAATCCGTGTTTTTTTCTTTGCCTTCATCTTGAATGTGATCATCAAGGCTTAGAATTTCAAAAATTCTTTCCGCTCTAACCATTCCTCTTTGAAGAATATTGAATTTATCAGCTAGCATTCTTATCGGACGGTAAAGTTGATATATCCAAAGAGTAAAAGCGATTATTTGACCAAACATGAGTCTCATTTCAATATTGCTTTTGCCTCCTGCAATTAATGCACCCCAAACTAGAAGAAAGGCAATAGATAAGGAACTTAAAAGTTCAACGGATGGAAAAAAATGGAATTTGCCCAAATAGCATTTAAGTGTGCTTTTCGGTGTCCTTTATTAATTTTTGTAAACTCTTCGGCTTCTTTTTCTTGTCTATTAAATAGTTGAACAAGACTCATTCCATTAATTCTTTCTTGAACAAAAGTGTTTAGTTTAGTTACTTGTTTTCTTTCAAGTTGAAAGGAGTTCTTCATTGCCCTAGCAAAAATTTTAGTAGTTACTAGCAATAAAGGAATTGGAATAAGTGTCATTAAAGATAATTGCCAATTGGAAGAAAACATTAATATTAAGATGAAAACTAAGGAGATTATATTTCCAATTATCTCAATTAGCCCTGAAGAAAAAACATCTGTTATTGCTTCTAAATCAGAAACCACTCTAGTGACCAGAGCTCCTACTGGAGTTTTGTCAAAATATTTCATTTTAAAAGAGATTATTTTTTTAAATAATTTCCTTCTCATGTCTTTTATAATGTTTTGTGCTAATAAATTTGACCAGTAAGCCCTTCCAAAAAAAAGAACCCCCTCTAATAACAAGATCCCAGCAATAATAAATGTCCAGAGTAAAAGCGCATTTTCGTTTGGAGTTTTAATAATGTAATTGTCTACCATTTTCCCGATAAGCGCAGGTCTTAAAGGGCTTACAAGTGAAAGTGTAATTGTAGTTAAAAAAGAGAGGATAATAAGCCGCTTATATGGCTTTGCATATGAGATTAAGCGTTTAAATATAGAAAGGTTAAAAATTTTCTTTTTCTTCACTTGACAAAAGTATCCAAAATTTAAAATCATAAGCAATAGTTTTTTTATTGTCTTTTTTTTTATTGATACTTTTTATGTTTTATTAATTTTGTCAAAAAAAAGAATATGAAAGCATTTGTTTTTCCTGGACAGGGAGCGCAATTTTCTGGGATGGGTAAAGATCTTTATGAAAGTTCAAAAGAAGCCAAAGATTTATTTGAACTTGCAAATGAAATTTTGGGTTTCGATATTTCAAAAGTTATGTTTGAGGGGTCTGCCGATCAATTGAAAGAAACCAAGGTTACTCAACCTGCTATTTTTTTACATTCCACAATTTTGGCTAAATGTATTGGTGAGCAATTTTTTCCAGACATGGTTGCTGGTCACTCTCTTGGTGAGTTTTCAGCTTTAGTAGCAAATAAATGTTTGTCTTTTGAAGATGGTTTAACTCTTGTCTCTATGCGATCAAAAGCAATGCAAAAAGCATGTGAAATGCAGTCATCCACTATGGCCGCTATACTTGGTTTAGAAGATGATTTGGTTCAAGATATTTGTTCTCAAATAGAAGGAGTTGTTGTTCCTGCTAATTATAATTGTCCCGGACAATTAGTTATTTCTGGATCGACTGCTTCCGTCCAAAAGGCTTGTGAAAAACTTTCAGAAGCAGGAGCAAGAAGGGCGTTACTCCTTCCAGTTGGAGGTGCATTTCATTCTCCATTAATGGAGCCTGCAAGAGAAGAGCTAGCAGCTGCAATTGAAAACACGTCTTTTCAAAACCCAATATGTCCTGTGTATCAAAATGTAATAGCTTCCGCGATTACTGATCCGTCCGAGATAAAGAAAAACCTGGTTTCTCAATTAACGGCACCCGTTCGTTGGACACAAACCATGCATCAGATGATAAATGATGGAGCAAAAGAAGTTGTTGAGGTTGGTCCTGGTAAAGTATTGCAAGGATTGTTTAAAAAAGTCGATAGAGCATTTCCTTGTAGCAGTGCTTCCATTTAACTTTTTTCCCATTCTACGGTAATTTTACCGGTTGATTTCCCTGATTCTAAAAATTGATGGGCTTTGGATATTTCATTGCTTTTAAAAGAAGAACCCTTTAGAGGGGATATTTGTCCTTTTTTGTATAAAGCGATCATTTCTTTGAGACAGGTTTCTATTATAAATGGTTTTTCATCTGCGATTCGAAGCATATTAACCCCTATAATTGATTTGGATGACCCAATTAATTGAACCGGGATTAATAACCCCATTTTTTTAATAAACCGTATAATATTCCATAATTTCCACCCAGATGGATTAATTTCTGAAGCACCAAATAGAAATATTTTCCCGCCACTTTGCAGTAGAGAAAAGTCTTTTTTAAATGTTGAACCACCAACTGGATTGTAAATACAATCGAGCTTTTGTTTGTTTAATAGCGTAGTGATTTTTTTGAAGTAGTTTTCTTTTCTATAATTCAAGGTGTAATCTGCTCCAAGTTTTTTTGCGATTGTTTCTTTTTCTTCTCCACCAACTTTAGCAAAAACGATAGCTCCCTGTATTTTGGATAGTTGTATAAGAAGGTTTCCAACTCCACCAGTAGCAGCATGAATAAGGACTCTGTCCCCATTGTGAATGGGAGAAATGTAGTGGGACATGTAATATGCGGTAACCCCTTGAGTGCAAAGAGAAAGTGCATGGCTTACAGGCATGTCATCAATCTCAGCGATTGCTATTTTTTTAGCAATAACGTGTTTGGAGTAGCCTCCAAATCTGCAAAATGCGACCACTCTTTTTCCAAGAAGTTTGTCGTCTTTGTTGTTTCCAGATTTAATAATTCTCCCAACATTTTCATACCCTAACACACATGGTTTTTTTGGACTGTCCTGATAAAGGCCGTTTCGAGCCATTACTTCAGCATAATTAAGTCCAAATGCTTCTGATTCAATTAAAAATTCGTCTTCTTTTAGTTTGGGGAGAGAATATTTTTTAGTTGCAAAGGCGAATTCACTTTTTCCATTCTTCACAAGAAAAATTCCTGTTGTCTTCATAATTTACTCATTAATTCCTTGAAGTTGGCATAACTTAAAATAGGCCCCTTTTGACTTTAATAGAGATTTGTGATTTCCTCGTTCAAGGATCCCCCCTTTATCAAGTACAATTATTTCATTCGCATTTTTTATTGTACTTAGTCTATGTGCAATAATAATAGAGGTTCTGTTTTTCATTAGATTGTCCAATGCTTGTTGAACTTGTTTTTCCGATTGCGTATCTAATGCAGATGTTGCTTCATCTAAGATCATTATTTCGGGGTTTTTATAGATTGCACGAGCAATGCATAATCGTTGTTTTTGTCCCCCAGAAAGCATGTTGCCTCTTTCTCCTATTGTGGTTTCATATCCATTTTCTAGCTCCGAAATAAAGCCATGTGCATTCGCTGTTTTTGCAGCTTCGATGATTCGCTCTATTGATGGATTAGAGTCACCAAAAGAAATGTTTTCAGCAACAGTCGTGTTAAATAAAATGGATTCTTGAGAAACAATGCCGATTTTTTTTCTAAGTTGAGAGATAGCTACATTTTTAATGTTAACTCCATCAAAGGTAACTTCGCCATCGATGGTGTCATAAAATCTTGGCAAAAGGTCGGCAATGGTCGACTTTCCACTTCCTGATTCACCAACTAAGGCAATCGATTCTCCTTTTTTTATAGAAAGGTTTATGTTTTTTAAAACAGGGTCTTTTTTATAGTAAAATCCTACGTTTTTATATTCAATTTTATCCTTAAATTCAGTTAGTTTAATCGGTTTTTTCGGATTGGTTATTTTTAGATCGGTTTTTAATATTTCATTAATTCGATCCTGAGAAGCTTTTGATTTGTTTAGGTTGGCCATACTGTTTGAGATCCCTTGAATTGGTCTTAAAAGCTGAGAAAAAACAATAATGAATGTAATAAATAACTCTCCAGTTAAATGGTTCTCTGATTGATTTAAAATCATGGAACCTCCAAGCCATACCAGGCTAATCATTACTCCGGCACCAATCGTTTCATTTAAAAGAGGGGAGAGGTCTCTTTTTCTAAATGCACGAGTAATTAGTTTTTGGTATCGAAGATTAATTTCTTCAAAGCTTTTGTTAATGAATTCTTGAGCATGAAACGCTTTAATTATTCTAATGCCACCTAAGCCTTCTTCCATTGCAGAATAAAGAAGCCCCATTTGGTGCTGCCCTTTTTTTGCGGTTCTCTTTAAGCTTTTTCCAATGCGAGATATTATTAGCGCTGAGATTGGGAGCAAAAAGAAGGAAGCAACAGAAAGAGATGGGCTTAAATATAATAATGTGCTAACATGAATGATGATGGAAATTGGCTCCCTAAAAACAAGCTCCATCATGCTAATAACGGCATTTTCAATTTCTCCAACATCGCTATTCATTCGAGCCATAAGGTCTCCTTTTTTTTCTTGGGTGTGGAAGGACAAAGGAAGGTTTATGGCTTTTTTGAAAAGGGTGTTTCGAATGTCTCTAACGACTCTCATTCTAAGTTCGGATTGAAACCAAACTGCACCATACCGAAATAAATTTTTCAAGAAAAATGCAGCAAAAACACTTACACAAACAAAAAATAAGGCATCCAAAGGGTTTTCTTGAACCATTTTTTGCATGTTATAATTGTAACTGTCCTTGATGTGATTAATTAGGTCGACAAAGTCTCCTGAAAAAACAGGTTTTTGAATACCTTTTTCCAAAGAATTGCTTTTAAAAATAAGCTGAAGAAATGGAATAAATAAGACAAGGGATAAAAGATTAAATATTACAAAAAACAAATTACACCCAATAGTAAGCATTGCAAGTGCTTTATATTTAAATGTATATCGGAATATTTCTCTTAAATATTTCATATTAAAAACAAATATAATCTTTTACAATGTCCTAAATGTCCTATCAAGACGAAGTAATTTTTAACTTTGTAAAATATGGCATCAATAAGGCAACAAAAAATCGAATCTGCAATTCAAATAGAGCTTTCTAATTATTTTTTAAAAAATTCGGCAGAGTTTTCTCATGGTTCTATGGTTACAATAACTATTGTTCGAATAACTCCTGATTTATCATTGGCAAAATGTTATGTGAGTATTTTTGGAAAAGCAGATAAATCTGTCGTATTGGAAAGTATAAAGTCTCGGCGAAGTAAAATTCGAGGGGAAATAGGAAAGCGATTGAAAAACATGCGTAAAATTCCTGAGTTGCATTTTTTTGTCGATGATTCATTGGATTATGCCGAAAAAATTGAAAAATTACTGAAAAAATAAAGTGTCAAAGAAGGTTTCTTTTTTATTAGCTCGTCGCTATTTATTTGCATGGAAGAAAAGAAATGCGATTAATTTAATTACTGGAATTTCTATTTTGGGTATAGCAGTTTCAACTGCAGCACTTGTTATTTTGATTTCTGCATTTAATGGAATTGAATTTATGATTGATCGGATGTATTCGGATTTTGATACGGATCTTGAAATCACTTCTGTTAAAACCAAAACATTTGAAGAAAACCAACTAAATTTATCTTTTATATCCACTCAAAAAGAAGTAAATGACTACTCTAGAATTGTAGAGGAATTTGTAGTGTTAAAAAATAAAAAAAAATGGGTGAATGCGAGAGTGGTTGGGGTAGATAGTTCTTTTTTGGATATAAGCAATATTAATAAACATTTAATTACTACTGCCAACAATAAGAAGAAAGCTCCTTATTTTTGTTTTATTGGCGCTGGATTATTGAAAAAGCTAAATATTAATCGCGATGAAGATGGTTTTTGGGATAAAATATTGTGCTATGCTCCCAAAAGAGATTTAAAAATTAGAGTAGGAAAAAATCCGTTTTACATACAGGAATTTCACATTCAGAATGCAATAAACTTTAATAAAGAAGTTAATGAAGAGGTTTTATTACTTCCATTGGAAAAGGCAAGAGATCTTCTTGGGTATAAAAAAGAGTTAAGTTCTATCTGTATAGACCTTAAAAAAGGGGTTAATGCTACTGAAATAAAAGAAAAAATTCAAAAAAACATAGGAAGTGATTTTGTAGTAAAAACAAGAGTTGAAAAAAATGAGTTAATTTTTAAAACAAGCAAATCTGAAAAAATTATCGTGATTCTTATTTTGATTTTTGTTTTTATTCTTTCTTCATTTAACTTGATTTCATCTATTACAATTATGTTTGCTGAAAAATCAAAAAACTTAAAAGTTTTAACAGGAATGGGCTTGTCTAAAAAGCATGTGGTTTCCTTGTTTTTTTATGTTGGGAGCTTAATTTCAGCAATAGGTGTTCTTTTTGGTCTTTTGTTGGGTTATGGAATTTGTTTTATTCAGCTCTCGGAATCTGTTTTATTAATGCCTGGAACCAATGAACCTTTTCCAATAGTTCTTAAATTTGTAGATGCAGTATATATAGTTTCGTTAGTTATTTTTTTAACGATTTCTTTTTCTTTTTTAACGGTTCGATTTCTTGCTAGAAGGAGATTTGTTAATGGCATGTTGAAAAATAATTTTTTTCAATAAAAAGTTTGCTGTTTAATTTAGTAATTCCATTATCTTTGCACCGAAATTTAAGAATACTACATTTAATATTATAGATATGTCTTTAACCAAAGGAAAAATCTCACAAGTAATTGGCCCTGTTGTAGATGTCAGTTTTGATAAAGGTGTTGCACTACCTAAAATTTATGATGCACTAGAAGTTTTTAAAGCAGATGGAACTCGTGTAGTACTAGAGGTTCAATCTCATGTTGGAGAAAGTTTAGTTCGTACAATAGCAATGGATTCCTCTGATGGATTCCAACGAGGAATGGAAGTTAAATCTACTGGAAGTGCGATAAAAATGCCAACTGGAGAAGAAATTAAAGGAAGGTTGTTTAACGTGGTTGGAGAAGCAATTGATGGAATTAAAGAGGTTGATAGTAAAAATGGTTTGCCAATTCACCGAGAAGCGCCAAAGTTTGATCAACTTTCTACCGCAACAGAAGTCTTGTTTACTGGAATAAAAGTAATTGACCTTATTGAGCCTTATGCTAAAGGTGGGAAAATTGGTTTATTTGGAGGTGCTGGTGTTGGAAAAACAGTACTTATTCAAGAGCTAATTAATAACATTGCAAAAGGACATGGAGGATTATCTGTTTTTGCTGGTGTAGGAGAAAGAACAAGAGAAGGGAATGATTTATTAAGAGAGATGTTAGAATCTGGAATTATCAAATATGGAGATGATTTTATGCATTCGATGGAAGAAGGCGGATGGGATTTAACAAAGGTTGACCTTGATGTAATGAAAGAATCAAAAGCAACATTTGTATTTGGACAAATGAATGAGCCTCCTGGAGCCCGTGCTAGAGTTGCACTTTCAGGTCTTACAGTTGCAGAATACTTTAGAGATGGAGAAGGCGATGGAGAAGGGAAAGACATTTTGTTCTTTGTGGACAACATATTTAGATTCACCCAAGCTGGATCTGAGGTTTCTGCCTTGTTAGGACGTATGCCATCAGCAGTTGGGTATCAGCCGACACTTGCTTCTGAGATGGGAGCAATGCAGGAAAGAATTACCTCTACAAAAAGTGGTTCTATTACTTCTGTTCAGGCGGTTTATGTTCCTGCAGATGACCTTACTGACCCTGCTCCTGCAAACACCTTTGCTCACCTTGATGCAACCACGGTATTGTCAAGAAAAATTGCAGAATTAGGAATTTATCCAGCGGTAGATCCATTAGATTCTACCTCAAGAATTTTGACTCCAGAAATAGTAGGTGAAGATCATTATGAATGTGCACAACGTGTAAAAATAACCCTACAGCGATATAAAGAGCTACAAGACATAATTGCAATTCTTGGGATGGATGAACTTTCTGAAGAAGACAAACAAGTGGTTCATAGAGCAAGACGTGTTCAACGATTTTTATCTCAACCATTCCATGTTGCCGAGCAGTTTACAGGATTGCCAGGGGTTTTAGTGGACATTAAAGACACCATAAAAGCATTTAATGAAATATTGGACGGAAAATATGACCAATATCCAGAATCTGCTTTCAATTTAAAAGGAGGTATTGAGGACGTGATTGAAGTTGGAGAAAAAATGTTAGCAGAAGCTTAATCATGCAAGTAGAGATTTTAACCCCAGTATCAAGTATTTATTCAGGCAATGCAGATTCTGTATCCTTGCCTGGTTTAGATGGAATTTTTCAGGTACTTAATGGACATGCTTCTATTATCTCGTCTTTAAAGAAAGGAGAAATAAACATGAATCTTTCTGATAAGTTTGATGCTGAAAAATTTACTAGCGATCAAATATCCTCTTCTTCAAACAACCAGATTTCAGTATCTATTAATGGAGGAGTGGTAGAGTTGCAAAACGATAAAATGATAATTTTAGCAGAGTAATAGTTTGCTTATATAAATATTAAAGGGAAGCGCATCGCTTCCCTTTTTTTATTTTCTTTTTTAAAATTCAATTAACAATCTGGCCATAAAGTTTCTTCCAGCTTGTGGATAGTAGAAGTTTTCCACGGTTCTTTGACCTCCTGCAATATATCCCCAAGTGTACCCATTGTTTGAATATAAAGTGTTAAATACGTTATTGCACTGCACTCCAAAAGTCATGGATTTAAATAACACATCATTAAGGGTATAATTTAATGAGAGGTTGGTATATGAAAAAGCATCAATTTTTCGATTGTAATTGTCTTTATTAGAGGTATTATCCAAAAACTGCTCGCCAACGTATTTGCTCATCCAGTTAAAACTTAAATTTTTAATTGGTTCATAGCTAAAGCCAATGTTTCCCACTAGATTAGGAGACAAAGCCATATCCGTGTTTTCATGAACTATTTGTGTTTGTTCATAATTTGGATCATCATAGTTGTCTATATATTCTGTAAAAGAGGCGATTTTGTTTTGACTTAATGCAACAGATCCATTTAAGGAAAGAGATTTGATTACTCTATACATGGCGCTGATTTCTATTCCTGCTCTATAACTGTTGTCTACATTTACTCTTGTGTAAGAACCAACATCATTTATTTTACCGGTATTAATCAACTGATCGATGTAATTCATATAGTAGATATTACTTGATAGGTTAAGTTTATCAGTAATCAATGAATGACCAAGTTCTAGATCTCTTAATATTTCATGTTTAGGTCTGCTGTTAACGGAGCTTTCTCTAAAGTCTTTTCTTACCGGTTCTCTTTGGCTAATTCCAGCGCTTAAAAAGAGGGTGTTGTTTTCGTTAGGAGAGTAGGAGGTACCAATTTTTGGATTCAAAAAAACATACACTTCTTGCTGGTCTATATCAATCAGGTCTCCTGAAACATCATCAAACCCTCCAAAATTATAGTTTACAACTCTATATTGAAGATCTCCATAAACGGCCCATTTGTTTTTTGTATAGTTAACCTTTAAATACGAACTTGCTTCTGTTTTTTGTGCGTTGTTGTCATAGTATTTGTCATAAGCTTCACTGTTAGATGCATTTCTTGCCCAAATAATTTCTCCATAATGATTTCCAATGTAGGTGTTTATTGCGCCACCAACGGTTAAATCAAGATTTGCATTAATCTTATACGATAAAGAATAAACCCCGCCAATAAAATCGTTATCTAACCATCTTCTTCGAATTAAATCAGTGCTAGTAATGGTATCACTTGAAGAAACAATATCGTTTAGTCCATATTCTGATAGGCTTTGGTCGTATTTGTATTGCTCATAGTATCCTCTTCCTTTGGTGTAGTGTCCTGCAATATTTAGTGTTGCTTTTGATGAAAAAGCATGTGTAAAGTGCAATTGATAATTGTCTTGTTGGTAGTTGTCTACTTCGTTTTCATATTCGTAATAGTTATATGTTCGACCACCAGAAAGTAAATTTTCGCGTTCACTATCCGAAAGATAATTTCTGTCGGCATAGGCATTCATTTCCTCTCCATTTCCAAAAAGTCTACTTTCTGGAGTCCCATACCAAGATTGGTAAGTTCTTTCTTTTCCGCTAAACGCAATCGCTTTAACAAGAGATTTTTCTCCTACATAAGAGCCAGATAAATAAAAAGATTTAAGATTCGAACTTGCTCTATCAATATAGCCATCGCTTAAAATCCTTGACAAACGAACATCCATGGAGAATTTGTTATTTATTAGTCCAGTTCCAGCTTTAACTCCACTTTTCCAGGTGTTAAAACTACCTACAGAATTGTCAATTTCGGCATATGATTTTTCACGAATGTTGTCGGTTTTAACATTGATACTTGCTCCAAAGGATGCTGCGCCATTGCTTGACGTTCCAACCCCTCTTTGAACAAGGATATTATCTGTTGATCCAATTAAATCGGGCATGTTTACCCACCAAACCCCATGAGACTCTGGGTCATTAACGGGGATACCATTAATAGTCACGTTAATTCGTTCTCCATCCACACCTCTAATTCTTATGCCTGTATAACCAACACCAGCTCCAGCATCTGAGGTCGTAACGACAGATGGCGTATTTTGTAAAAGAATGGGAAGGTCTTGCCCAAAGTTGTCTTTTTCCAGATCGCCTTTCTTACTAATCAGGATTGCTGAGCTAGGAATTATTTGTGGTCGTGTTGCAATCACGTGAACAGTTTCAAGATTTTGAACCTGTCTTTTTAATTTAATTATAAGTTCAGTTTTTTGGGATGTAGGATAATAAATGTGTCTTTGTTCTTCATATCCAATAGCAGTAATCGTAATACCTGGAGAGTTGCTTTTAAATTCAAAAATTCCTTTTTCATTACAAACAGTTCCTTTATTCTTATTGCCATATATTTTGGCATATGGTATCGGCTCTCCTTTTTCATCGGTAACCTTTCCAGAGTAGGTGTATTGTCCAACAATACTATGAGAAAAAAATAAAAAAGAGAAAATGGTAAATAAAATACTTGTTTTCATTTTTAATAAAAATTAAACAAGAACAAGGGGCTAATTCTTGACGATTTAAAATTAGCTTTGTCATCTTCCCTGCGCAGGCATTATCCTACAGGTTCAATGGGTGTAATCTCAGCCTTACGGCACCCCTTTTGAGACTCGACAAAAATAATAAAATTTTTAGATTACGATAATGAAAAGTGTTTTTCGATTTCTAAAGAAAGTTTTGCTTGCTCAAGTAAATCCTGAACCGCATAAAATTCATCTTGACTAAAGGTTAAATTAATGTATTTAACAGGGGTGCTTAGAATAACTTTTTCCCCATCAATCATGTCGTTAATTCGGTTTTCAATGTCATTTGAAATTTCATTTAAAGCAGCACAAAGATTTATAAATCCTTTTTCCGAAATAGTACAAAAAATATTTCCAAAAGATAAAATGATTTTATTTTCGCAAACATGTCTTGCGACATAACCAACTTTACTTTTGTGAAGTGTTTTTATATACTTATTGCAATCACTCATTTTAATATTAAATTCTGAATTATTTTTGTTTTGCAAATTAAGTGCGGCATTTTTTTTTGTGCAATACCACTTTTGTGGTAATTTATGTTGATATTTTATAATCTTTATTTATCAATCAGAAATTTATAATTCATAAATTTGCTAGATTTCTTTAATTAATGAATAAAAAGAAGAATATTTCATATTGTTATGATCCATTGCTTCATAAGCGTCTTTTGACTCGAGAGGTTTTGGTTGGAAGCATAGGCATTGGAGGCAATAACCCAATTCGAGTTCAATCCATGACTACCTCAAACACCATGGATACCTTGTCGAGTGTGGAACAAAGCATAAGAATGGAGGAGTCTGGTTCAGAACTAATTCGTTTAACAGCGCCTAGCAAGAAAGAAGCAGAAAACCTCTTTCATATTCATAAAGATTTGCGTGATAAAGGCTATAAAAGCCCTTTGGTAGCAGATATCCATTTTACGCCTAATGCAGCCGAAATTGCCGCAAAATATGTCGAGAAAATACGGGTTAATCCAGGAAACTATGCCGACAAAAAAAGATTTAAAGAAATAGAATATACAGACGAAAGTTACCAAGAAGAATTAAAAAGAATAGAGGCAAAGTTTACCCCTTTGGTTCTTATTTGTAAACAACAAAAAAGAGCAATGCGAATTGGGACCAACCATGGTTCTCTTTCGGATAGAATACTAAGTAGATATGGGGATACTCCTGAAGGGATGGTGGAATCTGCAATGGAGTTTATTCGAATTTGCGAAAAAAACAATTTTTTCGATTTAGTTATTTCCATGAAAGCAAGCAATGCTTTAGTAATGGTTCAAGCATATCGATTGCTATGTGCTACCATGATTGAACATAAAAGCATTTACCCATTACATCTTGGTGTCACTGAAGCAGGAGATGGAGAAGATGGTAGGATAAAATCTGCAGTTGGAATTGGAGCATTATTGGCAGATGGGATAGGGGACACCATTCGGGTATCTTTAACCGAAGAGCCCGAGTATGAAATCCCTGTAGCTAAAAAGCTGGCAAAAAAATACGAGACAAAATTCCTGGAGTCTAATTGCTCCACTACGTCACTTCCTTATAACCCATTTGAATATCAACGGAGGGTTTCTAAAAGAGTTGAAAATATAGGCTCGGCAAATCCCCCTGTGGTGATTGCCGATTTGTCCAAAAAAAAACAAATTTCGCCCGCCAATTTTTTTGGTTTTGGCTATTCATATTCCATAGAATTAGATAAATGGAACATTAGCGATCTTGCTGCAGATTATGTTTTTTTAGGAAATAATCCCTTGGATTTTGAAATACCAGGAACATTAGGTGCTATTTTCAATTTTGATACATGGCAAAATAAACATCAAAATAAACCAGGCTTTTATCCGCTTATTTCTTCCAATGATTTAACAGCTATTGATAAGAATCAAAAAGCATTTTTGCATGTTGATGCTAGCAATGATTTGCCAGAAAATATGTCTGATTTTGCCAACCTTGTTCTTGTTTTAAGAACTTCTAAAAAGAACGTGACTCAAGACTTTAGAAGTTTTTTTGTTTCTCTTTTAACGCAAAAGATGGATTTACCCGTTGTCCTTCAAATAAATGAATCAAGCACGGATCTTGAATACTTTAAATTATCGGTTTCTAGCGATGCAGGATCTTTATTAATTGATGGCTTTGGGGATGGGGTATGGATTAAAGGCGATCATCCAGTCAGAGAAATCAATTCTACCTCTTTTGGTATTTTACAAGCAACAAGAACAAGAATTTCAAAAACAGAATACATTTCTTGTCCATCTTGTGGAAGAACCTTATTTGATTTACAAGAAACCACTTCCAAAATTAGAAACAAAACAGCCCACCTAAAAGGTCTAAAGATTGGGATAATGGGATGTATTGTTAACGGTCCAGGAGAAATGGCGGATGCGGATTATGGATATGTTGGAACTGGACCGGGAAGAATCAATTTATATAAAGAAAAAACAGTAGTCAAAAAAAATGTAATGGAGGTTGATGCCGTAAATGCATTGATAGATTTGATCAAAGATAATGGAGATTGGATGGAACCATCTTCGGATTAATTAAATGATTGTAATCCAATAATTAGTAGAGTTTTTTAGTTTTGTAAAAAATAGGGATATGTACGGTAAAATTAAAGAGGATTTAGGAAACGAGTTAGCATCGATTGATAGTGCTGGGTTGTTTAAAAAAGAAAGAATAATCGTTTCTCCTCAAGGAGCAAGTGTGGATGTAGATAGTGGAGATAATGTGGTAATCATGTGTGCGAACAATTATTTGGGACTTTCTTCTAATCCTGAAATAATTCAGGCCGCTAAAGATACACTTGACACACATGGATTTGGGATGTCCTCGGTAAGGTTTATTTGTGGAACACAAGATATCCATAAAACGCTTGAAGAAAAGATTTCCAAATTTTATGGAACCGAAGACACTATTCTCTATGCGGCATGTTTTGATGCAAATGGAGGTGTTTTTGAACCATTATTTACCAAAGAAGATGCAATTATATCGGATGCCCTTAATCATGCTTCTATTATTGATGGAGTTCGCTTGTGTAAAGCACAACGATATCGATATGCGCATTCAGACATGAAAGATTTGGAGCAGCAATTAATACAAGCACAAGCACAACGTTACCGAATTATTGTTACTGACGGAGTGTTTTCTATGGATGGAGATATTGCAAAAATGGATGAGATTTGTGACTTGGCTGATAAATACGATGCGCTAGTAATGACAGACGAATGTCATTCTGCAGGATTTATTGGCAAAACAGGAAGAGGAGTTCCAGAATATTGTGGAGTATTGGACAGAGTAGATATCATTACTGGAACCCTTGGAAAAGCATTAGGAGGCGCAATGGGTGGATACACTACTGGAAAAAAAGAAATCATTGAAATGCTAAGACAACGTTCTCGCCCTTATTTGTTTTCAAATTCATTGGCGCCATCTATTGTTGGTGCAGCAATTAAAGTATTTGATCTTTTAAGTTCTACGACAGAATTAAGGGATAAACTAGAAGATAACACCAATTATTTTAAAGAAAAAGTGATTGCCGCCGGGTTTGATATTAAACCTGGGGATTCTCCTATCGTTCCAATTATGTTATACGATGCAGCTTTGTCTCAAAAATTTGCAGATCTTTTATTAAAAGAAGGGATTTATGCAATAGGTTTTTTCTATCCCGTTGTTCCAAAAGATCAAGCCCGAATTAGAACACAAATATCAGCAGCACATTCTAAAGAAGACCTTGATAAAGCCATAAATGCATTTATAAAAGTCGGAAAAGAATTAGCCGTTATTTAATCGTTTAATTAGCTTAAACATTACTCTTAATTTTTAAATTAAGTTTTCCATATAACCATACTTTAAATTTAAAAGTAAGCAAGTATAAAGATGGAATAATAACCAAGGTTAAAAAGGTTGCAAATGTTAAGCCATAAATGATTGTCCAAGACATTGGTCCAAAAAACATGTTGTTGTCTCCACCAATAAAAATCTGCGCATCATAGCTTTTAAAAAAGCTGAAAAAGTTAATGTTAAATCCAATTGCTAATGGAATTAATCCAAGAATCGTAGTGATTGCCGTAAGTAATACTGGCCTTAATCTTGTTTTTCCTCCTTCTACAGCTGTTTCAATTAAGTCTTTAGCAGGGAGAATATCATTTTCTCCAAGATTTAATTCTTCTCGCCTTCTTTTACGAAGTTGGTTCGTGTAATCAATTAAAACAATTGCATTGTTTACCACAACGCCTGCTAAAGAGATGATCCCTATCATGGTCATGATAATCACAAAGTTTTGTTGGGAAATAACCAAGCCTAAGAGAACGCCAATAAGTGATAAAAGGACAGAAAGCATGATAACTCCTGGTGCGGAAAAAGAATTAAATTGCGATACGATAATTAATAAAACTAAAAAAACGGCAATCATTAATGCCTTAGAAAGAAAAGCCATTTCCTTTTGCTGTTCTTCTTGTTGTCCTGCAAAACGATAAGATATTCCTTTTGCCAATCCAACATCTTTTTCATATTTAGTTAAATGCGTTTTAAGTTTGGCAACGACTTCATTTGCGTTGAACCCTTCTGTTAGTCCAGATGTAATGGAGACTACAGGGATTTGATCTTTTCTGATTACAGCGGTATAAGAGGAAATCTCTTCAGGGTTTTCAATAACTGAACGAACCGGGATGTTCATTAATTTTCCTTTGTTGTTTCTAAAGATCATTCTTTGATCCAGCAAGGCATCTAGGTTTTCTCTGTTTTTTTTGTTAAACCGCACAACAATGTCATAAGATTCATCTCCCTTTGTATAAGTAGTTATTTCTTGTCCCAAAAGGGATTTTCTAAGTGCCATAGCCACTTGGTAAGTCGATGAGTTTAGTTTTCTTACTTGATCTCTATCGACTCGAATTGGTATTTCAGGCCTGCTAGTTTCCACGTTTAGTTTTAGCTTTTCGACCCCATCTACATTTTTATTGTTAAGGTATCTTTTGATGTTTTGTGCTTCCGCTATCAGATTTTTGTAATCCCCTTTTCCACTTAATTGAATATTTATAGGGGTACCCTGAGGAGGGCCTTGTTCATTTTTAACCGCAGAAACTTCAATAGAAGCATCGTATTTTCCACGTAATCCATTTTGGATCTTTTTAAGAATGTCCGAAGTTTTAATCCCATTTCGATGTTTAAACTCAGTGAAATTTACTGTAATTCTAGCTTTATGTGGCGTATTTCCAAGCGAAACACCTTGAGCCGGATCACTTGTTCCTTCCCCAACTTGTGAAATAATGGATGTAATAATATTTTTTTCGGAGCTTAAATTATTTTGATCTCCTTTCGCTAAGTATTCTTTTAGAATTACATTTAAATCCTTTTCAATTTTTAATGTTGTTTCGTTTGTTTTTGAAATATCTGTTCCAATTGGATGGGAGATGAAAATGTTCACATAATTTGGTTCGTTTGCAGGAAAGAATTCCACTTTAGGAGGAAAAATTCCCATTAAAACAAATGAAAAAACAAGTAGGCCTATAGTACCTAATAAGAAAAAAATAGGTCGAGCTCCTTTTAATGCATAGCGTAAGAATTTTTCATACCCAGATTCAAGTTTTGGTAAAAAACCTTTTTGAAAGGCAATTGTTCCTGGATGTAAAAGAAATAGATTTACAAAGCCAATAACGCCAAAAAGCAAGAACAAATTACCAAGGCTAATAGAACCCATTGCAATAATAATTCCACCAATAATTAGCATTCCAAGGGATGAAATAATTATTCGCTTTTTTCTAGGAATATTTTCCCCAACTTTCATGTAGCTAACCGCTAAAACAGGGTTGATTACAAGGGCTACAAACAAAGAAGAACTTAGTACAATAATTAGGGTAATTGGAAGGTATTTCATGAATTCCCCCATTATTCCGGGCCATAAGGCAAGTGGTATAAATGCAGCAACGGTAGTAGCTGTGGAAGAAATTATTGGCCAAGCGACTTCTCCTACTCCGTTTATACCTGCTTTAACAGGAGTATTCCCTTCATCCATATGTCGATAGATGTTTTCAATAATTACAATTCCATTATCGACTAGCATTCCTAAAGCCAGAACCAGTGAAAATAAGACCATTACATTCATGGTGATTCCTAGAGAATTTAAGATTAAAAAAGACATTAACATAGATAGTGGAATAGCAATTCCAACAAATAGAGCATTTCGAAGTCCAAGGAAAAACAATAAAACGCCAACCACTAAAATAATTCCAAATATGATAGAGTTTTCTAAATTTTCTACCATTTCTCGAGTGTTTTTGGATTGCTCTCCAGTTTTACTAAGACTAATGCTAGATGGAATTACCCCTTCTTTTTTAGCTTCTTCGAGGAGCTTGCTTATTTTGTCAGATGCATCTAAAAGGTTTTCTCCTCCTTGCTTTTTGATATCAAGCATTACTACAGGCATACCAAATTCTCTAGCATAAGAAGTAGTGTCGGCATTTCCAAAGAACACCTCCGCCACATCTTCTAAAAGAACGGGCTTAAAATTGTCCTGTTTGACTACTATTTTCTTTAATTCTTCTGCATCTTTAAATTCTCCCTCTACACGGATGGTTTTTCTAACTCCATTGGTTAAAATTTCTCCTCCAGAAATAGTTTGGTGTTCACTTTTTACTGCATTTTCAATGTTATCTATGGTTACATTAACTGCTTGAGATTTAACTGGATCTACCTCAATGCGCATTTGCTGTTCTTGGATCCCTCGAATATCGACCTCGCTAATTTCTGGAAGGTCTTCAATTTTATCTTCAAGGCTTTCTGCCACTTCTTTAAGAACGGCGGCATTATTTCCACGAAGATTGACATTTAAAATTGGGATTTTAGAGGGGTCTAATTCAAAAATATTAGGCTCTATAGGAAGTTGTGGAAAGTCTTTTTTACTTCTTGCTCTGTCAACCGCATCTTTCACTTTTTGAAGCGCATCATCTACCTTCATTTTAAAGTCAAATTTGATGCGAATGGTGGTGTATCCATTAACCGAATTTGAGTTTATTTCATCCACATATTTTATGCCTGCCAGTTCTTTTTCAACTTCTTTGGTTATTTTTTCAGACATAAATTTTGGAGAAGATCCAGGTTTTGAAATCCCCACATAGATTTCTGGTATTTGAAGTTCAGGAAAATTTTCCTTGGGCATGGTATTGTAGGCAATAATTCCTCCAAAAAGAATAATAAAAGTGATAAGAAATACTGTTTTGGTATTCTTAATTGCTAATGTGGATAGTTTAAATTCCTTGATAGACTTACTCATTATTCTTAATTTATTCGTACAAGATCCTTTGATGCAATACCTCTACCTCCTTCGACTACAATTAAAGAGGTATTGCTTATTTTTTTATTGTCTTTAATTAGTGCTTCTTGATTATATTTTTCGATAACTTCCACAACAACTTCTACAACTTTGTAGTTTTCTTTTTCTGTTTTTGTAGCAACAAAAATAAAGTCAACGTTATCCGGAGATTTCATGATTGCTTTACTTGGAATGATTAATCCATCTTTAACAAATAGATCTGTTATTTTAACTTCTGCGAGCATGTTAGATAAAAACAGTTTGTTTTCTTTAAGCGTCGATTTTATCTCAAAAGTTCTGTTTGTGGCATCAATGGATTTGCTTATTTGATCTATTTTAAGGTTTAAAATAGTGTCTGAATAATTTGGAAACGAAACCTCAATAGTAGATCCTTTTCCGACTTTGCTCAAATATTTTTCTGAAATACTAGAAATAAGTTCCATGTTTTTATTGTTCATCAAATGAATTGCTGGACTTTGAGGTCCTACCATTTGGCCTTTTTCAGTATAAATTTTATCAATAATCCCAGCAAATGGCGAAACTATTTTCGATTTGTTGATTTGGGCATTAATAATTCTTCTTTTGGCACTAAGCGAAGCTACTTGGTTGAATGCTGCTTCTAATTCCATCTCCGTTCCTAATCCTTTTTCATTAAGTTCACTTTGTTTGTTTAGCAAAAACTTAGCATACTTCATTTGGGTATCTAATTCATTAAGATTAAGCGACATTAGTTCGGTATCCATGCTAATTAACACTTGACCTTTGTTTACATAATCGCCTTCTTGTATGTGAATTTGTGATACAAGGCCACCTATTTCTGCATTTAACATTGCTTCTTCATTACATTTTATACTCCCTTGAGAAGTGATTTGGTGTTTAAATTCTTTTCTTTCTGCTTTTTGAATCTTAACCAGAGGCAATAGTTTTTTTTCTGTTTTTTTATTTTTCGCTTCTTTTTTTTCAGAACATCCCATAAATATTACTGGGATTGTGGATGCGAGAATAAATTGAAATAGAAGTATTTTGTTTAGTTTCATTTCGTATTTAAAATTTGGTTATAAATTTTTTCTAAGTTTATTTGAGTTTGTAATACCTCAAGGTATGCAAGATTATGACTCGTTTTAGCACTGATTAATTGATTGTATTGTTGGGTTATAATTAGATTGTTTGCTGCGCCAAGATCCTTTCTGATTAACGAGTTTTTGTAAATTTTTTGTGCTAATGAAATGTTTTTTTCTTGTAGTTCAAGATTAATAAGGGCATTTTGATAGTTTCTTTTTATTTGAATTTCTTGAGCGTTAAGATTATACTCTAAAAGTTTCGTGTCATTTTGATTTTTCAATAGTTCAATTTTAGATTGTTGAATCTTTGCATTTTTTTGCCCTCCAGAATAAATTGGTATCCCTAATTTTATACCCCAAATTGTTTGCGGATACCATGGTTTATCCGCAAAAAAATCAAATTTATTTCGATAGGCATTGTATGCATGTTGAAAGCTAGCAGATAATGAAGGTAGCTTAACAGCAATATTGTTTTTGATGTCGTATTTAGTTAACTGCTCTTGATTTTTTAAAATTTTAAGATCAATGTTATCGTCAATACTGCCTTTAGGAAGAAGGTTGTTTCTAGTTATTGATTTAACATCTTCGCTTAAAATGAGCTCCATTTCTAAAGGGTAAAACATGGATATTTTTAATGCTAAAAGGCTGTTTTTATATTGTATTTCGGCGCTTTTTAATCGCGATTTAGCACTGCTCACTAAAAATTCAATTTGATGAAGCTCATCTGGGCTAAGAGCGCCAAGTTTAACTAAGTCTTTTTGTTGAGTAAATGTTTTTTGAGTCAGATATAACATGGAATCTAAAAAAACCAGATTTTCCTTAGACACCACTGATGCTTGATAAGCAAGCTTAACTTGATAACAAACCTCCAATTCACTTTTTTCAATGAATGCCTGTTGCATATCGATTAAAAACCTTGAAAATTCAAGTCCTACGATGTAGGAGCCATTAAACAATAATTGGTTAATTTGTAAGGAAGCATTGGTGTTAAATTTTGTTCCAGCTCTAAAGGCGATAATTTCCTCTTCTGGAGCAAAAGGATTAAAAAAAGATGCCGATAAAACTTGAACAGGTAGATTAGGAAAATGGTTAAAACTTCCTTCTGCATTTATTTGAGGCAAACCAATTCCTTGTGTTTCTTTTTTTTGTTGAATTGATTTTTGAAGTTCTAGAGAAGATTTTTTTATCGACAAGTGATTTTCTAGCGCATAATTAACTGCTCGATCCATTGAAAAACTTAGGGAATCTTGCGCCTGGTATAAAAACGAAATCGAAAACAAAATCGAAAAAAGTAAATATTTCATTTTAAGTGTTTTTTAGTCTTTTTTGTAAATAGTTTAACCCTTTAGAATTAACAAGACCTCTAATATGAAAGAAAATAGCATCTCTAAAAACTAGATCTAATTTGTGTTCAGGGTATTCAAAAATTTCCCCATTCATTATTAAATCGCATTTTCCAACATAAAGTTTTGCAATTATGGATGGGTTACATTCATTGTGATAAATATCTTCTTTAATGCCTCTATAAATGTTTTTTTCGATTCCATTTAAAACAAATGTCCACTTGTGCTTTTCCAGTATGTCCCATGCTTCAGTATGGTATTTTTTAATGTCATGTAAAATGGAAGGGTTAATAGAGTAAAATTCTTCTTCAATGTATTTTGACATGATAAGTAGCTCATCAATTGCATTTTCAGATTCTTCCACACTTTGTTTTAGCTTTTCGCGATCTTTTTTAAGTTTTTGTTTTAAAATGGATAAAACAAGGTCCTTTTTATTCTTAAAATAGACATAAATGGTTTTTTTTGAAACCCCTAATTCACGAGCGATGTCATCAACCGTAACGCTTCTTATCCCAAGCCTTAACAGTATTTTCCCAGCTTTTTCTGTATAGGTTTCTTTTAAATTCACGGTGCAAATATACACCAAAGAAACTATATACAGGCTAATAGTTTCCATTATTATTTGGGTTAATTTTATGCTACTTTTAAATCTTTACTTAAGTTTGTTTATTGAATGAAAAACACACTTCTATTTTTAATGGTTTCATGTTTTTTCTCTTTTAGCTTGAAATGTCAAGTTCGAGGATTAATTCAGGGTTATTCTGATAATAAAAAATCGCCACTTGAACAGGTTAAAATTAAATGTGTAAATGCTCGTATTGGTACCTATACAAATGAAGATGGAACCTTTGAATTGATCTTGCCAAAAAAATTGCCAGATACCCTTGTTTTTTCCCATTACGGATATACTTCAGATTCAATTGTTTTAACAAAATCGGATCGTTTTATCAGTCTTAATATTGTTTTGTATTCCGATCAACTATTGGAGGAAGTTATCATAGAATTTAAAAAGCAATCGCATTCAATTTTAAAATTAAAAACGCTTCATATGGAGGAATTAACCTCTTCGGAACTAAAAAAAGCAGCATGCTGTAATATTTCAGAATCCTTTGAGACAAATGCCTCCGTAGATGTTAATATGACTGATGCTGTTTCTGGAGCGAAGAAAATTCAGATGATGGGTCTTGATGGTGTGTATACGCAGATTCAAATGGAAAACATTCCATATTTAAGAGGTTTACAAAGTGCATTTGGCCTCCATTCTATTCCAGGAACTTGGGTAGAATCTATTCAGATCACCAAAGGTACTGGAAATGTAGTTAATGGTTACGAATCCATGGCAGGATTGGTTAATTTGGAGTTAAAAAAACCGAATCACATGGAGCGCTTTTTATTTAATGCATATGCAAATGCTTATGGCAGATCCGAACTTAATTTAAATTCAAGTCATCATTTAGGTAAAAAATGGAAAACCTCTTTAATGGCTCATGGGGCAGGTGTTTTTTTAGAAAACGATTACAATAACGATGGGTTTTTAGACATGTCCACCGGAACAGATTTTTCTTTTTTAAATAGATGGGATTACCGAGGTGAAAATATGGAAGCACAATTTGGCGCACATTTGTACGCAGACAATCATAGTGGGGGACAATTCAATAAGGCAACAGTCTTACCTCTATATAACGTTGACAAAACCACCAAAAACATTGATTTATTTGCAAAAACAGGTTTTTTCTTTAAAAAAATCAATCGTTCACTTGGTTTGGTTTCTAATTATAAAATCCATCAGTTACAAAGCCAGTTTGGTTCAAGAAATTTCTCCGGAGATGAAAAAAGAGGCTACTTAAATGTTATTTATGATGACTGTATCGGAAATAAGGACCATGCCATAAAAACAGGTTTGAGTTTCGTGTATTCCGACATCACTCAAAATTTAGATACCACTTTATCGATGATTCAATACGTTCCTGGAGCTTTTTTTGAATATACTTTTTCAAGTGCTCGAATGAATGTAATTTTAGGAAGTAGATACGATTATCATAATTTGTATGGGTCTCAATTTTCACCCAGAGCACACTTAAAATTTATTCTTTCAGAGTATACCGATTTGCGTTTAACTGCCGGAAAAGCATGGCGAGTTCCAAACATGATTATCGATAATATTTCACTTTTAGCTAATTCAAAAACCTGGGTTTATCCCGATCAGATTCTCCCAGAAATTTCTTGGAATGGTGGTTTCTCCATTATTCAACGATTTAAATTATTTAAAAGAAAATCCAGTCTTACTCTTGATTATTACCACACAAGATTTGAAAATCAATTAATAGCAGACAGAGACCAAGATCCTAATTTAATTGTCTTTAAGAATTTAAATGGGGTATCGTATTCGAATGCTGTTCAAGTTGAGCTGGCTATTAGTCCATTCAAAAACTTGGACCTTCGATTTGCATATAAATTACTCGATGTAAAAGCCGAATATGCTGGAGAGCTTCAACAGCAAGTAATGCTTCCAAAGCACCGCGGCTTTATGAATTTTGCATATTCTACAAGAAATAAACGTTGGGAATTTGATTTAACCCCTGTTATTATTGGTTCAACAAGATTGCCAGCGATGGGCTGGGGAGCTGCAAAAGAGGTTTACAGTCCAACCTTTTTAAGATTGAATGGACAAATAACCTATAAATTAAAACGCTTTGACTTGTATCTTGGGGGAGAAAACATCACCAATTATCGACAAGAAAATGCTATTATTGATGCACAAAACCCTTTTGGCCCAAATTTTGACGCAACCAAAGTGTGGGGACCAATTGTTGGAACAAATATTTATTTAGGAATTAGAATAGAATTAGAAAGAAATGAAGAAAAATAACTTTAATACGAATAACATGATTAATAAAACATCTTTTTTATCGCTTGTATTTTTATTTATTACTTTTTTTAGTTTTTCGCAGAAAAAAGAAGCGAAAACACAAAAAGTGGTGATAAAAACATCAACGCAATGCGGCATGTGTAAAGAAAAAATTGAGGAGGAACTTAATTATTCCAAAGGAATTATATATTCAGAATTGGATGTTCCAACGCAAATGCTAACCGTAAAGTTTAAGCCAGCTAAAATTTCTTTGCAAGCGTTAAAACAAAAAATCGCTAAAATTGGCTATGATGCAGATGAGGTAAAAGCAAAAGAAGAAGACATTCAGAAATTGCCAAAATGTTGTCAGCCTGGCGCCCATTTTAAGTTAGATTAATGGTTTTTATTATAGAAAGTGGCTCTACAAAATCCGATTGGATGTTGTTGGAAAACAATGCAATTAGAGAATATAGCACCATGGGATACAATCCATGTTTTCATGATTCTCAAACTATTGTAGCTTCTATTAATAAAAATGACTCTATAATGGAGTTGTCCAAACAAGTAACAAAAGTTTTTTTCTATGGCGCTGGTTGTTCTAGTAAAAAGATGAACAAGGTGGTGCACCATGCATTATCTTCTATTTTTTCTAATGCTTCTGTTGTTATCGATCACGATTTAAAAGCTTGTGCTTACGCAACTTATAGAGGCAAGCCTACCGTTTCTTGTATTTTAGGAACAGGGTCTAATTCTTGTTTTTTTGATGGAGAGACATTGGTGGATTTAATTCCCGCTTTAGGCTATGTTTTGGGTGACGAAGGGAGTGGAAGTTATTTTGGAAAGAAATTGCTTTCTTCTTTTTTATATAAGAAACTTCCAAAAGAAATAGAACAGGACTTTTTAGAAAAATTTGACTTAAATTCTGAAAAAATAATTGAAAGAGTTTATCAAGAAGGAAATGCAAACGTTTATCTAGCATCGTTTATGCCATTTATTGCATCTCATAAAGAAAACAAGTTCATTCAGGAGATGATAAAAGAAGGGTTCAAAAGTTTTATAAAAACCCATGTTTTATGTTATGAGAATATTGAAAAAGCAGAAGTTAATTTTGTTGGATCTATTTCTAGCGTTTTTGAAAATGAACTAAAAGAAGTGGCTAAAGAGCTTAAAATAAATGTTGGTCAAATAATTAGAAAACCAGCAGAAAGTTTGGTTGATTACCATAAAAAGTATTTGCTTTAAAGGTTTTTATTTTCCTTTAATAATGCAATTGTTTTTTTGGAATTCCCTATATATATTCCATCCTCAAACATAAAAACAGGCCTTTTTAAAAAAGTATATTCTTTAAGAATTAAGTCTTTTAATTCATGCTCACTTAATTTTTTTTCTTTAAGACCAAGTGCTTTATATTTTTGTGATCTTTTTGAAAAAAGAGACTCGTAACTTCCAGAAAGTGCTCGCATTTTTTCTAATTCATTTAGACTTATACGAATTTCTTTTATGCATTTCAGATTGGTTTTTGAGGGAAGCGTCAATTCGTTTATAATTCTTTTGCATGTGGAACATGTCTTAAGGTGATAAATGGTTAATTCAGACATTAGTTGTTGTATTTTATTAAAAGAAAAAAACAGAGAATCAGAACAATTATTAGATAACATGCTAATTTAAGAACATAAAAAGCTCTCGCTTTTGGTTTGGCATGTTTTTTTAAATTTATTTTGTCCATAATGAGTTAACAACACGTTAAAAGTAGTATCAATTTCCTTATTTTTGAACATGAAAAGTATTTTGGTTACTGGAGGAGCTGGATTTATTGGCTCACACACCGTGGTTAGTTTGATAAATTCGGGATACACTCCAATCATTGTAGACGATTTTAGAAATGCAAATAAAACAGTGGTTCAAGGGCTTAAAAAGTTAGTAGAGCAAGACTTGCTTATCTATCAAGTGGATGTTTGTGATAAATCAAAAATGAATGAAATTTTTGAAAAACATGTTTTTGAAGGAGTTATTCATTTTGCAGCTTACAAAGCAGTTGGCGAATCCGTCGATTTTCCTTTAAAATATTATCATAATAACTTAAACAGTTTGATGGTTGTTTTAGAATGCATGAAAAAACATGCAGTGGACAAACTTGTTTTTTCTTCATCTTGTACGGTTTATGGAGAGCCAAAAGACTTAAAAGAAGTTGATGAGCAAACTCCCAAAGTACAAGCAAATTCTCCATACGGGAATACCAAATGTATTTCCGAAGAAATAATCCAAGATTACCACGCTGCATGGCCTATGCTAAAAGCAGTTAATCTTCGCTATTTTAATCCGGTTGGCGCCCATTCATCTGCTTTAATTGGAGAATATCCAATTGGAAAACCAAATAATTTATTGCCATATGTTACACAAACCGCCATTGGCAAATTAGAGGAATTAACTGTTTTTGGAAATGATTATCCAACAAAAGATGGCACTTGTATTCGAGATTACATCCATGTTATGGATCTTGCTAATGCACATGTTAAAGCAATTTCTTTTTTGGAAAAACAAGAAAGTTCTTGTTGTGAAGTAATTAATGTAGGCACTGGAAAAGGAACAAGTGTTTTAGAATTAATTACGCTATTTGAATCCAAAACTGGTCAAAAATTAAATTGGTCTTTTGGTCCAAGAAGGAGTGGAGATGTAACCGAAATATATGCAAACGTTAGCAAGGCAAAAAAAATATTGTCTTGGGAGGCATCCTATTCCATTGCTGATGCGTTAATACATGCGTGGGAGTGGGAGAAAAAAATTAATTCTAAATAAATGATTTTAAGACTCTTTATATGTTTCATGGTTTTTTCTTCGTGTTTTAAAAGCATTGCACAAAGAAATAAAGAGCGTCAAGAAAAACATAATCCAGGAATTTTTTGGTACATACATGGTTGGAATTACAAAAAAGACCGTTACTTGCCAAAGTATGATAGACTTGTGATTGACATCACATACAATGATTTTTCGGGAGAGATTTCTCCTTTTTCTCAAGGATATAATTCCTTTGGAGTGAATCCAAATTTTATTTTTGATATCCCCTTAAATAAAAAAAACACGCTTTCATTTGGAACAGGAATAGGAATGGCATTTTCACACATCCAAATGCGGGATAAACTTAATTCACTTCATGGGGGAGTAGTTGTTATTTCGGAGAAAACACCTGAAGATACGTATTCAAAAAACAAATTAATTTCTAGTAATTTGTTTATTCCAATAGAATTAAGATTTAGATCAAAGGGCTGGCAGCACACAAAATTTCACTTGGGAGCAAAATTAGGATTTCAAACGGGTTTGATTTCAAAAATGTTTTATCCCGAAGAAAGCCAAAATACGAAGCTTGATTTTACGGATAAATCTTCAAGGTTTACCTATTCCGTGCATGCTCGATTAGGCATTAGAAATTATGCCTTTTTTGCTTCCTATAATTTAAATTCGCTTTTTCGAAATAAAAAAAGCACCAACATAAACTGGTTGCAGTTTGGCATAAGTTTATCTCTTTTTTAGCAATGTTAATCGATACGCATTCCCATCTTTACGCGAAGGAGTTTCAAAACGATTTTTTGGAAGTTCTAGACAGAGCCAAAGAAAATAAGGTGGCCAAAATTTTATTGCCAAATATTGACATGGATTCTATTTCCTTAATGGAAGACATTTGTCAAAAACACCCTGATATGTTTTACCCCATGATGGGGCTTCATCCATGTAGCATTAATAACGATTGGGAAAGTCAATTTGCACCTATTGAAAAGCTACTAAGAGAAAAACCCTACATTGCCCTTGGAGAAATAGGCATTGATTTATATTGGGACAAAACCTTTTTGGAAGAACAAAAAAAAGCGTTTTCGGTACAATTAAAGCTTGCAAATGAACTGAACCTCCCTGTGGTTATTCATGCAAGAGACAGCTTTACAGAAATATTTGAAGTTTTGGACACACTTAACTTAAAAAAACTTTCTGGGGTTTTTCATTGTTTTACAGGAAGGCTACAAGAAGTAGAAAAAATAAATTCGTACACTAATTTTTATTTTGGAATAGGAGGGGTGCTTACCTATAAAAACTCAGGGCTTTCTGATGTTTTAAAGCATATTCCTCTAAACAAACTTATTTTGGAAACAGATTCTCCATACCTTCCTCCAGTGCCATATAGAGGAAAAAGAAATGAAAGTTCGTATATTGTCCATGTTGCTCAAAAAGTTTCCGAAGTGTTGGATATTCCCTTGCTTGAAATAGAGAAATTAACCACAAAAAATGCAGCAGAATTATTTAACCTTAGTCTTTAGTTCGTGAAAAAATCAGCGGTTTTATTAATATATACTGGAGGAACCATAGGAATGATAAAGGATCCCGAAACCGATCGTTTAAAAGCCATTGATTTTGAATTAATTTATGACCATGTCCCAGAATTAAAAAGATTTGAAACGGAAATTACCTGCATTAGTACTGATGAGCCTATAGATTCTTCAGAAATGTTGCCATCCAATTGGGTCGACTTATCCGAGTTAATTAAAGAGCATTATTCTACTTATGATGGTTTTGTTATTTTGCATGGCTCTGATACCATGGCCTATACAGCTTCTGCACTTAGTTTTTTAATTCAGGGAACACAAAAGCCAATTATTTTAACCGGTTCCCAGTTACCAATAGGAACCATAAGAACCGATGGAAGAGAAAACCTCATTACAGCTATTGAAATAGCCTCAGCTAAAGACAAATTCAATCGCTCTATTGTACAAGAAGTGGCAGTTTATTTTGAATATTCCTTATATAGAGGCAATAGATGTTCAAAAATATCTGCAAATCAATTTGAAGCATTTCAGTCGCCAAATTTTCCTCAATTAGCTGTTGCAGGAGTTAATATTGCCTATAATAACGAATACCTTCATCGATCGTCTCTTCAAAACCCCATTTTTTCTAATAAACTTCATTCTAAAATAGGATTGTTTAAAATTTATCCAGGAATTCCAATGGAATCCTACAAGGAGTTATTTAATATTGAACGTCTTTCTGCTATTGTAATAGAAACTTTTGGATCTGGAAATGCTCCTGCAAATAAAACCTTTCAGGAGTGCTTAAAAAAATATATAGGCGAAGGTGGAATAGTGGTAAATATTACGCAGTGTAATTCCGGATTTGTCCAACAATCTGCATATGCAACTAGTGCTTTTTTAAAGAAAATAGGAGTCATTAGTGGAAGAGATTTAACGACGGAGGCTGCCGTAACCAAGCTAATGTATTTGTTTGATAATCTTGAAAATAAGAAAGAGATTATTCAATTATTAAAAATTGATTTATGTGGAGAGATGACCATGATCAAAAATAAAGAGTAGCGCAATTATCTGATTTAGTTGTTGATGATTAATGCTTTATAATTGTATTTCATTTTGATAATTTGTATTTTAACAAAATGAAGAAGCATTTACTTTTATTTTCCTTTCTTTTTTTTCTTGGAAACTTTCTTTTTTCTCAAGCAACTTGGAGCGACGATGTGGCACAGATTTTTTATGACAAATGTTCTAAATGTCATCGAAGTGGTGGAGCCGGAGGTTTTTCTTTAGTTACTTATCAAGAAGCAAGCTCTCTTGCCTCTTTTTTATATGATCAAGTTAACACCAATGAAATGCCCCCATGGCCACCAGATAATAACTATATGGAATATGCCCATGATAGAGCGCTTACTCCCACTGAAAAAACCACGGTTTTATCTTGGTTATCTAGCGGTACTCCAGAAGGAGATCCTGCAAATACTCCTCCGCCTCCTGTATTTAATTCTGGTTCTATTTTAGGCAATGGAGACCTTGAAATTCAAATGCCCGCTTATACCAGCCAAGCAACATCAACGGCTGATGATTATACTTGTTTTACGATTCCCTCTGGATTAACTCAAGACAGGGTAATAAAAGCCATTGAGGTGATTCCCGGAAATGAAGCCATAGTTCATCATGCCCTAATTTATGTCGATTCGGTTCCTCTTAATTCGCCAACAGATAGTCTTGGAAGTCAATGCATCACTCCTTCTTCAAATACAGCCTCATTGGCTTGTGGTTTTGCACCAGGTGCCGTGCCTACTATTTTCCCATCGCAAGACCCACTTAAGATGGGTGTGCATATGAGGGCGAATTCCCAGGTTATTTTTGCCATGCATTATCCCGAAGGAAGCTTTGGACAATCCGATAGTACTAAGGTTATTTTTCACTTTTATCCTCCAGGAGAACCTGGCGTTCGCGATGTTTTTGCCTTGCCTCTTCTTCAAAACTGGACTTTCTCTCTACCTCCTGAACAGGTTACCTCTGTATCAGCAAGTTATTCCATTTCTTCAAATTACCCTGATCTTTCGTTTATCAGCGTCTTTCCGCATATGCACCTTATTGGCGACAACATGAAAGTTTATGGGCTAAAACCCAATCAAGATTCCATAAGAATGATTAATGTTCCTCATTGGGATTTTGAATGGCAAGACTTTTACTATTTTAAAAACATGAAGCATGTTCCACCTGGTACTACGGTTAAAGCCGATGCAGTATACGACAACACTTCAGGAAATATTCACAATCCAAACAGTCCACCAGCTACCATTACGGCAGGTTTTAATACCGCCGACGAGATGTTGGTTGTATATTTTCATTTAATGCAATACCAAGCTGGAGATGAAAACTATAACATGGATAGTCTAATGAACTTGACATTTGCAGACATTATCGAGAATAATATAGAACCAAGCAATTTATTCGTATACCCAAACCCTTTTGATAAGGATTTAAATATTCATTGTCAAGGATTATCTCCGGGCGATAATGTTACGGCATATATTTATGATTTTAACGGCAAAAAAGTAAAAGAACTTCTAAAAAATAGAATCGTTCAAAATGAAGTCCTTCAAATTAATTGGGATGCCAAAACAGACAGGGGAGTCGAGGTAAATGCTGGTTTATATTACATCTCTTTTAGTGTAAATGGAGTTATCTCTCATCAAAAAGTAATCAAGCGTTAGCTGATTATAAATACGCTGCAATTATTTTTTATTGGTTTGTTTTAATATCCTTATTAATTAGTACAATCATACTTACAAGATGGAATGTTAAAAAAATTCGCAAAAAAAAAGCAATTAAATCATAGCTTTATCACATCGTTTTGCTTGGCAATTTTAAACCCTTTTTTTTCCACTTCCTTTCTTTCGGGCGAATTATTTAAGACAGGATTGGTATGGTTGAAATGAATGAAATGGATTTTGTTTTTCTCTTTTAGAGGTAAATCTTTAAAAAGAGCCATGCTTTCAATAATAAAGGGATGAGGTATCTCTTTAATACTTCTATTGTTAATCTCTTTTCCACTGTAAAAAGTGGCGTCCAAAAAGGCATAATCGACGTTTTTAATTTCTTTAATAATGTCTTTCTCCCATTTGTTCCATTTATCAATGTCTGGAATAAATAAACATTTTTTAGAGGGTCCTTTTATCTTATATCCTACAGTTTCCGAATATTCATCTCTATGTGGAACAAGAATAGGAGTAACAGAAATGTTTTTGGTGAGTTTGATTTCTTTTTGATCTTGGATTTCTGTAATTAAAATGTTTTGGTTTTTAACCAATTGACTCCAAGGTCCATTTTTTTCTAAAAATGTTTTCATTCTTGGCATGGCATATACCGATGCGTTTTTAGCATTCATGGCTTCTTTACCCAAATACATGATCCCTGCATAATGGCCAATATGCGCGTGAGTTAATAAAATCCCATCCGGTGTTTTTTTGTCTCCTTGATCAATACTTTCTAGCAAGGTTTTCATTTGAGAGGCAATGTCTGGTGTTGCTTCAATCAAGAAGGTTTTTTTGCTTTCTGGATCGATCAACCCTAGGCTAACTACTTTTCGATTCGAAGTGCCTCTATCAAATAGAGAATCACAACAAATTTTTTCGCATCCAATGTGAGGAGATCCCGCATCTTGAATGGTTCCTAGGATAACTAAACTAGTAGATGAAATTGTTGGTTTTTGGATTTTAGAGATGCTTTCTTTTTGGCTTTTATTTTTACTTTCTTTTTTGGGAGTGCACCCCACAAAACTTAAAAGCAAGAACAAAAAAAAGACTCTAAGCATAGGCGATCAATTGGATTTCATTTTATTAATAATAGAAGTGCTTGAAAATCCTTCCACCAAATCAATGGTTATTACTTTTCCTCCTCGTTTTTTAACATGCTCCGACCCTACAATATACTTTTTGGATTCTATATTTGTCTCATTGGCATCATAATCTCCTCCTTTGACAAGGCAATCCGGTGATAAGTTTTCGATTAATTCTTTGGGAGTATCTTCTTCAAAAACTACGACCAATGCGACACAGGATAAAGCGGCGATAAGAAAAGCTCTAGCATTTTCATCATTAATTGGTCTATCGTTTCCTTTATTTAAGCGCTTTACAGAAGCGTCGGCATTAATGCCGATAACAAGTTTGTCTCCATAAGAAGCTGCTTCAAAAAGATAACTTACATGTCCTTTATGCAAGATATCAAAACATCCATTGGTAAAAACAATGGTTTGGTTTTCACTTTTCCATTGAGATACTTTTTTTTGAGTATCGCTTATCGAAACAATGCGTTTTTTTATGTCTTCGATTTTATGCATCTTTTTTGGAATAATTATTTGGGAGTAAAACTAATGAAAAGAGGCCTAAAATTGCCATAACAAAAGTTTGAGATGCCCAAATAAGCAAACCAAGAGCATTCCCAATTGCTTTGCTATCTCCTACTTGTTCCCGATTTAAATAAAAGGATACAACCAGCCCAACTAAAATAGGGTAGCTGCCAACTCCACTGTTAGTAAAGGTCATCCCAATTGCTCCTGCTACAAATGCAATAAACATGCATTGTGTTGGCAAGTCTTTGGTTTGTTCAAAGGAATAAAACGGCAACATAAACATGACAACATAACAAGACCAAATAAAGATAGTGTGCAGAATGAATGCAGATGGGTTTTTTGTTTTAAATATCGAGACAAGTCCAACAAGAACTTCTCTGCAAAGAGCGATAATTTTATTTCGCCATTTTTTATTTAAATAAAGCACCAGACAAAAAGTCAAACATAGAATAATAAACCCAATCAAAAACCAATTAGGCCCTTCTGTTTTTTCTGTTCCAAAAACATTTTGCATTTGGGTTTTGATTAGAAAAAAATCGTCATACGCCCAAAAAATAGTAAACAAAGTAAATGAGCCAAGAATAGCAAGATCAATAATTCTTTCGCTAATAATGGTTCCAAAGCTTTTGGTAAATGGAATTCCATCGGATCGATAAAGCATTGCCGCCCTTGATGCTTCTCCAGCTCTTGGGATGGTTAAATTAACCAGGTATCCAATCATTATGGCGTGGTATCTATTCATTCTTTTGGAGGGGTATCCAAGTGGTTCTAGCATATACTTCCATCGCATTGCTCTAGAAACGAACGCCCCAAATCCAAGGAGGAGTGAAACGATTATCCATGAATATTCAGCATCTTTCATGCTTGCATAAAAAAGATCTAGTTCTTTTTGTTCCATGCTGTCAAAAAAGTACCAGAAAAGATAAATTCCAAGTAGTATTGGAAGAATTGTTTTTACAAAGAATAAAACGACTTTTTTAGCCATTAGCAAAGTTGGTTAGTTTCTTCATTCGGAAATATGATAGAAGGTTTAAACGATTTCGCTTCTTCCATTTCCATAAACCCATAGGCAATAATAATAATTGGATCATCTACTGCAACTAGTCTTGCTGCTGGTCCGTTTAAACAAATCACCCCAGATCCAGCTTTTCCATTAATCGTATAGGTTTCTAAACGCTGTCCATTGTTAATATTTACAATCTGTACTTTCTCTCCTTCCACCATGTTGCATGCTTCCATCAATTTCTCGTCGATGGTAATGCTGCCAATATAATTTAACTCTGCTTCGGTTACTCGAACTCGATGTATTTTTGATTTAACAACTTGTATTAACATATAGCATATAAATAAAAGACCCACAAAAGTAGTCATTCTATATATTATTGCTTTCTTTTGTTTGTTAATAAATATTCAAATTCGAATTACGATATTTGTGAAAAATAAATTTTATTTATGAAGGTGGCATTTTTAACGGCAGGAGGAATCGCTCCTTGTTTATCCTCATCTCTAGGGCATTTTATCAAAACGTATCATGAGAAATGTCCTGCAATAGAACTAATTGCATATAAAAATGGATACAAAGGCTTATTGTTGGGTGATTTCATTTCTATTGATGATGAAATTCGAAAGAATGCCTCAAAACTATATGCGTTTGGAGGATCTCCGATTGGAAACAGTAGAGTTAAGCTTACCAATGTTAAGGATTGTATAAAAAAAGGCTATATAAATGAAGGACAAGTTCCCTTAGAAGTTGCAGCAAAGCAATTAGTAAAGGATAAGATAACTATTTTGCATACGATTGGTGGAGATGATACGAACACTACAGCTGCCGATTTGGTTTCTTATTTATCAGAAAATAATTATGAGTTAACGGTTGTAGGTCTACCAAAAACGATTGACAACGACGTTTATCCCATATCTCAAACTCTTGGTGCGTCAACTGCTGCAGAACAGTCAGCATTGTTTTTTAATAATGTTGTCAATGAAAACACCACTAGTTCCAGACAATTTGTTATTCATGAGGTTATGGGCAGGAATTGTGGCTGGCTTACTGCGAAATCGGCGGCCATTTATCGACACATGCTTCAGAAAAAAGAATTTTTGCCTGAAATTTTGGTAAATCAAAAAAGATGGGATATCCATGCAGTTTTTGTTCCGGAAATGGAAATAAATATGGAAGTTGAAATGAGCAGACTTCGAAAAATAATGGACAAACAAGATTGTGTAAATATTTTTTTAAGCGAAGGTGCAGGTTTGGATTCTATCATTTCTGACATGGAAAAAAATGGAGAGAAAATAAACCGAGATGCATTTGGACATGTTCGATTAGATGAAATAAATCCTGGAAAGTGGTTTGCAGAAAAGTTTGCAAATGCCATTGGAGCTGAAAAAGTTTTAGTTCAAAAGAGTGGATATTTTGCTCGTTCAGCGGCATCTAATAATGAAGATTTAGATTTAATTTTTAAAAGTGTTGAGTTTGCTGTTGATTCGGCACTTCAGCAAAATAGTGGCGTTGCAGGATTAGATGATAACTTAAATTCAACGATGTCTTGTATTGATTTTAAAAGAATCAAAGGAGGAAAACCTTTTGATGTAAAAGAATCTTGGTTTGTTGATTTATTATCGGATATAGGGCAGTATTAACAGATACCTTGATGACTCTTTCAGATATAAATTCACTTTTTAATAATCTTCCACAAATTGAAAGAACAAATGCTTTACTAGAAAAGAAAGCAGTAAAAATTCAATGGAAAGGAACCTCGGGCTCTTCCAAAGCATTTTGTGCTAGTAGTATTGCTAGAAAAAATAATAGAAATCATTTATTTGTATTATCCGATAAAGAAGATGCAGCTTATTTTTTTAATGATCTTGAAGCAATTAATAATAATGAAAAACAAGTGTTGTTTTTCCCAGAATCAAACCCGAAAAAACATAATCGAAACAAAATAGATAGTCTTACTGCAATTTCAAGATCGGAAGTTTTAGAAAGATGTGCATTAGGTAAAAACACGTGGGTAGTTACCTATCCAGATGCACTTCTTGAAAAAGTGCCAAGAAAAAAAGAGATAAACGATAAAATTTTAACGATACAGAAAGGCGTTTGTTATTCCGTTGAATTTTTTAATGAATTATTAGTTGATTTTGGTTTTGAGGTAGTTGACTTTGTATATGAACCGGGGCAATTTTCAACTAGGGGAGGCATTGTGGATATTTTTTCATTTGGAAATGACCTTCCTTTCAGAATAGAATTATTTGGAGAAGAGGTTGACTCCATAAGAACTTTTGATCCTGCTTCCCAACTATCCGAATCTACTTATGATTTTTGTAACATTACTCCAAATGTAAATATCAATATAAATAAATCGACCCTTCAATCTGTATTTTCTTTTTTAGGCGAAGAGAGTGTAATTTGGTGTTCTTCTCAAGATTCTTTGTTTGAAAGAATTAATGAATGTCATCAAAAAATCACTTCAAAATCAAGTTTTCAAGAAGATTCAATTCCAACAGAACATGATATATTGGATAGATTCGTTCATCCTGAATTTGTGCAAAAAGAGTTAAATGATTTATGTTTAATTGAATTTGGTCCTGAATATAGTTCAAAAAAAAATGCAGTGGTGTCTTTTGACTTTAAACCCCAGCCAACTTTTAATAAAGATTTTGATGTTTTAACCAAGGATTTAACCAATCACCTAAAAAAAGGAATTCGGCCCTATATCTTTTCAAACCAACCAAAACAAACCGAACGCTTATTTCAAATATTAAATGACACAAATCAAAACAATGTCTTTGTTCCGATTAACATCGCATTAAATGATGGTTTCTTTTCGTTAAAATCAAAAATTGCTTGTTATACCGATCATCAAATATTCAATAGATACCATCGTTTTCGTTTAAAAGAAGGATTTAAGGAGTCAAAACAATCGATCACTTTAAAAGATATTTATAATCTTCAGAAAGGAGATTTTGTGACTCATATTGATCATGGGGTTGGTCGTTTTTCTGGACTTGAGACCATTGATGTTAATGGAAATCCTCAGGAGGCTGTTCGTTTGCTATATAAAGATGGAGATGTGCTTTATGTTGGTATTCATTCTTTGCATAGAATATCTCGATTTTCTGGAAAAGAAGGCACGCAACCAACACTTAATAAACTTGGTTCTGCTGCTTGGTCAAATCTTAAAAAGAAAACCAAAAATAAAATAAAAGAACTGGCTTTTGACCTAACCAAACTTTACGCAAAAAGAAAAGGAAAACCTGGTTTTTCTTTTTCACCAGATAGTTATTTGCAAAATGAATTAGAAGCGTCTTTTATGTATGAAGACACACCTGATCAGATAAAAGCAACCGTATCTTTTAAAAAAGACATGGAGTCATCCACGCCAATGGATCGATTAATTTGTGGAGATGTAGGTTTTGGAAAGACTGAAATTGCCATAAGGGCTGCTTTTAAAGCTGTTACAGATAGCAAACAGGTCGCTATCCTTGTTCCTACCACCATTTTGTCACTTCAGCATTTTTATAGCTTTAGAGATCGCCTAAAGGACTTCCCATGTAATGTTGAGTATTTAAATCGATTTAAAAGCGCAAAAAAAATAACCCAGACTTTAAAAGATCTTAAAGAAGGGAAAATTGATATTTTAATTGGTACGCATGCCATTGCTTCAAAAAGAGTTGAATTTAAGGACTTGGGTTTAATTATAATCGATGAAGAGCAAAAGTTTGGAGTTTCGGTAAAAGACAAATTAAAAACCTTAAGAGAAACAGTGGATACATTGACTTTAACAGCAACTCCTATTCCTAGAACCCTTCAATTTTCACTTATGGGCGCAAGGGACTTAAGTATTATTAATACTCCGCCACCAAACCGCCAACCAGTTAGAACCGAAATAATTTCTTTTAATGAATCGGTTCTGCAGGAAGCAATAAGGCATGAGGTTTCAAGGGGTGGTCAGGTTTTCTTTGTGAATAATAGGCTGGTTAATATTGGAGATATTTCTGCAACAATACAACGACTTTGTCCAGGAGTTCGTGTTGGTATTGGTCATGGCCAGATGCCAGGGAACAAACTTGAAAAAGTGATGATGGATTTTATCGAAGGAGAATTTGATGTTTTGATAGCAACAACGATAATAGAATCCGGAATAGATATTCCTAATGCAAATACAATCATTATTAATGAAGCCCATAAATTTGGCCTTAGCGATTTACACCAGTTAAGAGGTAGGGTAGGGCGAAGTAATAAAAAAGGGTATTGCTATTTGGTAGCTCCAAAATTTAGTTTGCTAAGTTCCGATTCAAGAAAAAGACTAGAGGCTTTGGTTCAATTTTCAGATCTTGGATCTGGATTTAATATCGCCATGAAGGATTTGGATATCCGAGGGGCTGGAAATTTGTTAGGGGCAGAACAAAGTGGTTTTATTGCGGAAATTGGTTTTGAAATGTATCAGAAAATATTAAGCGAAGCCATGAAAGAATTAAAAGAAGAGGAATTTAAAGATCTTTTTAAAGACCGAAATAGCGATAGCTTTATTGAAGATGTAAATGATTGTGTTTTTGAAACAGATAAAGAAATAAGGTTGCCAGACACCTATGTAAATAGTGTTACAGAGAGATTAAGCCTATATAGAGAGATGGATAATTTTAAAAAAGAAGAAGATCTTCTTCTTTTTTCATCCAAACTTGAAGATAGATTTGGCAAACTACCAAAAGAAGCAGAAGAACTCTTCATATCTTTTCGTTTAAGATGGCTTTCCCAAAAGTTAGGAATGCAGAGACTAGTGTTTAAATCCAATAAGTTTGTTGCATTCTTTATTCAAGTTGCACGATCTCCATTTTATGATTCCGATGTTTTTGGAAAAATATTAATGAATGTTCAACAATCAAATAATGCTTATCGCTTAGTTCAAAAAAACGAAAAATTACGCTTGATAATCGATGGAGTATATAATATCAACGAAGTCTATGCGGCTCTTCAAAAGTTGTCTTTGTAGCATTCATTTTTCATATTTATTGTTATAAATATTTAATTGTGCTTTAATATTAAAAAGAAGTTTTTAAATTTGCCCCCACAATGACCCATGGTGTAACTGGCAACACGTCTGTTTTTGGTACAGAAGAGTCCAGGTTCGAGCCCTGGTGGGTCAACAAAGAGAGGCTCTTCAAAGCCTCTCTTTTTAATTTGATATAAGATGGACGAACAAAAAAGAACCGAACTGGATCAACTTGGAGAATTTGAGTTAATAAACAGGTTAACAAATAAATTTAAAACGCAAAACAATTCTTCTCTTTATGGTGTCGGAGATGATGCGGCCGTTATCAATTCTAACGATAAAGAAGCCATACTTGCCTCCACCGATGCGCTTATCGAAGGAGTTCACTTTGATCTTACTTATGTTCCATTAAGTTTTTTAGGATACAAGGCTATTTCGGTTAATGTGTCTGATATTTGCGCCATGAATGCAAAACCAGAACAAGTTCTTGTTTCTGTTGCGGTATCAAATAGGTTTTCTGTTGAGGCTCTCGAGGAATTGTATAATGGAATTGCCGAAGCATGTGAATTTTATAAAGTGGATCTGGTTGGTGGAGACACAACTTCTTCCACCTCGGGTTTAATTATTAATGTGACGGTGTTAGGAAAGGCAAATAAGAACAAAATCACGTATAGATCTGGAGCTAAAGAGTATGATCTAATAGTAGCCTCTGGAGATTTGGGTTCTGCATACATGGGATTACAGGTGTTGGAAAGAGAAAAAATGGTTTTTGATGAAAATCCTTCTATTCAGCCTGATTTGGACGGGAATGATTATATAATCCAAAGACAGTTAAAGCCGCAAGCGCGCCTAGATATTGTCAAACAACTAGAAGAGCTTGAAATACTGCCAAGCTCTATGATAGATATTTCAGATGGATTAGCTTCAGAAGTAATGCATATATGCAAATCAAGTAAAAAAGGATGTGTTTTGTATATGGAAAAACTGCCTATTGATACTAAAACAGTAAGTGCTGCTTTAGATTTTAATTTAGACCATAACACTTGTGCATTAAATGGGGGGGAAGATTATGAATTGTTGTTTACAATTAGTCAAAAAGACTTTGATAAAATAAAAAAACACCCAAATTTTAGTGTTATTGGGCATGTCACTAGCGAAAACGAAGGGATGTACCTTGTGGATAAAAATGATTCAGCGATTGCTCTAAAAGCACAAGGCTGGAAACACTTTTAGCGTCTTTTCCTTTTTTGTTTGTAGTAACAAAACCACTTTATATTGCGTACAACAAAACTGATTATTATTATATTTGAATTAATATTAGCTTTTATGAAAAAAATCACACCACTTTTTATTGTTCTATCAGTTGTATTTCTATTCAGCTCTTGTAACAAATATTCAGAAGGACCATCGTTCTCATTATTAACCAGAAAAAATAGACTTTGTAACGATTGGGAATTATATAGCTACACCATAAATGGTTCAGAAGAAATTCAAAACAATACGGTCGTAAAGCTTTCTATTGAAAAAGATGGAACATATTCAAAAGCTGAAATAACTGAAAATTTAGGTCAATTGGCATCTACCCATGAATATGGGGTTTGGGAATTTAAAGACAACAAAGGAATTGTTTCCATGACTAAAGATACGCTTCAAATCCCTGTTGACTGGGAGATTAAAGAGTTAAAAAGCAAGTATCTTACTTTAGAAAGAAACTTAAGTAATAATAAATACGTGATGCGATATCGAGTGGACTAATGTTAATAGTTTTCCTCATGGAATGATTCGTATTCCTCGAGGTTTTTTTTCTCGAGTAGAATTTTAAGGTTTTTGTTAGAAATTAAATAAACCGAAGCATCAATATATTTTTGAAGTTCTCGTTTGCTTTTTTTGAATGTCGAAATATATTCATTTCCTTTTTTTAAGGTTTTAAATTCTTTTAAAAGCAACAAGTCTTCTTTTTCAGAAAGGACAAGGGGAGTTATTTTTAGTCGAAGTGATTTGAATTTTTTGCTATTAAAATAAGAGATTTTAATTTTAGCATCTTTTCCTCTCATCTTGTCTTTAAGAACAACAAGCGCATATAATTTTTCGTTTTCATCATATGTATATGGAGATTTTGCTTTCTCAAAAGGAATATTTTTAGAATACCCATTGTTTATTATAGCAATCATCTCTTCTGCACGAGATGCTTCAGGGGTATTTTTGTAGATTAAAACAAGGTTGTTTAGTTCAGGTAATAATTGTTTTTTGTTTTTTGTGATTTGCGCTTTTGCAGTGATTTGTAGTAATAAATATTTTGCTTTAAAGGCAATTGTGGTGTCTTCTTTAAGTAGATTTTCTATTGAGGTAATAATATTTTTATATTTTTTTTGTCGATACTGTTTAAGTAAATCTAGATAGTTTTTTATTGCGAGATCTTCATTGGATTGTCGTTTAAGATAAAAATCTGGATCCTTAAGAAAGGAGGCATAATCTGATTCAGGATAAATAGATAATATATGGCCTTTAAAAGAGGAAGCATTTGATTTTTTCTCAAAAATCTTGTAAAGCTGAAAAGATGCTCGAAGATCAATTGGGTGAGTCAGGTTTTTTTGATAGATTTTTTGAAGCAATTCTGTTGCTAATTCGGGTTCATTTAATTGATCCTTATAAATTACAGCTGCAGTAAAACAGGCGCTTAATAAACGTTCAATAGAGCTGTCCATTTCTAGTTGCGTTAATGGGATGTTTTTTAAAAGACTTTCAACAGTTAGGCTATCGTTTTTAGTTTCGTCTTCTTCTTCCGTTTCACTAACTACCATTGAGCTATCCTCTGCCTCCGTCTCAAAATCTTCGATGGCAGGCATTTTTTCACTTCTTCTCCAGTCATCTTTGTTTTCACGAACTCCCCACATTTTTTTAAAATCAATTAAACCTTCTTTTTTAGATTTCGGGTTATTGAAGTACCACTTATTTCCATTGGAGGAATTTTGAGAAGCATTGTTTTGTATTTCTTGAAGTGCAATAAGTTTTGCTGCTTCCATTTCTTTCCTTCTTTTTTCTCTGTCCTTTAATTGGTCAATAACATTTTCAACAAAGAGGATGCGTTCTTTTTCATTAAGTCCTGCAATCATTTGTACACTATCTTCAAAAGTGATTATTTCAACGGCTTGAACTAGCTTATCAAGCTTGTCTGCTTTATTTTGAATAAACTCTCCATTTGGATAGGTTTCTGGCATAAATCTAGTACACGAATCGTAATATTTTTGAGCAGGCACATATTTTTTAGATTCATATGAAATGTCTCCTAACTTTTCATAAGCCATGGCTTTTTGACGTTTATTTGTAGTAGAGTAAAATGCCGATTTAGTTAATAATTGTATTGCTTTATCTTGATTTCCCTCTCCAATTTCAATGGCGCTTAGAGCAAAATAAATCTGGTCAAGATAAGGAGCATTTTTGGCATCCTTTAGCATTTTATTAAGTTCTTTTTTTATGGATTTACCACCCCCACAAAATGCTCTTCTTAGTCTTGCATTAAAATGCATCGCATAGGGAGCTGGATATTTAAGACATTGCGTGTAATTTTGTTGTGCTTTATTTGTTTTTCCAGTTTGCTCAGAAAGTTGTGCAATAACAAAATGCAATCGGCTTTTGTCTTTTCTTTTTTTGCAATATTTGATTGCTTTCTCCAAATGTTTAATGCTATTTTTAAAATCTTTTTTTCTAAGAGCAAGTTCTGCCTTTGTTTTTTCAAGTTCTACATATAGTTTTTTTGGGAATTTAGCAGGTTCGTTGCTTTTGCCTTTTTTCTTTTTTTTAAATAATTTTTTTTTTGGTTTTGATTTTTCTTTATTTTCTTGATCACGAATAACTTGATCCATTTCTTTTAATTTAAATCCTGCTTCAGTATACAAGCCAGATTCAATATCTATTTTAGCTTCCCAAACAGTTCCGATATAATTTGAAGGATTATTGGCATAAAACTTACTAATATATTTGAAGTTCTTTTGAGCAGTTTCAAAGTCTCTTTTGAGGTAAGAAGCAATTCCTATTGTGATAAAATTTTCATCGATCCATGAGTTGTATTCCACTTTTTTATAAGATCTTCGAATGCTAGGCATGCTGTGATTTTGAATCACTTTTTTGCATTTCGATATTGCTGTATCAAGTGATGGCAACAATGCTTCTACCTCATCTTTGTTTGGGTTTCTTTCTATTGGAATTAAGTTATAATAATCTTCTTTATAGCTTGATCTATAGCTATTTATAGATTGGTTTATTAATTCATTAGCGTTGAAATATCCATTATATCTTGCTGTTGTGCTATGGTAAGCGCGATTAAGAAAAGCATCTTTGTTTGTAGAGCAAGAAAATGCAATTATTAGAATTACAAAGAGATAAAAAAATGAAGCGTAGCTATGCTTTTTCATGGGTGTATTAATAACAGTATTTTTTTTAGATTATTGTAACAAATACCATTATTATGCAATATTCGTAAAAACAAATTGGATATCATCATCCTCCTCAATTTTATCTAGCATTTTCTCGATATCTTCTAGTTGTGTTTCTGAAAATTCAACTGGAGTAACAGGAAATCTTTCGAGGTTAGATTTTTGAACTTCAATATTGTTTTTTTCTAGACCCGCAGTTAAAGATCCAAAAGAAGTGTAATCTCCATAAACAAAAACAGTGTCATCCATTTTTTCTACACTTTCACAACCATAATCAATAAGCTCAAATTCAAGTTCTTCTAGATTGTTAATTACGGAATCATTTATTTCAAAAACACTTTTTCGGTTAAACATGTATTCCAAAGAGCCTGTGGGAACTAGACCACCACCAGCTTTATTGAAATAAGATTTAACATTAGCAATCGTTCTAGTGGGGTTATCTGTTGCACATTCCACAAAAATTAGTACGCCATGTGGCCCCTTTCCTTCATAGTTTATTTGAGTGAATTGAGAAACATCTTTTTGAGTTGCTCTTTTGATTGCTGCTTCAATATTATCCTTAGGCATGTTTTCAGCCTTCGCATTTTGAATAGCTGTTCTTAGTTTTGCATTAGTCGAAGGGTCAGATCCACTTTCTTTGGCTGCAAGTGTTATGGCTTTTCCTAGTTTTGGAAAAACACGAGACATTTTATCCCATCGTTTCTCTTTTGCTGCTCTTCGATATTCAAATGCTCTTCCCATAATATATTTTAAACAAATTTAATTATTATAAGCACTAGTAAAAGTTGTTTTTTTATTTTTTTAGTCTTTTAAAATAGTTAATGGATTTGTATTTGGATTTAAAGGAAAAGCAGCTCCACCAAAAACTTCATTTCCTTTAATGGAGTCCAAACTAAATTCAATTTTATTTGACTTATATTCAATCAGTAGCTTATTCTTCTCATTTTCTATTAGTGGTGTTCTATATTTACCAGAGTAGAAAATCAGTTGATTGCCTTCTTCAGAAAGTCTTAAAGCTGGTGAAAACAAAAAATAATAGTGTTCTTCTTCTTTTCTAAGAAGTCCTTTTTTAATTAAAGCATTAAAGAATTTGTCTTTATTTTCATTTAAAGTAAGTAAAACTGAAAATTCGGGAACTTTTATTTTTTTTCTCTTTTTAACTTGAATTGGATTAAAGTTATCATCCATTTCTGTTTCAAAATATTCTTTACTCATTTTGTAAAACCCACCCCTTAAAATACATAAGTCGCCTTCCCAAGCATTAATAAATTCTGTAATTGGGAATCCAATATTTTTGGTTAATTTGTGAATGAATTTAAGTAGATTTTCATCTACCGTCTTTCTGAATTTGGAGATATCTAAATGAATGTTAGCAAATAAAGTAGTATACTTTCCTTTTTTAAATGAAACTCCTTTGTTTTTGAGCGAAATATTTATTGGGAAATTTCGTGATAATTTTGTTTTAATTTTAAAATAAGTTGAATCAAATTCATGTGATAAAACAATCTCTTTAAATCCAATAGATTTAATGTCTTTAGAGGTGTTTGATATAATCACTTTTTCTCTAGATGCAATTGGTTTGTCTAAAAATTCTTTCCAAGAGGCACTAACATCTCCTTTTTTAGCATTGGTAACTTTATTTAAAATGGGAAAAAAGTCATTTCCCATGTAAAGAAGAATTAAATCGGATTGCTTATATATTTTAATGTTAGCAATAGAATTATGAATCAATTTTTTTTTATCAATAATGGTGTCTTTGAGATCAAATAATTTTTTTATTTTAATAATCCCTTTAGAAAGCTTTTTTTCATCATTAACTTCAATTAGTACTCCCCATTCTGTTTCGTTTTCTCCAAAAAAATAAATGGGGTTTTGAATATTTAGCCCATATTTTTTTGATTGTTCTAATAAAAAATCTGGGGAAAGAAAATCTCGAAAAGGAACTTGCATTTCTTTGAGATTACGTTGAATGTTTTTTGAGAAATCCAACACATGAATTTTTCCTTTATAACTTGTATCAGGAAGCCGATCGATAATCCTAACTTTTGATTTAGGAGTAATGAAAAAAGATTTATAAATAAGAAAAGCAATAAGAGATAAAGCTACAACGACAATTAAAACTGCCTTTTTTCGCATTTTTTTTAATTATTTGTAAATAAATAGATAGCATTTATTAGATCTAATAAATGAACCCCTTTATTTATCTCTTGGTTATTACAAGAATAGAGCATTTCAAATTCGGTGTTATTTTTATTTGTTATACTAGAAGTAAGCTCGATACTACCACTTCCCTTTTTAATAAAGGAAATAAATTCAGCCTCTTTTTCAGAAAATAGATTGCTAGGTAATTGTTGAGTTGTTTTATCTAAATTTGATTTAAAATAGATTGCCCCTCCTTTGTTTATGGCTTTAAACTCTTTTTTGCTTAGTGTTTTTTCAGTATAGCCATTTCTATTCTTTTTAATCATATTTACATCATTACTAATGAAAAAAAGTTTTTTGTTATGAAAAAAATAAATAGGAGAGGAGTTCATTACTGCATCCTCAAGAATCCAATAGTCGTCTTTTTGTTTAAATAATGGGTTTAACTTTGAGATACTTTTAAAAATTTTTTCAAGTAATAATTGGTTGTCAGAGACAAGTCCTAATGTAAATAGAGGCATATTTTCTTCCTTTTTTGAGATTACTTGGGTATACTCAAAAGTTTCTTCATTATAAACATGTTTGATTTTATCAGTTTTTATTTTTGT
>JAQWKT010000011.1 GCA_029247685.1 Crocinitomicaceae bacterium | reverse complement strand
TTTCTGATCTTAAAATGGCATATGAGATATTGCCATACTTTATAAATAAGTTTGGCGATTACCCCTATAAAAAATTAGCAAATGTTCAGTCTACAACGCGATTTGGAGGGATGGAAAATGCCAGTGCTATTTTTTATGATGAAAATATGATAGGTTCAGGAAAAATGGAAGCGCTTATTACTCATGAAATTGCGCATCAATGGTTTGGAAACACAGCAACAGAACATGATTTTACTCATCTGTGGCTTAGTGAAGGTTTTGCAACTTATTTTACGGACGATTATCTGGGGGAAAAATATGGAAGGAGTAGGATGGATGAGCGCTTAAAAAATGAAAGAAATAGAGTGATCTCCTTTTTGAAAAATAATAAATTACCTGTTGTAGATACGATTACCAGTGATTTAATGAATTTGTTAAATCCAAATTCCTATCAAAAAGGCGCATGGATATTACATATGCTTCGAGATAGAATAGGGGATAGTACTTTTTTTAGTGGGGTTAGAAGGTATTACCAAACATACAAATGGCGAAATGCCAAAACCAGTGATTTTATGGCAATTATGGAAAAGGAGTGTGATTGCTCCTTAGATAACTTTTTTAATCAATGGTTAAAACAATCCGATTTGCCAATTATTCAGGCTACTTATGAAATTGAAAAACATCTTTACTTAAATTTAAAACAACATCAAAAAGAAGATTACAGTTTTCCATTAACTGTTCGAGTTTATTATAAGAATGGAAAATATAATGACCATCAGATTTTTGTTGATCAAAAAACAAAAGGATACGTTATTAAAACTAATGGAGAAGTTTTAAAAATAGAACTTGATCCAAATACCAAACTTTTGTTTGAGGAAACGTGGCTAGATAAGTAGCTTATTTATATCCTATTTCTGGGGTAAGTGCAATTTTACTTTTTGCAAAATCTCCAGTTCCAAATGCTATTTCAGCACCATTTTCATTGTATAAAGTAGCTTCGGCAGTAAATAGATTTTTCGATTTAAATCGTACCTTTCCAATTGCTTCAATTTTACCTGAGCTAACCGGCTTTGTGATATGAATATTAAATGAAGTAGTAAGAACAAATGCCTCTTCAACAAGAGAATTAACGGCAAAAAAACAAGCATCGTCAAGCAATTTAAAATAGACAGATCCATGAATAGCTCCTAAGGCGTGAAAGTATTTGTCTTCAATTTCTATACTGATGATAGACTTCCCTTTACTAATACTAGCTTTAGTAGTGGTGTATATTTTAGTATTTACATTGGCTTGTAAATACATGTCTTCTAATTTTTTATAATGACTTATCATTTTTGATTTTCTGTCTGAATTTCTTTTTTCTCAATTGCTCTATTTTCAGGGATTTTGGATTCTTTAATAAATAAGCTTTTGTAAATTTCTGGGCATTCTTCTTTCATTTTTTTGATCAAACTAGTTCCTTCTTCTTCTGAAATTGCATCCATCCATTCGCAACCTTCTGGAGCACTAGTTATTTTTGGGTTTTTTATGGCAATTTCCATGCATTCACAAAGCGTTTTTTTATTGTTTTTAACAGATGCACAGCTATTCATCATCATGCTTGAAGCTATTAGTGCAAAGAAATAGAGATATATATTTTTCATTTTGTTTTTTTTTATAAAAGTAATTTATTTTGAATCAATTATTAACAACTTATTCTATAGTAAAAGTTAATTGTTTTTTCAGTTTCTTTATTTCCTTTTTTAAGTTTTATTTTTAAAATCATCATACTTACGACTCTTTCAAAAAAAGGCATTTCTTCTATTTTTTTACAATCTTTAATTTCGTTATACAACCATTCGCTATGCCATTTTCGAATGAATTCTTTTTTCTGATTTAGGTCAAGTTTATCAATAGCTATTGGATGTGTTTTTGAGTAATCATTAGTTGAAGGCCTATCTTTTGAGGAGTCAAAACTTATTTCAAAGCTTTTATTGTTCTCTAATACTTTTATTGGAGCCCATTCTGAATATATTTCACTTCCTTCGATAATCGCAAGTTCTCCCCAATAAAATGCGGTAACCTCTTTATAACAAGCATCTATTTCAACTTTATCATAATTCATTTTTTCAATAAATAGAGTTTCCCCATAAGGTTCGTCTTCAAAATCAAGATCAATAGTGATGCTATTATCTTTTGCATTATAAATCTCTATATCATGATTATATTCTTCTGAAGGTTCTACATGATGCCATTTTATCGATAAACTATCAAAAAAAACATCGTAAACATTTATTTTCGGAATATAAACGATTTTATCTTTACTCTCCCCCTTAAACATGGTGTTAATCTTAAACATGTCATAAATTTCTGGACAGTCTTTTTTCATTTTTTCAATATGTTGATTACTCTCTTCTTCCGATAGAGATTCCATCCATTCGCAACCTTTGGGAGCAATTCTTGCATCTTTTGTTATAGCAATTTCTATACATTCGCAACTGTTTTTTTCTTGAGCAGTTAAGACGTTATATACCGATAAAATAATTATTGATAGAACAAATCTATAGCAGAAATTATTTTTCATAAAATTATTTTTTGCTTTCAATAAATGGAGTGTACATCATAATCGCATGGTTTTCTACAATAAGCCTTTCATTAATCACTTCATTTTCTTTTTTAACTAACTGATAAATTTGATTATGTCTTGAATAACCTCCCCATAGTTGTTGTTTCATAATGTGGTTTCTTTCTTCGATGCTGAATTCATTTTCTATTTTATCACGCGATAATAATTCTCCATTCAAATGGGTTTTATCAAGCCAAAGCTTTATTATAAAATGATTGTTTGTTTCATTTTTAACCTGTAAATCAATATGGTTATAAGAAAGTGTGGCCCCTGCTCCAAATGGAACTTTTCTATTCACATCTGGAAAAACATCATAACCATGTCGATGCCTTTCACTAATAGTTAGAGGGCTATGTGCAAAAACCCAAAATAGAAGATTTCCAAGCTGGCACAACCCACCTCCAATGTCTTTATCAATAGAGCCACTTTTTAAAACAAGCCCTTCAAGATATCCTTTTTTTTTATTTGGTTTTCCAACCAACCTCCAGATAGAAAAAGTTTCTTGGGGTTTAATCTCAATTTGGTTTAGATGTTCAATAGCAATTCTTAAGTTTTCTCTTTTATTCTCTTGAAGATACATGTCAACATCTTTAAGAGGTCTTAGAATTAACGATTTGTGCTTGTAAATCGAATTTTCATAGACAATGTTAGTTTTCTTTTTTGCAAATTTTTGATTTCCAAAATACCATTTTAACTTTCTTTTCCATATATAATATTCTTTTCCTAAAAAAGACCTTAAGAAACTTCGATGTATTGGTTTTTTAATTTCTTGCATTTGTGATTTTTATTTTATTGACAATAAACATGCCATATAATACGAATAAAATTAATACTGAAACTATAAGAAAAAAGTACTTTAAATAGGTCATGATACAGGAAAAAGCAACCTGAAACGAACTAATTTTTGGATATTTAAGCAATAAAATTGCATTAGAAATATTTTCAATAAAGTCTAAAAAAACACCAATTAAAGGCAATATACAAATGGCAAGTCCTATACTTGTCAAATTTTTGTTTTTCTTTTTTAAGATCCAAGCTAAAGAAAAACAGATAAAACCCCCATATGCTAATGGATAAATCATATCTATGGCAAGTTGTTGATACAAATAGATATCTCGCCCTTTTTCCCCTAAAGCTTTAAAAAATGCATTTACATAATTGATATCATAACCCATTATCATAATGTCTAAAATCTTCATTTCTCCAGCATACTTAACTAGTTGAGGATTTATCATAAAATGCATGATGCAACTAATAAGAATAGTAAGTAGAAAAAGGCAAGTGATGATTTTGGAGGTGCTTAATTTTTCAATAATAGATTGTGTTTTTTTCATTAGTCTTAAATTTCCAAATGGAATAGCAGGTAAAGTTTTATCTCTAATTAAAGTGCTCTTTTTCAAAACTAAATTTACAAAACTTTGATGTTTAAATATATGTAGACTTTATTATTGGTATTTAATTTTTCTAAAAGATTATCTTTGCATCCATAATTATTACTTAAAAAATGGCGCAAAAATTTGTCACTCGTAAAGAGGATTACTCTAAATGGTATAACGAACTTGTCTATAGAGCTGATTTAGCAGAACATTCGGATGTTAGAGGATGTATGGTTATTAAACCATATGGATATGCAATTTGGGAAAAAATGAAAAATCAGTTAGACATTATGTTTAAAGAAACTGGTCATTCTAATGCCTATTTCCCCCTTTTTATTCCTAAATCTTATCTTAGCAAAGAAGCGTCTCATGTAGATGGTTTTGCTAAAGAATGTGCCGTAGTTACGCATTATCGATTAAAAAATGCCGAAGATGGAAGTGGTGTTGTGGTTGATCCTGATGCCAAATTAGAAGAAGAATTGATTGTTCGACCAACTTCGGAAACAATTATTTGGAATTCTTATAAAAATTGGATTCAATCTTATAGAGATTTACCATTATTAATTAATCAATGGGCCAATGTGGTTCGATGGGAAATGCGAACACGTTTGTTTTTAAGAACTGCTGAATTTTTATGGCAAGAAGGGCATACTGCTCATGCTACAAAGCAAGAAGCGATTGAAGAAACAGAAAAAATATTGCATTTGTATGCGGATTTTGTGGAATCGTATATGGCTACCCCTGTATTGAAGGGGACCAAGACCGAAGCAGAACGTTTTGCTGGAGCAGAAGAAACCTATTGTATTGAAGCGTTAATGCAAGATGGAAAAGCATTACAGGCAGGAACTTCTCATTTTTTGGCTCAAAATTTCGCAAAAGCATTTGATGTTAAATTTGCTGATAAGGAAGGGAAGCTAGAATACGTTTGGGCTACATCATGGGGAGTGTCTACTCGTTTAATGGGGGCGTTAATAATGACGCATTCGGATGATCAAGGATTGGTTTTGCCACCTAAAATTGCTCCGCTACAAGTTGTCGCTATTCCAATTTATAAAAATGAAGATCAATTAAATGAAATATGCAAACATTTTAAAGCTTTGGAAAACAAATTAAAAGCGTTAGGGGTCTCATTTAAATTAGACGATGACGATAACCGAAGACCAGGTTGGAAATTTGCCGAATATGAGTCCAAGGGAGTTCCAATAAGACTTGCTATGGGTCCTAGAGATCTTGAAAATGGAAAAGTTGAATTGGCAAGAAGAGATACACGAACAAAAGAAATATTTGATTTTAATGGCATAGAAACATACATAAAATCCTTGTTGACCGAAATTCAAGAAAGTTTGTTTAATCGTGCCTTAGAACATCGAACAACAAATACTCATCTTGTTGATTCTTATGAGGACTTTAAAAAGCAAATTAAAAAAGGAGGTTTTTTTATGGCTCATTGGGATGGAACTAAAGAAACAGAATTACTGATTAAAGAACAAACACAAGCAACCATTAGATGTATTCCTTATAATGCTCCTGAGGAAACTGGCAAATGTATGGTAACTGGAAAAGAGTCAAAAAGAAGAGTTGTTTTTGCAAAAGCATATTAAATGGAAAATTCCAAAAAAGTTTGGTACGGAAAGGGTTTTAAACTAGGTGTTCTTGGTGGTGGACAACTTGGCAGAATGCTTATTCAAGAAGCAATTGATTGGAATGTACATATTTATTGTTTGGATCCAGATCCAAATGCGCCATGTTCTCAAATTGCAAATAATTTCACCATTGGCTCAATAACGGATTATCAGACTGTTTTAGATTTTGCTAAAGACAAAGATGTTGTAACCGTTGAAATAGAAAATGTAAATATAGAGGCGCTTGAAGAGGTTGAAAAAATGGGGGTAAAAGTTTTTCCTCAACCAAACGTTTTAAGAATTATTAGAGATAAAGGAATTCAAAAGGAGTTTTATAAAAAACATGGCCTACCCACTTCAGATTTTTCTTTAATTAATTCGAAGGCAGAGCTTTCTTCTTTTGATAATTTTTTTCCAAAAGTTCAGAAGTTAAGAACTGGCGGTTATGATGGAAGAGGAGTAAAAGTTCTTAAGTCTCAAAAAGATATTAAAGATGCTTTTGATGCACCATGTATACTTGAGGATTATATTCCTTTTGAAAAAGAATTGGCAATTATTGTAGCAAGAAATGAATCTGGCGATGTTAATACTTTCCCAGTGGTGGAATGTGAATTTAGTCCGGAAGCAAATTTGGTTGAATTTTTATTTTCTCCAGCGGAGATATCTAAGATGATCGAATCAAAAGCAAAAGAAATTGCCATAAACATTATAGAATCTCTTCAAATGGTTGGGATTCTTGCAGTTGAATTCTTTCTTACAAAAGATGGGGATCTTCTAATTAATGAGATAGCTCCTAGGCCCCATAATAGTGGGCATCATACTATTGAATGTAATGTTACTTCTCAGTTTCAACAACATTTAAGAAGCGTTTTAAACTTGCCTTTAGGGGATAGCTCTTTAATTAATTGTGGTGCCATGCTCAATATTCTTGGGGAAAAAGGGAGCAATGGCCCTGCTTTATATGATGGCATGGAGTTTTTATTAAATCACCCTGGAGTTTTTGTACATGTGTATGGCAAAGAGATGGTTAAACCTTTCAGAAAAATGGGACATGTTACATTGACAGCACCAACAATTTTGGAATTGAAACAAAAAGTGAAATTTATTAAAGGAAAACTTAAAGCACATAGTGCCTGATGCAACAATACGGTTTAATAGGAAAATCTTTATCGCATTCCTTTTCAAAAAAGTATTTTAATTCTTTTTTTTCTGAGAATAATATCGATGCTGTTTATGATGAATTTGAGATACATCAAATCGAAGATGTAAATAACGTTTTAAACAGAAATGATCTATCTGGTCTTAACGTAACTATCCCATATAAAGAAAAAATTATTCCGTTTTTAGACGAACTTTCTTCTGAAGCGAAAGAGATTGGAGCGGTTAATACCATTAAAATCACTGGTGGAAAAAAAATTGGTTATAATACCGATGCATTTGGCTTTCATCAAAGCATAAAGCCTTTTTTAACTAAACACCACGATAAAGCAATTGTTTTCGGAACAGGTGGAGCTTCTAAGGCAGTTACTTATGTGTTAAAGAAAATAGGAATAGAAGTTTTTTTCGTTTCAAGAACTCCCGATTACAGATTAAATCAATTCTCTTATGATCAATTAAATGAGAATATGATTAGAAGCTGTAAATTAATCATAAATACGACTCCTTTAGGGATGTATCCAAAAATAAAATCTTGTGTATCATTAGACTGGAAATCAATCACAGATGAGCATTTTTTTATGGATTTAATTTATAATCCAGAAGAAACTCTTTTTTTAAAAAGGGCAAAAAAAAACAATGCATTTACATTAAATGGCCAAAACATGCTTGTAGAACAAGCAAAAAAGAGTTGGGGAATTTGGTCTTCTAAATAATTATCAACAATATTTCGAATTTAACCACATTTTAGTATTGCTGAATTAAATTTTAGTAAATTCGACACATATTTATAAAAAAAATAATTATGTCACAAACAGTTAAGAAAGGTCATCCTGGTGGATTGTACTTATTGTTCACCGTAGAGATGTGGGAGCGTTTCAGTTATTATGGAATGCGTGCAATCTTTATATTGTATTTAACCAAGGCGCTTTTAATGGATACAGAGGCTGCTGGTTCTATATATGGAATATATACTTCTTTAGTATATGCAACTCCTTTATTGGGTGGATTTATAGCCGATAGATATTGGGGAAATAGGCGATCTATTCTTGTTGGAGGGATCTTGATGGCGATAGCACAATTCCTCATGTTTTTTAGTGCTTCTGCTTATGGCGATCCAGCATCATCTGTTCCTATTATGTACCTTTCTTTAGGATTTTTGATTTTAGGAAATGGCTTTTTTAAGCCAAACATTTCTTCCATGGTAGGCACCCTTTATCCAAAAGGAGATGCTAGAATTGATTCTGCTTATACTATTTTTTATATGGGTATTAATGCTGGAGCACTAGTTGCTCCTTTAGTTTGTGGTGGTCTTGGAGATACAGGTAGTGCAGCGGATTTTAAATATGGTTTTCTTTGTGCTGGAATAGGAATGGTAGTCGGTACCATTGTAATGCTTTTAGGACAAAACAAATACATTGTTACCCCTGAGGGAGAACCAATCGGAATGAAGCCATCTTACTATAAAAAGAAAAAAGAAGGTTCTTCAGAAGACAACAACGAACATGAAAACAAACCACTCACCAAAATTGAAAAGGATAGAATATGGGCGATTTTTATTATTACTGCTTTTGTTATTGCATTCTGGGCTGCCTTTGAGCAAGCAGGAGCATCTTTAACTATTTTTGCCGATCAAAATACCGATCGTAATCTTTGGGGCTTTACCGTGCCGGCATCCTTTTTTCAAAGTATTAATCCAATATTTATTGTATTATTTGCTCCTTTGTTTAGTGTAATGTGGACAAGCTTGGGTACAAGAGGAAAAGAACCATCTTCTCCAATGAAAATGGTATGGGGTCTAGCAATTTTGGCTCTGGGTTATGTGTTAATTGCTTTTTCTGTAAAAGGAATGGGAATGGAATCCAAAATCTCCATGTTCTTTTTGATAGGAATGTATTTCTTACATACCTGTGGAGAATTAGCTATTTCACCAGTAGGTTTATCGGTTGTTAACAAACTTTCTCCAAGAAGATTTGCATCGATGATGATGGCTGTATTTTTCCTTTCTTCAGTGGTTGGTAATTTTACAGCAGGATTATTTTCAGGGATTATTCCACAGCCAGAAATAGGAGAAATTATTATTAATAAAAATTCCTCTTTTAAAGAGGATCAAATTAAAACCTACACAGCAAATCTTATTAATAAATCAGATAATCCATTGGAAGCTTGCTTGATGTCAGATTATGAAAAATCTCAAGAAGGGAAGAAAGTGAAATTTGTGAAAAAAGATTTTGCAAAAGCAGATAAAATAACCTCTAAAGAGGCATTGTTGCTTAAAGGTTTAATCGTTTTAAAGAAAGATAAGCCAGTAAATAATGACACTTTAAACATTCAGTTTACAAATCAAGCTAATTTCCCTAAGGATATAAAAACGGATATAGCTAAAAAATATGAAAACAATAAAGATGTAATGGTTAGACATGTTGCTATTAATGGAGAACATGTTGCAAGTTATGTTTTCCAAAACTCTAAGAAGTCTTTATTTGGCATTGAAATTAATACCTTATATAGCTTTTTCATTATTTTTATAATAATGGCTGGAGCAACAAGTGTGTTGTTGCTGTTGCTTCATAAAAAGGTAGAAAAATTAATGCATGGCATTAGTTAAGATTTTTTAAATTTTAAATGAATCGTTTACTCGTTATATGTTGTTTTTTGTTTTCAGTAACGTCTGTGCTTGCCAAAACAACCATAGAAGTTGCACCTGTTGTACATAGCGATAGCTTATATAAATTAGTTTCATTCGATTCCTTTGATAAGTTATTTTACGCTTCTGAAACTCCTGATTTAAAAGTTACATTCGGAAAATACAAGGATTATGAAATATGGTATGATGGAAAAAAAACAGAGTTTGTTTCAAACACTCCAATTATTCTTAAAAACATTGAAATTGGTGACCATAGTTTAACCCTAAAGCGAAAGTCAAAGGAAATAGGGAAAAGTTTTAAAGTAAAATCTTCTCCACCAATTTTTAAAAACGATGCGGTTGTTTTTGGCTTATTAATGCTCATTCTATATTTTGTTTTTAAAACCTCTAGTAGTAAAAATTCCTTTTTAAAGAAGTTTTATTCTTTTGTTCCAGCGCTTTTGCTTTGTTATTTTATTCCTGCTGCATTTAACTCTGCAGGTATAATTTCTTCGGAAGAGTCAAATTTATATTTTATAGCCTCTAGGTATTTGCTACCGGCAAGTTTGGTTTTATTATGCTTAAGTATTGATTTCCCTGCAATTAAACGTTTGGGCCCAAAAGCAATTATTATGTTTTTTGCTGCTACAGTTGGAATTGTTCTTGGTGGTCCTGTTGCTCTTTGGTTGGTTTCTTTAATCTCTCCGGACGTACTTAATGATAGTATTTGGAGGGGACTTTCAACAGTTGCTGGTTCTTGGATTGGTGGTGGAGCAAACCAAACTGCCATGAAAGAAATATATGAAGCTAGTGATCAACTATTTTCGGCAATGATTGTGGTTGATGTATTTGTTGCAAATTTATTTATGTCCATTCTTTTATTGGGTATTGGACACAATAAAAAAATTAATCGCTTTTTTAAAGCAAACGATACTGCTATTGAGGCATTAAAATTAAAAATGGAAAAATTTCAGGCAAGTGTTTCCAGAGTAGCGACATTTAATGATCTTATATACATGCTAGGGATTACTTTTTGTTTTGTTGGTTTGTCGCATTTCCTAGCCGATAATATCGGTCCTGCAATTAAAGAAATGTTATCAACAATGGATGTTTCAACCGCAAGGTTACTTGTTTCCTTTGGATCTAAATTTTTCTGGCTTGTGGTTTTTGCTACTATTTTTGGAGTAATGCTTTCTTTTACAAAATACAGAAAATTTGAAGGAGTTGGTGCTTCTAAAATGGGAAGTTTGTTTTTATATATTCTTGTAGCAACAATTGGAATGAAAATGGATATCATGGAGTTAATTGCTAATTGGGGAGTATTTAAATTTTTAGTTTCTATTGGTTTAATTTGGATTTTTATTCATGCGCTGTTTTTATTTGTTGTCGCAAAAATTATAAGAGCTCCATTCTTTTATGTTGCTGTTGGAAGCCAAGCAAATGTTGGTGGTGCTGCATCTGCTCCAATTGTCGCAGGTGCATTTAGTCCTGCACTCGCTCCTGTTGGCGTTTTATTAGCTGTTTTAGGTTATGCTGTTGGAACTTTTGGAGCAATTATTTGTACCATTATGATGCAGGCATTATCGGTTTAATTAAACTGCAGAAATTACGACCACAATCTCTCCTTTAATTTTTTTATTATCGCTATATGCAATTAATTCTTTGATGGTTCCACGAATTGTTTCCTCGTAAAGTTTACTTATTTCGCGAATAATGCATATTTTTCTATCTGGATCAATGTATTCTTCAAATTGTTTTAGCGCTTTTTCAATTCGATGTGGAGACTCATAAAAAACCACGGTTCTTTGTTCTTTACAGATTTCTTTGATTCGAGTTTGTCTTCCTTTTTTATGTGGTAAAAACCCTTCAAAAATAAAACGTTCGGTAGGAAAGCCACTTAAAATAAGTGCTGGTATTATTGCTGTTGGTCCGGGTAAACACTCAATATTTATATTATTTTCAATACACTCTCTAATTAATAAAAACCCAGGGTCAGATATTCCTGGAGTACCTGCGTCAGAAACAAGAACGGTTGAATTATTATTGGATATTTTATCGATGACTTTTTCAAGAATTTTATGCTCATTATGTGCATGAAAAGAGAGTAGGGGTTTACTTATTTCTAAATGAGTAAGTAATTTCTTTGTAACGCGAGTGTCTTCAGCTAAAATTAGCTCACATTCTTTCAATATTCGAATAGACCTTAACGTTATATCTTCAAGGTTTCCAATTGGTGTTGGTACGATGTATAGAATGGACATGCTTTTTTAATTAATTATTCCACTTTCTGTATTCGGGATTATCATCACTTATTTTATCTCCTCTTAATATTCGAAATCGCTTTCTTGATTCCGTTGTATATAAACTACCGGGGTATTCTACCATAATCCGCTTATAAGTTTCAGAAGCTTTTTCTACCTGTTTAAGCTTATAGTGATAAATTTCCCCTATTCTAAAAAGTGCATTATCGGCAAGAATATCAAAAGCATGTTTATTAATTAACTTCTGATAAAATGTAAGAGCTTCCGTCCATTTCCCTTGTTCTTCCATTGCGTTTCCTTTTAGATATAGTATTTCATCTTTTAGTCCACTACTTGGATAGACTCTAGCAATCGTATCAAAGGTTAAAAATGCTTCTTTATAAAGATGTTGAGCAATTAAAAGCTCTGCTTTTGCAAACCAGTTCATGGCGATATAGTTACTATCGGAACCATAATTTTCTGTAATTAAAACCGAAAGTTGCATTGCATCATTGGCTATTAGTTTTGAAGTAGATTCCTTTAAAATATTAAGTTGAGATTGTGCATATTTAAATTCTCCATTATAGTAGAAAATTTTTGCGTTTTTAAATTTTGCTTCTTCCCCAATTTTTTCAAATTTAAAATCCGATTCAATTTGCATATATAATAAGCTAGCTTCCCAAATATCTCCTTTTACGACATTAATATCTGCGGATTTCATTTTTATATTTGCTTTTTGAATGTCCGTTAAATAGGAGGTCTTTAATGCTTTATTAAGAATTTTAATAGCCTTTTCCGCTTGATTTGCATAAAAGGCATAGATATCAGATAATTGAATGATTAGAAATAGGTTTTTACGATTCATTCCTTGTTTCTGAATGATGTTTTCGTATTCATTGATACAATGATTTATTTCTTGCTCGGTGTATTGCTTGGTATCCGTGATTTCTAAAAACAAACATTTTAGAGATAAAATTTCTGCCCAAGTGTAAAGATCGTTTTGTTTTCCAAGGGAGAGAACATAAGAAAATGCTTTTTTTGCAGCTTTATAATTTTGGTTGTTTAAGGATAATTCTCCAATTTTCATCACTTGTTCCCCATTAAGTCTAAATCTCTTATCAAGAGCTATAGATTGAATTAAAGCCGCATTGTAATTTTCACTTTGAAGGAAAAGCCAAATTAAAAGTTCGGTATAGATTATTTTATCGCTATTTTTTTGATTTTTCCTTAATAGCGCTGTTTTTAATTTTTTGTATAAACTAGATTCTTTATTATTAAAATTTATTCTTTCGGAGAAAAACTTGATTACCTTATTTTTATAAAAGGAATCGTCTTCAATTAAATCAAGCATTTCTTTTATCATGTTTTCTTCATCTCCCAATAAGTCATAAACAATAGCAAAATCTAGATTTAAATTATTCCCTGTTTTATTTTTTTTTCTAGCCTCTTCCAAAGTCTTTTTTGCCCAAGAAATCTGATTAATTGAAATAAATGCTTTATAGGTTTTTTGAACATTTAGTAGATTGTTTAGAGAATTAGTTGAAAGTTCTTGAAAAATTTTAGTTGCTTTATCACTTTTATTATCTGTGATATAAAATTGAGCAAGCGTTAATTTAAGATCAAGGTTTTCTTTTTGAGATTTGACTCTTTTTAGAAGTAATTTTTCGGCAGATTTTGAATTATTTGTTTTAATTAAACAATCCAAATATCTCGTGAAATAAACTTTAGAATCATTTTTACGATAGATTTTTTTGTAATAAACTAAAGCTTTATCAAATTCTCCTTGAATATAATATTCTTGTCCAAGTTTAATGTCTTCCTTGGATTGAGATATAAGAAGATTATAAAAGCATAAAAAGAAAAGTAAAAAAACTATTTTCATGGATCTTTAATTAAAGATATTGAAAATTTATAAAGCTCCTCATGAAGCTCTTTGTAGGTGTTATAGACATACGTTTTGTTTTTTGAGAATTCATTAAATAAGAGTTTTATTTTTTTTACTTTGTTTTTTTCAAAGGAAATATATTTATCATATTTATCTTTTCTTCCGCTAGCATTATCGATATCGTGTTTTAGTGTTTTTAGCGCTGCTTTTTCCTCTTTAATTAATGCGTTTAGTAAAGAAACATCCTTATTTAAAGAAGGACATATTTTTCGCATTATTTTATAGGCATCCATTTTTTTTCCTAACTCTAGATTTATGGTATCACTAATTAAATAATTTTTAATGCGTAATTCAACATCGCTTGATTTTCGAATCATCTGTGAAATCGAATCAAGTTGTTTATTTGAAATTATCTGATGAATACTATCAAGATAATTGTTTAATGTTTTTATTTCACCAAGTTGTTTTTTTTTGTTCAAATCAGCACATGAAACAAATAGCAATGACAATGCCAGAAAAAAAATACTGTATAAAGGTTTAATTAAATGGGGTTGTCTTCTCATTATTTGTTAACTAATTTCATTAAACCCACAAAATGCGTGCAAAACTTTTGGGATTTCTATTTTTCCTTCTTTTTGATTGTTTTCAAGAAGCGCAGCAAGAATTCGTGGAAGAGCAAGAGCAGATCCATTAAGCGTATGGCATAAATGATTTTTTTTATCATTTCCTTTAAATCGCAGCTTTAATCGGTTGGATTGGTAGCTATAAAATCTAGAGACAGAACTTACTTCAAGCCATTTGTTTTGAGCAGCAGAAAAAACTTCAAAGTCATAAGTTAGTGCAGATGTGAAGCCCATGTCTCCACCACATAAACGTAAAACACGATATTGAAGATTTAATTTTGATAAAAGACTTTTAATATGTTCCACCATCTCTTCTAAAGCTTTTTGTGTATTATTTGGATGTTCAATTCTAACGATTTCAACTTTATCAAATTGATGCAATCTGTTAAGACCTCTTACATCTTTTCCATAGGAACCAGCTTCTCTTCTAAAACATGGGGTATATCCGGTTAATTTAATGGAAAAATCTTCGTTTGGAATAATTACATCTCGATAGATATTCGTCAGAGGAACTTCTCCGGTTGGGATTAAATAAAAATTATCGGTATTGGCATGATACATTTGCCCTTCTTTATCCGGAAGTTGTCCTGTTGCTAAAGCACTTCTTTCATTTACTAAATGTGGAGACATGTATTCTTTATATCCAGCTTTTCCTGCCTCCTCCAAAAAAAAGTTTATTAGTGCTCGTTGTAATTTAGCTCCTTTATCTACATAGAAAGGGAATCCACTTCCTGTAACTTTCACTCCTAATTCAAAATCAATAAGATTGTATTTCTTTGCAAGTTCCCAATGAGGTAATGGTTCAGAAGTGAATTTAGGTTCCTCTCCATAAGAGAGAATTATTTCATTGTCTTCTTCTGAATTCCCTTTAACAACCTCTTTGTTTGGGATATTTGGAATCTCATACATTAACTCCTCTATTTGCTTTTGGATAGAATCAACAGTTGCTTTTAATGTCTGCTCATTTTCTTTTAAAGCTTTTGTTTTATTCTTTAAATCATTTGCTTGTTCAATTTCTCCATTTTTATAACATGCTCCTATACTTTTTGAGAGTTGGTTTAAATTTGCAGCGATACTTTCCATCTTTGATTTTTCAGAACGCCATTTATTATCAAGTTTTGTGATTTGATTAACAATATCAATAGCGTCAAAATTTCTTTTTTTTAACCCTTCAATAATTTCTTCTTGATGGTTTCTTATAAGGTTTATTTCAAGCATTTTTTAAAAAAATTTAATGTGGTAAATTTAAGTAAATAATAAAAGATTAAAATAATTTTAAGGATAATAATAACCTTGTTTTTTTTTACTTTTCAAAAAAAAAGAATTTATATCTCTACTTTTACTTTTTAAACTAGATTAATTCGTTTATATTTAAATTGAATTTTAACATTTATCATATCTTTCCGTATAAGATATATGAGTTTAGTTTAATGAAGTTATTTTCATTTATTTTTTTATTATTGTTTTCTAGTTTCCTGCTAGGTCAAGTCCCTTCTTTTGAATGGGGGCAAGGTTTTGGTGGTAATGGTCAAGACATGATATATGAATCTGCGATTGACAACAATGGCTTTGTTTATAATGTAGGTTTTTTTTCAGGAACAGCTGACTTTGATCCCTCTTTGTTGTCTTCTTTTAATTTAACATCCACTGGATCTAATATTGATGCTTTTGTTCAAAAATTGGATCCAAATGGAAATTTTATTTGGGCCATTTCTTTTGGAGGTGTTGGGGCAGATCATTGTAGTTCTATATCAATAGATGATAATAATAATCTATATTTAACTGGTTATTTTTCAGATACCGTTGATTTCAATCCTGGTGTTGATTCGAGTATTCAGGTGTCTAATGGAGATTATGATTGCTATGTTTTAAAATTAGATGAATTTGGAGGATTTGATTGGGTTAGAACTTTTGGAAGTTCTGAAAGTGATGAAGGGGTAAAAATATTTGTTTATCAATCAAATGTTTATACAGTAGGAGATTTTTCGGAGGTTATGGATTTGAATCCTTCAGCAGCAGGGGTTAACAATGTGCCTTTTGAAGGAGGGAAAGATATTTTTGCATTGAAATTAAATAGCAATGGCGATTATTTATGGGGAGAAACGATTGGTGGTAATTTAGATGACTCTCCAAGGGCTGTAATTGCTAATTCAACAGGAGTTTATATTTGTGGACATTTTATGGATTTAGTCGATTTTGATCCATCTCCTAATGGAAATGTAAATATATCAACTGCAGGATCTGGTGATCAAGATATGTTTGTTTTACGTTTGACTTCCTCTGGAAGCTATAGCTGGGTTAACACACATGGTAATTCAAATAATGATGGAGCTGTTGATATGGATTTTGATAATACAGGCAATGTTTTAATAACAGGTTATTTTACTGGTACTGTTGATTTTGATTCTAATCCTGTTTTTTCAACAATATTAAGTTCTAATTCCCCTAATTTCCAGGATGCTTTTATTCAAAAAATAAGCTCTAGCGGTTCATTTATTTGGGTGAGAAATGTAGGTGGATACTATAATGACATGGGACTAGGAGTTGATGTGGATGCTATTGGAAATGTTAATTATTGTGGTTTTTTTACTGGCAATAATGTCGATTTTGATCCATCTGCTAATTCAACGGATTTATTTTCAACTGTAGGAAATAACGAAGATGTGTTTTTTTCAAAACTAACTTCAAATGGAAATTATATCTCAACAAAATCATTTGGTGGGAACGGTGTAGATATTTCTGGTAATATAATTTCAGATGTTAATGGAAATGTATATTTATCTGGGTTTTTTAATGGTTTGGTAGATTTTAATCCCCCAAATGGAGCATATTTTCAAGCATTAGGTCCAAATAATGCATTTTCCATTAAATACAAAGAATGCTACATAACAAGTGATTCTATTTCCATAACGCAATGTGGAAGTTACATTGCTCCAGATGGACAAACGTATACAAGTTCAGGAGTTTATACCGCCATTATTCCAAATGTTCAGGGTTGTGATAGCATTATAACTATAGATTTAATAATCAATATTAATACGCTTAGTCTTATAACCATAAATACTTGTTCTAATTCCTATACAGCTCCTGATGGACAAGTTTATACTTCAAGTGGATTATATAATGCAACTATACCAAATTCTTTTGGGTGCGATAGCAATATATTTATTACGCTTAATTTTAACACAACCTATGATACGATAACTGCTAGTTCATGTAATAATTATTCTGCTCCAAATGGCTTGATTTACAATTCTAGTGGAACATATACCGCAATTATTCCTAATTCTCTTGGATGCGATAGTGTCATTACTATTTATCTTACCATTACAAATAGCAATAACTCTACTGTTCTAGAAAGCTCTTGTGGACCATATACTGCTCCAGATGGACAAGTGTATACTACTTCAGGTACCTACACTGCAATTCTTCCCGGTCCAAATGGATGTGATAGTGTAATAACAATTGTACTTACCGTAAATTCAATCCCCCTTGTTAATTCTACTTCAAACCAACAGTTATGTCCAGGCTTTTTAAGCAATAGTATTCCTTTTACTGGTAACAATTCTAATACAACTTATATCTGGTCAAACAATAACACTTCTATTGGTCTTGCTTCATCCGGCACAGGAGATATTAATTCCTTTTTAACACTCAATAATTCCGCAATTAATCAGCAAGCAACCTTAATTGTTACGCCTAGCTTGTTCAATTGTCTAGGTGAACCTGACACCTTTTTGATAATGGTTTTTTCTTCGCCAAATGTAGATCAGATAAGTGATATAGATTTATGTAATCAAGATAGTATAGGAGATATTATTTTTACTGGTGGGGAATCAAATTGTACTTATTCTTGGAATAACAACAATCCTTCAATTGGACTTGGAATAGATGGAGTAGGAGATATTCCTTCTTTTTTAGCAACTAATACAGGTTTATCTTCTTCTAGTTCAGTGATTACTGTTGTTGGCAATCAAAATGGCTGTACAGGGCCGCCAATGACTTTTAATATGACAATTAATGTAGTGGATGTTTCGGTTACGACATTGAATCCAACATTAATTGCAAATGCTGTTGGAGCTCAATATCAATGGATTGATTGCGATGAAAACTTACCGATATCTGGACAAACGAATTCTAGCTTTACTAGTGTTCAAAGCGGAAATTATGCGGTGATTGTTACTCAAAATGGGTGTATTGATACTTCTTGGTGTTACTCCTTAAATTTGGTTTTATCTAAAGAGGAGTTAATGGCGGAAAATTTTAGGCTCTATCCAAATCCAACAAATGGAAAATTACAAATAGAAAATCCTTATTTAGCTGAAGATGTATTGATAAATATTCGATCACTCAATGGGCAATTACTTTATTCCAATTATCATTTATTTGATTCTTCCTTAAATTTATTTTTGGACTTTATTCCAGGAGTCTATATTCTTGAGTTGATTAGTGCGAATCAGCGGTTTAATTATCGAGTTGTCAAAAATTAAAATTAAAATCGAAATCGAATTCCTGTAGAAATTCTCAATGCATATGGGTTAACTCTAAATTTATTTTCAGCATTTATGTTGCTTAAGGAATAATTAAAATTTGGCATACATAGTAAAGAGAATTTATCATTTAAAGCGTATTCCATTCCTAACCCTATACTAGTTCCCAAAACAAAATTTCTTCCAGCTTTCGGATTTCTTTCCCATTCTTTTTCCGTATTTAATTGATTTAGATAAATTTCGTAATTTGAATTGTATACAAAAGCAGCACATATTCCACCTTCAATTAAAAAACTCCATCTGTTTTTGGTAAATCTGTAACTGAGCGTAATGGGAATGTTTAAATATTTTCTTTCTATTGTTTCACGATATTCATATCGATAGTAGTTTGTATCAATGTCTTGTAGGGTGTCTGGGTAAAAATCCACAGTGGAAGAACTTATATTAGATGTTCCGGTTAAATTATATGAGGTTATCGTGCCATTTGATGTATTAGTATTGGATGTATTTAATCGAATAGGTAATTCATAATAGGATGCATTTTGCTCATAAAATACTTGTTTTGAATTAAAGTAATTAATGCCAATATTGATTGCCAATTGATTATTAAAATTGTATCCAAAATCTGCACCAAAGTTGTACCCAAAATGGCCTTTTAATTTATTTCTATAGAAAATTTTAAGGTATTCATTTTTATCTACATTATTTTCAGCACTCATTAATGGTTCGCCATATTCGTCTTTCCAAAACTCCTCATCGCCTTTATTTATATGTGAATTCACATATGTTGGAGAAAAGTATAGAGATGCATGAAATTTTTTACGTGTATTTAAAGATGTTGAAATTTCAGTACTTTTTATAGGTGCTACTTTTTCCATTTTTGAATCTGTAGTATCTTTTTTATTACTAACAATTTTAGTGCTGTCTTCTGAAATTAAATTAACATTTGTGTCTGTACTGTCAATTTCCTTTCTGCTTTCAGCTATTTTTGTCATTGAATTTGAATCTACTTTACTTTCTTGCAGATGGACATTTAGAGGATTAGTTTCTTTTGAAATATTGTGGTTTTTATTTTGCGTAATATTTTCATTTACTGATATAGAGTCTTTTCCAGAAATACTATCTTTTAATTTGTCGAAATATATCATCTTGGAAAGATTTAATCTTTCGATTTTAGATTTTTCTAGATTTTGGTAGGAATGAGGCAACGAGTCTAATGCCCCATATTGCTCTCTTTTTAAATATGCTTTTAAACTTTTAAGGTTTTCTGGATCATTCTCAATAACATTATGTCGTTCAGCTTCCTCAATAATAAAGGGTTCTGGCAAGTCTCTTTCGTTTGAAACAGTAGATAAATCATTAGCTTTTTTATCAATTTTTTTCTTATAAACACCTTCATGTCCCATTTTTTTGTTTTCTGAGTGTTGTATATCGTTTTCTTTTTGTTTAGCTTGTTTAATGGTATCTATAATGCTTTTATTTGCCAACTTTTCATCCTCTATTTTATTTTGATTTATACTTGAAGAATTATTGTTTTCAATAGCTTTTGTTTCTTTATTTGAAGTGAAATACTGTTTTGATATAAACAGTAGCAAAACAATTACAGGTATAGCAGCCCATTTTAGGTATACATAAGGTTTTCTTATTAATCTAGATGCTCTACTATTTATTTTAGGCCAGAGTTCTTTTGGAACAATTGTTTTTTGTTTTTTGATTTTACTTCTAATCGCTTGATCAAAATTTTCATCGTCATAGCTTTTTGCATCATGCTCTATTTTATCCCATAGATGAGATGGTGGAACATGTTGCTCAGAATTTACTCTGTTGCGTATGTTTTTGTCAAAATCGCTATGTTCTTCTTTCTTATTCAATTTAACTCAAACTCAAGTTTATTTTATTACTGTTAATTATTTTTCGTTTTAAAATTTTTCTAGCATCATGTAGGTTGGATTTAGATGTTCCTTCAGAAATAGATAGTTTTTTTGCAATTTCTTTATGTGTCATGTTGTCTATCACATACATGTTAAATGCCGTTCGGCATGCATTAGGTAATTTTTGAATTAGATTGGTTATTTCTTCTGCTGCTAAATTGCTCATGGCTTCATTCCAACTGTTTAAATTTGCACTTGTATCTAGCTGCTCATCTTCTACAAGTGATATCTTTTTCTTTTTATTGTAATTTTCTAATGCAGCGTTCACAAATATTCTTTTAATCCATCCACTCATGGCTTTTGCATCTCTGATTTGTCCAATATTTTTATAAACTAAGTAGAAGCCTTGTTGAAAAATATCATCAGCATCGTCTTTGTTTTTAGCATATCGCATACATATACTATACATCTGTGCAGAGTACTTTTCGTAAAGTATTCTTCGGGCTTCAGGGTTGAATTCTTTGCACCCTGAAATTAGTTCGCTATTGGTCCAATCTTCGATAACTATATATTAGGATGTTTAAATGTAAAAAAAGTTGGGGTATCAAATAAATTTATTTTTATCTACACATTAATAATTATTATTTCATCAAGTTTTGTGGTATATCTACTTGATAATATTTCTTGTTTCATTTTCCATTTTTTGTTTAAATCCTGACTCGCTAATTTTACTTTTTGACCTCCCATAGAGTAATTAATATAATCCATAGTTTTCATTAGATTTTTGTGTTTAGGGTTGCTGTTTTCAAAAAGAGAGAGTTGTTCTTGGTGTTCGGGAGTGAAATTTGTGAGAATTACTCCTGCTTTTTTGTACTGATAACCTTTTTTGAAAATCTTTATGAATCCATTAGTGGCTATTTTAGATATTTCGATACTTGAATTGGTAGGGAAGGGGCTTTGAATAAAAATACTTTTCGAGTACTGTTTTTCATTGTCTTTATGCTTGTTTGTTTGTAAAAAAACATGCATTGCATTACACCTTGATTTTTGTAAACGTAATTTTTCGGCACAATTAATACTGAAACTAATGATCCTTTCTTTAACCTGTTCAAGATCGGTGTAAGTTTTGTCAAAAGACCTGGTACAAGAAATACTTTTTTTTCGTTTTACTTCTTCAAGTTTGATTCTTGGTATACCACATAGATCTTGCTTTAATCTCAGCTCTACAATTGAAAATTTATTTTTTATCCACTGGTCATTTTGAGAGCAAAACGCAAAAGCATTGTTAATTCCGTATTCTTTTAATCTTTTAGAAAGTCTTTTTCCTATTCCCCAAATGTCATTTACCTTTAGCCATTTTAATGCATTAATTCTTTTTTCTTCACTATCTATGATATAGATTCCTTTGGTTCTTTTAGGGTATTTTTTAACGATTCTGTTAGCAACTTTGGCAAGGGATTTTGTGGGGGCAACTCCAATACTAATAGGAATTCCAATGTTCTTTTCAATTTCTATTTTTACTTTTTTTATAAATGTTTTAATATTAGTATGTTTTGTGATGTTAACTTTTATAAAAGCTTCGTCTATACTGTAAGGTTCGAAATCGGGGGTGTAACTTGCTATTATTTGCATGATGCGATTACTGATATCTCCATATAGAGCAAAGTTTGAAGAGAAAACATGTACTTTTTTTTCTCTAAAAATTTGTTTGAACTTAAAAGCAGGTGCTCCCATCGGAATAAATGCTTTTGCTTCATTGCTTCGAGAAATTACACAGCCATCGTTGTTGGAGAGAATGACCACCGGTTTTCCATTTAAATTTGGTTGAAAAAGTCTTTCACAAGAAACATAAAAATTATTACAATCAATTAGTGCATACATTAAAAGGACTTGATTACGTGTATAACAATTCCCCAGATAATAAACTCATTATCTGCGGTTACTTTAATTGAAGGGTATTTTTTATTTGCAGCAACTAACCAACAGCAGTCTTTTTCTATCTTTATATATTTCATGGTAAACTCTCCATCGACATAGCATACGGCAATTTTTCCATTAGTAATCTCAATACTTTTATCAATTACGACAAGATCTCCAGAATCAATCCCCATGTCTTCCATGGATTGGCCATTTACACGAGCATAAAATGTAGAGGATGGATTTCTTATAAGTTCTTTGTTTAAGTCTATTGGGGTATCTAAAAAATCTTGAGCAGGAGAAGGAAATCCAGCACTTATCCCTTCTTCTGCAATAGCAATAGGCATTTCTTTTCCAATTTTACATGGAAAAAAAAGAAAAGTATTTGTCTTTTTTGAGTTGGAATGGTTCATTTAAATAAAATTACAGATTAAGAACGTATTTTTTTTACGTTTGAAAAAAAAGTTTTTTTTCTCTCTAATAAAATAATTCCTTGGCACTTTAAGTATTATATTTACCATCAATTAGATTAATAAATGGGAAAAGCGAAGTATTATTTTGTGATTGGGATTTTTTCAATTATCCCTTTTGCTGTTACAATTTGGTTAATAAATTGGACGCTCAAGCTATTTGCTAGTCCGATTCAACCAGTGGTAGAATATTTGCTTCCAAATGTAGAATCATTTTTACCGTTACAACCATATATTAGTTTTCTAGCAAGTTTGCTTTTGACTACAATTTGTGTAGTGTTGTGTGGATTTCTTGTTTCTAGTGTTTTTGGAAAATTATTTTTTTCTAAGATAGAAACTAGAATAGCCCAAATACCAATGGTTAATACGCTTTATCAAACCATAAAAGGCATAACGGACTCTTTTTCTAATTCGAAAAAAAAGTCATTTAGCAAGGTTGTTCTAATTGAGTATCCAAAAGAAAATATTTGGACTATTGCTTTGGTAACCGGAGAATCCAAAAATAAAAAAGGAAAAGAATTTTATCACCTTTTCTTGCCATCCACTCCAAATCCAACAACGGGTTATATGTTATATACGCCTGTTGATAAAGTGATAATGACTTCGTTAAGTCCTGAAGACGCTATTAAAATAATCATGTCAGGAGGAACAATGTCTCCAGATCAAAATGAAATTATCGTTCAATAATTATTTTAAGATGAAATCTTTTCAAAGAACATTTTTTTTCGTGTTTATTTTATTTGTGTGTTTTTTTTCTGTGGATACAGTAGCACAAAAAATAACCAAAAAGCATGACAAAGAAATTGCCATTAAAATTGATAAAGGCACTCTTTATGGATCACTTCTTGTTCCAAAATCAAGAAAAAAAGTACCAGTAGTCTTATTAATACCTGGTTCTGGATCAACAGATCGTAATTGCAATAACAACATGGGGCTTAAAACAAATGCTTTTATGTATTTAGCCGAAGCATTGTATGAAAATGGAATAGCAAGTCTTCGAGTGGACAAAAGAAGTAGTGGAAAAAGCATGAATACTTTTAAATCAAACCTCCTCAAAATAACATTTAATGATTTTATTTCTGATGCATGCTTATGGATAGATACCTTGAAAAAAGATTCTCGCTTTTCAAAGTTAATTCTTGCAGGACATAGCCAGGGCTCCCTTGTTGGTTTAGTAGCTTCTAGAGAAAAAAAAGTAGACAAGTTTATTTCTATATCTGGAGCAGGAAGATCTATTGATCATATTTTGTCAGATCAATTTAATGTTTCATTTCCGATGTATGCCGATAGCACAAAAATGTTTTTAGATTCACTCAAACATGGAGTTTATATGAAAAAAGCTCCTTTATTTTTGAAACAATCTTTTGCACCATACCTTTTGCAATTTATGAAACAATGGATGTCTTATAATCCATCATCTATTATTGATCAGTTAAAATGTCCAATTTTAATTGTTAATGGTGATAATGACATTCAAGTCCCTTTTTCTGAGGCTTTATTGCTTCATAATGCAAACAAAAAAAACAAATTATTGATTGTCCCTGAAATGAATCACATATTAAAAAATGCACCGAGGGATCGTGTAAAAAATATGCAGACTTATTATCTAACCGATATCCCTTTAAATAAAGAATTTGTGAAAAAGACAATTAAATTCATTAAAAAAAAATAATTTGCTACAAATAAAAAAAAGCCCTTTTTCAAGGGCGTTTTTTATGTTGATAATTGTTTGTTTAAGTGATGCCTTTATTTCATTATAATAATGGATTGATTTCCTAAATGCTTAGTATCTTGGTCAATACTAACCGTGTACTGTCCAGAAGGCAATTCAGTTGGTACCATTACCATGTGGTTTCCATTGTTAAAATAGTCTTTCTTTTCTAGTGCTAATTGTCCATAGATGTTATAGAATTTTATACTCACATTTCCAGCTTCATTAATGTTTAATGGAATGTTAACTAAGTCATTTGCTGGATTTGGGAATATTTTTCCAAGTTGAATGTCTTGATCTTGCATGCCCATCGTTATCGTTGATTTTTTTACTCGGATAAATAATGCTTCGTCCATCATAAAACTTCCATCCATTAATCGAAGAACAACTAGGTAAGGATTTTCTCTAATTTCCGAGGTGCTAGGAGTCCAAGATAAAGTTGTTTCGATCACGTTTCCAACTCCAGTTGCTTGTTGGGTATAGCTAAGAGGGTTTGAGAGTAAAAATGGCTCTCCAAATGCTTCAAAAGTTACGATGTCATTTTGATCTTGATCATTAGCCATTAATCTTAATTCACTGTATTGACCTGGCTCAATATCCCAGTAGTAGTAGCCATCAATTGTAGGTATTTTATTAAAGTTCATGAATCTTGGTAAATTTCCGGATGGAAGAACAATAAATTGCATGTCTCTTCTTATTTCTCCTATTTTCACTCCATTTCTATATTCTTCACATACAACCGTGTACACCCAATTTCCGAGCATGCTAGCTGTCCATGAAATAGTTCCTGTGATAGGGTCAATTGAAATAGGGTTTGTTGGATCTGATGGAGGAGCAGTGTACCCAGCAATTGGATTTCCTTGTGCGGAATTGCTAGATTGATGAGGAGTTCCTAAGCTCCAACTTAAAGAATCCCCATTTATATCATATGGAAGAGGGTTATATTGCCAAGGAGTATTAACTGGCAAGTACATTACAGGTTTAACCATAAAGTATGGTGTGGAATTAGTTTGGCTGGCATCCACCGTAACGGTAGTGTATAATCGCATGTCATTAGATAAAGGGTCAATTAGATTTTGAATTGCTCCATTTCTACAGCATTTATCCCATGCAATAGTATATTCTCCTGGACCAGGTAAGGCGATAGTTTGAGAAAAGAAATAAATTTCTACCCCATATGGAAAATATGGAAGAAGAGATCCATTTTGAAACCCAAAAATGGGGTGATTAGCATTTGGATCCATAGAAATGGAGAAATTCATGATGCTACTTCCATTTGCATCATAAACAGTGAAATCTTGATTCACATCGGTTGGTATTCCAACAGTATCTCTGTAGATGGTTAGTAATACATTATAATTATTTCCTCCATTATTTTCAGCGATTATCTCTCCTCCCATGATGTGGGTAGAAAGCGCCGAAAGTGAAAAAAAAGACACAAAAAGGGTGGTAAGTAATGTTTTCATTATCAGTAGTTTAGCGTGTTAAAGTTCGGTTTAGTATTTTTTGTGGTTTATTAGTGAGCAATAAATCACAACTCTTGAATTAAAGACGCAACTTTATTTATTATGGTTGCTTATTGTCTACTTTTAAAAAAATATTTTTTTCTTTTTCCTTTGTTTATATGATTTTTATGGAATAATATTTTTTTACTTTTTACCCCAACCTTTTTACATTTTACTTATCTTATCCATCAAAATCATTTAATATTTTAATAATGAACAAGAAAATATTTTTAATTGTTTTATTCTTTTTAAATTATTCATTTCTTTTTACTCAAAAAATAACGATTAGCGGTTATGTGAAAGACGCAGAATCTGGAGAGCCATTAATAGGAGCTAAAATTTTTGATATCAAATCAAAAAAAGGAGTTATAGCAAATGAATATGGCTTTTATAGCCTTACTTTATTAAAAGATTCAGTTCGTTTAAAAGCTACATTTTTTGGATATGGAGCCATGAAATATGAATTTATGCCTCAAAAAAATAAGCTTCTTACTATAAACCTTAATCCAATAGTTGATATTGAAGAAGTGGAAATATCTTCACAAAAAAGAATTGAAGAAGAATCTCAAATGAGTTCTTTTAATATAAGCATGGAAAAAGTAAAAGCCCTTCCAGTATTTCTTGGAGAAACCGATATTCTTAAAACGATTCAATTATTTCCTGGAGTTCAGTCTGGAAGTGAAGGAGCAAGTGGTTTATATGTTAGAGGTGGTGGAGCTGACCAAAATTTAATTTTGTTAGATGGCGTTCCGGTTTATAATGCATCCCATTTGTTTGGTTTCTTCTCCGTTTTTAATTCTGATGCAATAAATAATGCACAAATGATAAAAGGAGGCTTTCCTGCTAGATATGGAGGGCGTTTATCTTCTGTTTTAGATATTCATATGAAGGAAGGGAATACGAAGAAGTTTAAAGGAGAAGGAAGCATTGGGATTATTTCTTCTAAATTAACCCTTGAGGGGCCAATTATTAAAGATAAAACGTCATTTTTAGTATCTGGTCGTAGAACATATGTTGATTTATGGGCTATTCCTCTAATTAATTCTTTTAATAATAATAGTGGCGGTGGAAAAGGAGAAAGTGGATCTTCAAGCTCATCCAATACAGGAGGCTATTACTTTTGGGATTTAAATGCAAAAATAAATCACAAGTTTTCTGATAAAAGTAGGTTATATGTTAGTGGCTATTTTGGAAAAGATCGCTTTTATGGAGATCGAAGTAATTCTTATCCAGATGGAGGCAATCAAATAGATGAACAAGCAAGCAATGCACTTGAGTGGGGAAATGCGATAGGAGCAATAAGGTGGAATAAAATTATTTCTCCTAAATTGTTTATGAATGTAACGGCGACATATAGTCAATATCAATTTGGGGTTGGATTTACGAATCAAACTACGGTTACTTATCCAGATAGTGCCCAGCAAAGCTCTTTGTCTTCTCAGTATGATTCTGGAATTCGGGATTGGACTGGAAAGGTTGATTTTACTTATTATCCAAATGCTAACCATTCTATTAAATTTGGTTTAGGAAATACCTATCATACCTTTATCCCAGGGGTTAATCAATTTCAGGTTAATCAATCGGGTATTTCTTCTGTTGATTCCACATTTGGTTCTACCCAGCAATATGGTCATGAACATTGGATTTATATAGAGGATGATTGGGAAATTAGTGAAAAAATTAAATTTAATATAGGTCTTAATTTTTCTGGTTTTCAGGCAAGAGAATCATGGTATCCAAGTATTCAGCCAAGATTTTCTGGGAGATTTTTGGTAAGTAAAAATTCTGCCATTAAAGCTTCTTATTCAAGAATGAGTCAGTTTCTTCATTTATTAACCAATCCTTCCATTGGATTGCCAACCGATTTATGGGTGCCTGTAACAGATAGGGTTGCTCCAGAACATTCCAATCAATATGCATTAGGCTATTCTCAAACTTTAAAAAAAGGAATTCAATTTTCGGTGGAAGCATATTATAAAGATATGTTTAATTTAGTTGCATATCAGGATGGAGCTAGCTTTTTTGGTTCTGGTTTAGATTGGCAAGATAAGATAGAAATTGGTCGAGGAAATAGTTATGGTGTTGAATTTTTATTAGAAAAAAAGATTGGAAAAACAACGGGGTGGATAGGGTATACGCTAAATTGGAGTAATCGACAATTTGACAACATTAATTTTGGCAATCCATTTCCTCATAAATATGATAGAAGACATGATATCGGTATTGCGATTACCCATGAATTTAATGAAAAAGTAGATATTGGAGTTGTTTGGGTTTTTGGAAGTGGGTATGCCACAACTCTTGCTCAACAAACCTATAATGGAATAGATGGCTTATCTTCAAGCATTTCTAATAATTTTGAATTTACTACTGTGGAACATATTGAAAACAGGAATAATTATCGTATGCCTTCGTATCATCGTTTAGATGTAGGTGTTAACCTTCATAAAAAGAGAAAAAAATATACACGTACTTGGAGTTTTGGCTTATATAATGCCTATTCTAGACAAAATCCATTTTATTTATATTTTGATCAAGATGCAAATGGAGATTTAGGCCTTTATCAATTAAGTTTATTTCCTATTATACCTAGTATTTCTTATAAGATTAAATTTTAAAGAATGAAAAAAATGAAGTTAAGTGTATTTTATAGTATTTCTATTTTACTAATCGTTTCTTGTACAAAACGCATTGAATTTAATCAAGACCAAATAGAAGAAAAAATAGTGGTTAATAGTCTTTTTACTGAAGATTCTCTTTGGAATGCACATATTAGTCATAGCCGAAGTATTTTAGATACTTCACAACATAATTTTTTAGACAATGCAACAGTTTCAGTATTTGATGAATCGAACACCCTTGTGACAACAATGGATCATATTTCTGATGGGTTTTATCAGTCTAGCTCTGCAACCCCTATAGCTAATGAAACATATCGAATTGAGGTAGATGCCCCTGGATTTAATTCCGTTTCTGCTAGTAATGCAATTCCTACTCAGGTTCCTATAGTAAACGTGGATACTGTTTCTTCATATAATTCTGAAGGAGATCCAATTATGCTAGTTTCCATGAACTTTACCGATCCTCCTGGAGTTTCTAATTATTACATGATTGAAATGCAATATATATTCGACATGTCTCAATGGGGTTGGGGAGAGGATGAGGAAAGAGGACGTTTAGAAATAAGCTGTTCGGATCCCAATATAGAAACGGTTAATAGCTTTAGTTTTTTAGGAGTAGATAATGCCTATAATTATCTTTTGCTTAAAGATGATCAATTTGATGGTCAAAATTATACGCTAGAATTTTATGTAATTAATTGGGCTGAATTTAAAGATGAAGAGCTTGAAGGCGAAATTCGATTAATGAATACTAGTGAGGAGTTTTTTAACTATAGAAAATCGTATGAGATTTATGAAACGGCTTTAAATAATCCATTTTCTCAGCCGGTTCAGGTTTTTTCTAATATTAATGGGGGAATGGGGGTTTTTGCAGGGGGCACCTTAAATGTTTGGCCTGTGGTATTCTAATTTTTAATGAATCGTTTTACTAGTTTTCCTTTTGAATGAATTAGAATAAGGTTGTAGCAACCATTTTCCATTTTTTTCAATGAAATGGGTTTGTTTTGAAATTCGTTGAGATTCATTTTTCTAACGATTCTACCAAAAATATCTGTGATTAATATTTTTTGAAACGCCTGATCATTCCCATTTATTTTAATTTGTAAATAATCCTTAGCAGGATTAGGGTAGATAGAAACTTTAGAGTTAATATGATCGAAATCTAAAAGATTACTCATGGAATGAAAGAAATCCGAAGACATATTGGAACATCCATTTGCATATGTTACCAATACACTATAATTACCAGTACCATTAGCTACAAATGAAGAGGAGTTAGCTCCCGGTATCATAGAGCCATTAAAATACCATTGATAATTACTTCCTGAAGTGCATGTTAAAGTATCTCCAATAGAATTAATGCTTACTATTGGGTTTGTTAATGCAGTAATAGTAACGATTGGTGAAACACAAATTTTTAAATTGTTTGCAAGAAAATGAGAACTTGATTTAGAAGCTTCAATCGATCCAATCCCATATATTTCAGATATTCTACTTGGGCTATTAATGATATTTATGGAGGTAGAGTTGAGTTGATTTTCCAGGTTATTTCCACACCCATAAACCGAATAGTCATTTCTTAAAAATAGACTTGTGTTTTGGGATATAGAAATCATTCTTACTCCATTAATTTGGATTTCTTGAGGGCTTATAATAGAGCCTTGGTTTCCAAGGCCTAATTGTCCAAAATTATTTGCACCAGTAGCATAAGCTTTGTGGTTGCTGTTTAAAAAGACACTATGACTTGCTCCTCCTTCTGCTTGAATAATATTTTGTAAAGGGGATAATGCGGGGCTTAACCTGTTGTTATAATCGTTAAGTCCAAGTTGCCCTGATGAATTATTTCCCCAAACATATAGCTTGCCATTAGAGTTGATCGCAAAACTATGGTATTCTCCAGTACCAATTTTAACGATGTTGTTAAGGGGAAGTATTTGTTGAATATTATTTTGAGAAACTAAATTACCTTGTCCTAATTGTCCAAAATCATTGTTTCCAACAGACCAAACAGTGCTGTCATTTTTAAGCAAAATAAAATGATTTTTACCTGCAGCAACAGTATCAATATTATTGATGTTTGTATTTAAATAAGGAAAGTTAATGACGCTTGTATTTCCAGTAGATAATTGGCCTTCACTATTGTTCCCCCAGACATATGCTTCTCCAGTATTTGTAATTGCCATGCAACTCGAGGATGTAGTAGACACAAATTTAATGTTCGATAAAGATGCAATTAAATTAGGAATGTTAGAATTTGTAAACGTTCCATCTCCAAGTTGTCCAGAACTGTTGTTTCCCCATGAATAAGCATTGCCAGAAGAATCAACACCGGTCATAAAATCAAATCCAGAAGATAAAGAAGAAAAGTTTGAAAAATACGGAGATTTTATCGGAGAAAAACTGTTTAAGTTGTTTCCAGCTCCAAAAATACCATTTGCATTTTGTCCAATTGAAAAAACTTCTCCATTTCCTCCAATAAGAACCTCTAATGAGTAATCTCCACTAGCGTATGAAGTATAGGTGGTATCAGTAGCACTTAGAATTGGAGTTCCATTTAAAAGCCATTGATTTCCAAGACCAGAATTACTGTACAATCTTACCGAATCTCCTTCGCAAAATGTCGTATTTGGAAGAACATTAAAAGATGGGGTAGCAATTACACTTATGGAGATAAAATCGTCGTTTTCTTGTAAACATGATGTGGAATTGGAGTATGCGGTATAGGTGATTTCATCCAGATTATTCAGGGTGGAACTGCTGTAATCTGATTGTGAACTTTGGTTTGATACGGAGATGCCATTGACAAAAAACTCGTATAAGTCTCCTCCAGAGGCATTTATGGTAACTAAATCTCCTTCACAAATAAGTGTTGAGGGAGAAACACTCGAATTTAAATTCATTGAATTTACAGTAAATACATAACTATTGGAATTAGAGGAACAATGCCCATTAAAACCCGTTATTTTTAAAGTGTCATTTTGATTTAAGTAATTTAAATAGAACGTGTTAAGTGTACTGTTTTGTAAAGAAGCTCCATTAAGTTCAAATAAATATTCAGAAGCACCTGTAGAAGTGAAATGAACACTATCATTTAAACAAATAGTTGTGTCTAAGTCAGAGCAAACAGTTGATATAATTGGGGTATTAAATACGGTAAATGTAATTGTGTTATTTGAAATTGATGCACACCCATTGGTTTGTCCATTAACCGAAACAATATCCCCATTAGCTAATAAAGAGGCAAGGGTGTCTACGGAGCTATATGGTCCGATTGGAATACCATTTATAAGGAATTGATATTGGTTAGCACCAGTTGCAATTAAATTAGTGCTTTCAAAATCACATAATAAACTGTCTTCGTTGTTTATTAACGCAACGACTGGATTATTAAAAACGGTATAATTAAATGAGTTAGATATTGCCGAACATCCGGTTTGAGTTCCTTGCACATAAACATTATTTCCATTCCCTAAATTATTAATTGTTATCGAATTAGTTGAAGAAGAAGGACCTTGAGAAACTCCATCTACAAAAAATTCATATAAACTTCCTCCTGTTGCGCTAAGAATAACCGTGTCGTTCAAACATATTTGTTGATTTTGTGGAGAACTTGTTAGTGAAATAACGGGGTTTGAATTCACCGTTATTGGTGCATATGCAGATGAGTTGGAGCAACCATTGCTAGAGGAGGTTACAACAGAAACTATATCGCCATTGTTAAGGGATGAGGTGGAAAAAGTGTTAATTGGTGATGGGGAAGATATAGAAACATTATTGACAAAAAACTCATATAAATTTGCTCCAGAAGAAGTGTAAGTTACCATTTCTCCTTGACAGATTATGTTGTCTATGTCTGAAGAAATAATATTTGCGCCTGGAACTTGATTAACACTAACTTGTAGGCTAGCGGTTCCAAAGCAGTTATTTTGTTCGCCATTAACCGTAACGGAATAGTTTCCAATGGTGAAATTTGAAGAATTTAAAGTGTCGATGGTGGATGGGTTACCTTGTGATATGCCATTCACAATAAACTCATAAGAATTAGCTCCCCCCGCCGTAAATGTTACAATTTGGTCTTGACAAAATACATTATTGATGTCATTACTTGTTAGGATTACATTAGGGTTTTGATTTACGATATTGGTTATTGTATTGGAATTACTGGAACAACCCAATGTAGATCCTATCGCATAAATTGATTGTGCATTAGAAATACCAGTGGTGGTTAATGTATTGCTAGAAGATAAACTCCCTTGAGGGACTCCGTCAATAACAAATTGAAAAAGAGTTGCTCCACTTGCTGTAAATGTGATGCTTTCGCCGGAGCAAAAAATATTATCAATATCTGAACTAGTTAAAGTTATGGATGGAAGAGGGGTAACTGTTACAATAATACCTTGGCTTGTATCGGTTCATCCATTTAATGCCGTTCCAATTATATATAAGGAATCAATTCCATTTGGAAGGTTTGGTGTAAATATAGAGTTGTTTTGTGGAGAGCCCTGGGAGTTGCCATTGACAAATAGTTCGTATTGATCTGCATTGGCACATGTAAAGGTAATTGTTTCTCCCTCGCAGATGGAATTATTTGGATCATTAGAGAAAAAACCAACAGATGGAGAAGGTAGAACGCTAAATTGAATGCTTTGACTAACTGTACATGTATTGGATTCACCTGTTACAGAAACGGTTTGATTATTTGTTAGAGAAGATGTGCTAAAAGTAGATGATGTTGAAGGTGCTCCTTGAGAAACTCCATCTACAAAAAATTCATATGAATTTGCCCCAGAGGCATTAAAATTAACAAGGGTTTGCGAACAAATAATGGCATCTATATCATCACAAATTAGATTAGTTGTTGGGGAGGTGTTAACCGTAAAAATCGCACTATCTGTATAATTAGAGCATCCACTAAATGTTCCAATGACATAAACCGTATCAAAATGGTTTAATGTGGTGGTGTTTAAAGTGGAGAACGAGGAGGCAGATCCTTGAGAAATGCCATTAATAAAAAACTCATAAATACTTGCGCCAAAGGCATTGAATATAACATTTTCGCCAGAACAAATTGTAGTATCAATGGAGTTGAATGTTAAGCCAACATTTGGTAATGGATTTACAGTATACGAGAATATTTCATCTGCTTGTTTTACACAACCGTTATTTGTTTCACCAATAACTGTTACTGAGTCTCCCGAATTTAAAGAAGCGCTTACAAATGTATTTGAGGGAATTAACCCAGTTTGAGAAACTCCATTAATGAAAAATTCGTATAAATCAGCTCCGGATGCTGTAAAGGTGATTGCTTGACCAGAACAAATAACATTTGATCCTGAAGATTCACTTAATGTTGTAATAGGTAAAGGGTTGACAGTGAATATCATAAAACTAGTATCTGTGCAGTTCAAAGTGTCTTTAACTACCAATTGAACGGTATCGTTATTTAGGATAGAATTTGTCGTATAACTTGGAGTATTCATATAAGAAGTTACACCAGAATTATTCACCAAAAACTGATAAACATAAGAAGTATCTAAGGAACTTGCATAAAAACTAACACTATCTAAAGAACAGATTGTTGTGTCGGGGTCATTAGATGACCAAGTGTAAGTGGGGGAAGGGTTTACAACAAAGGTGTAAGAAGGTTTGCTAGAACTTACACAGCCATTTTCATAGGCAAAAACACTTACCGAATCATTATTAGAAAGCGAATTAATGGTAAAAATAGTGTCATTTATGGATGGAGTGTTTTGAGATATTCCATTATGGAAAAATTCAAATTCTGCACCAGACACTCCACTGGATGCTTCAAAGCTTATTTCTGTTCCAGCACATATGTTTGTGTCAGATGCGGTGTATAAGTATATTGATGGGTCATTAATATGAACAACTGTTGTAGCAGTATCTTTACAAAAGTTATTATAAGTGGTAATAAGAGAAACAGAAAAGTCTCCATTTTGAATAAAAACATGCGCGTTGGTATCATTTTGATAAGAGATCCATGTGCTGTCTAAAGGTGGGTTTAAATAATACCCAGAACCATCATTAAAGTACCAAATTGAATTAAAGTCATTTGAGTTTCCAGAAAAACAAGTGGATGTATTGGAAAAGAATGTGGTGTCTCCCAAGCAAAAAGGCCCTACAACATTAAAGTTTGCATTAACTGAAGAGGAGGTACTAAAGCTTATGTTGTTATTATTTCCTTGATCGTTAGAAAAGTAGGTGGTTAATGAAGCATTAGAAAATGAAATTCCATGAAAATTTACACACTCCGAAAAAACATCATTATTAGAGCTTTTGTTAAATATGGCAGCAAAAGAGGGGTTGGAAGAAAAAAGATAAACCGAATCTATACAAGTACCAGAAAAAATAAGACTATCATTAACAGTATGAATACTTGCAGAATCAATTTTGATTTTGCTTCCTTTGTTGATAATTAATTTATTGTAAATATTATTTCCTTTAAGCGTTTGTTGACTTGATGTTGTGTCAAAGTTCAAATGAATATTATAAAAAGTTAAACTATCTGAATTTAAATAATTTACGTAGTTACTATCTCCAATTGAAATTAATGAATTTCCAGCATTGAAGGTAAAATTTGAATCAATGATATTAAGAGCATAAAATCCAATGGATAAGTTTATTTCTGAGTTTCCAAGAATAAGTGATTTTTTTGATGTAGAATCAACATCAACAACGTTTATAATTCCAGAAGTTATGGCATTGTTGTTAGTTTTAAATTCTCCTTTCATTAAAAAAATAGTAGAAGAATCGCTCATTAATAGGTTGTTGTTTAAATCTAATGTTTCAATGTCGTTGTTAAGGTATATCGAGATATTACAATCAATCAATGCTCCATTAGGATTGAAAAAAGATTGAGCTAGAAATTGTATTCGAAAAGTAATGTTATTACTGTGAACACTCATGCTTGGGTGAAGTGTAGTGTTTCCGTTAATAAATAAGTTAGTATCCAAGATTAACTCTGGCGAATTAGTACAAAGAGACCAGTCCATTAAATTAATATTGGTGGAATCATCTATAATGACTTGTTGATTGGGTAAAGAAAAAGATTGACTATCAAAAATAGCATTGTCTAAACCTGTTGGAGTTGATCCTGCAGGAGCTCCACCTGAACTTAATGCCCATTTTTGAGGGTCTGACCAGTTTCCACTTCCTCCAATCCAATAGTAATCAGCAGCTAAAAAAGCGGAAATTTGCAGAAAATAAAAACAAATTAATAACAGCGATTTTTTAAGAAACATAATGGTTTTAATAGATCCAAAATTGTTTTACAAATATTAATTAAATAATTTGATTTATTATGTTTTAGATATATTTTTTTTTAGATTTGCTTTAAGTTGTTTAGTTTATGTTCTCTTTATTCAAAGCTCTATTTTTTACCTTATTTTTTTTCCATTTATCGCATTTGTTCAAGTGAATCAAAGTGATAAAGACGTTAACGATAAGACGTTATTTACAACCCCAGAAGTAATCAATGTTAATCTTGAGGTTATTGAATCTCCAGAAGGTTTTGAAGTTTCTCCTTCGTTTAATGGGTTTATTCATTATCAAGCTAGTACAGCAATTATTGTTAGCCTCATTAAAAAGGTAAATTTTCGAAAATTATCGGAAGGGATGAATCAAGAATTTTATAAAAAAAACAAACTTAAATATATTTCTGAAAAAAAGATTGTATCTAAAGCAGGAGTTAAGGGGATTTGGTATAAGTTTAATTTCAATCTTGAAGGAAATACATTTGGTCGATATATGGTATATGCTGGGGATTTAAATAAAACCATTTGGCTTACCATTACTTATCCACTTCGATTAGAAGATCTTATTGAAACCGAAATACTTAAATGTATTCAATCTATTGATTTATCAAAAATAAAGGAGTGAGAAAAGTATTATTAATCGTTTTTCTTTTTTTATTTACTTCTGTTAATTCTCAACAGACCATTAATCATCATGTTGATTTTGCATCTGGCAATCAAAATATGTGGGGTCCATCTTTTAGTGCTTTTAGTTTTAATCAAGTTATTCCAATTTTTAATATGCCATGGAACGTCAATTTTGATACTGGAAATGGAGGGATAGTTAATATTTTAGGTTCTAGTTTTGGGGCAGGTGTTGCTGGTAATTTTTCAGGTTTTATTGGCATGGATTTTTCACTTTTAGGTTTCACAACTGGAGAAGTAGCAGTAACCTATCCGGTTGATATTACCTTGGATATGCCAGTAGATAATACGTATGATCAAGGCGATTTGGTTACTATTGAAACGGAATATTCCGTTTCATCAGGATATTCATTAGATACTTATTTCCCTAGTGTTGGAGAGGCAAGACTTGATTTGAATTTTCAACTTGGGGCTAGTTTATCTGCAACTATTTGCGTTTTTGGTTGTGTTACTTTTCCAATTATTCCTACGTTTAATACCGGCGTTCAAAACATAAATATTTTTACGGCAAATATTTATGGCATCGAGTTCTTTTCTTTTAATGGAGGGGCACCTTTATTTTCTTATGGCACCGGATTGCCTTTATCGCTTCCACCTGTTCTTGGAAATTATGGACTAACTGGCGAGTTAGATATCCCATATGTTTCCACAAGTCACAATTTATCGGGTAATAATTTAGGTGCATGTGGAGAAGATTTGTATAGCAATATGGCTCTTGATATTTTTGCTTTATTAGGGAATATCCCTGGTCCTGTTGGATTGGTTTTAGGTAATTTAAGTGGTAGTCAAAGTTTAGGGGGGGTAGCAACACTTAACTGGAACTTTTTTTCGGCTTCCTTTGTCTTAAACAATTTCATGAAGCAGTGTTTTAATTTCACTCCAACGGTTAAAGGGAGATTTGAATTTCCATTCGCAGTAAACTTTCAAGAGAGAGATCCCTCGGGATCAATTGTAGAGTCTGGAACTAGTAGTATTGTTAATGTAGATTTAGGAAATGATTTACAATATAATTTCCCTTGTCATTTTGATGAAATTGATATTATTCCAACTTATTCCATTGATGGCATTTTGCGAAATCACACTTACGATTCTATAGGTTTTAGTTTAGATATGTCTGCTTTTGAATTTAGTCTAGTTATTCCAGGGATTACAATTACTCCAGCAATTAATATACCAGCGGTTTGTATTGATATTCCATACCCATGTCCAACTTGGTCCAATCCTTTCAAAATATGTTGGACGGAGGTATGTACTCCTGCTATAAATATTCCTGCTATTGGTTGGAGCGGATTAAATTTAGGTATTGGCCCATTGTGGAGTACTTCACTGCCTATTGGTGGTTTCACATTTGATTTATATGATAATACTTGGAGTTTAGAAGGTTTTGATGAATACACCAAACCTGCTTTTACCATGAAGGCAAGTCCTTTGTCTATTGCTAGCAATTCCACTAATATTTTATGTTTTGGAGATAGCACTGGAAGCATAAATACCACTATTAATGCAATTTCTCCTGCATTACCATATACGTATACATGGACTAATGGTGGTTCAACACAAAATTTATCCAATATTCCTGCAGGTGCTTATCAGGTTTCTATATACGATAATAATGGATGTCAATTATTTACGGGAGCAACAATAACAGAACCAGCACAAGATTTAATGCTTTCCTATACCAAGACAGATAAAAGTTGCAATGGTGGAATTAATGATGGGTCTATTGATTTATTGGTTCAAGGGGGGACAGGCCCATATACATTTTCCTGGAGTAACGGGGCAAGTAGCGAAGATGTATCTTCTCTAGATGCTGGAACATATTCGCTAACTGTAACAGATAATGTTGGTTGTCAAAAATCATTAAGCGTAACTATTTTGGAACCAAATATTCTTGGTCAAGTAGCTGCGATTACTCATGTTAATTGCAATGGAAATAATGATGCACAAATTGATATTGATGTTTTTGGAGGCACTTTGCCTTATTTTTATTCATGGAGTAATGGTCAACTAGTAGATGATATAGATAGTTTAAATGCTGGTAGCTATACGCTCACCGTTACCGATGGAAAAGGTTGTACAAGTACTGAAACACATATAGTTAATCAACCAACAAATCCATTAACCTTATCCTCTTCTTCAGTGGATGTTTTATGTTTTTCCGATTCAACTGGATCAATTGATTTAACTGTCACCGGTGGAACGGTAGGTTATTCTTTTCTATGGTCTAGTTCTTTAGGAACAGTATTGCCTTTTATTAGCGAAGATGTTTCTAATCTTCCTGCAGCAACTTATACTATTATAGTTACCGATAACAACGGTTGTGTAAATCAAATCTCTGAAACGGTTAATCAACCAGCACAAATTATTTCCACTCCAATTATTAGTCAAATTAATTGTTTTGATGATAATGATGGAGCTATTGATCCAAATATATCTGGAGGAGTTATGCCATATTCTTATTCATGGTCTAATAGTTCAAATTCACCCTCTATAAGTAATTTAGCTGCTGGTACCTATACTCTCAATTTTTCGGATAATAATTTATGTACTAAATCTTATGTATTTACATTAGACCAACCCTCTAATCCATTAAGTGTTTCGATTGAAAAAACAGATATATTATGTTTCGGAGATACCACTGGTTCTATTGTTGCAATTCCTTCAGGTGGAACTCCTGGATATTCTTATTCCTGGTCAAACGGACAAAATTCCAATAGTATTATTAATCTTTCTTCGGGGGTTTATAATTTAATTTTGTCCGATAGCAACAATTGCCAAGTTGATACAACAATTATTCTTACTCAACCTGCTAGTGCTCTATCTCTTTCTTCCAATGTTTCAGACGTATTATGCCATGGGGATACTACAGGTAGTATTGATCTCGATGTTTCTGGTGGTGTATCGCCATATACGATTCAATGGTCTAATGGAATTACGGCTATTCTTGTAGATACAACCGAAGATATCTCTTCTCTTCCAGCGGATACATACATTGTTAATGTTTTAGATAGTAACGCTTGTCATCAAACTTTATCGATAGTGGTTTCTGAGCCTTTAAATCCGTTGTCATTAACCCATTCTTCAATTGACGCAAAATGTTATGGAGCATCTGATGGAGAAATTGACGTTGCTATTTCAGGAGGAACACCTGGTTATTCGTATAGTTGGTCTAACGGCCAAACCACCCAAGATGTCAATTCCCTTCAATCGGCTTCTTATACTGTTTCTGTTACAGATAGTAATGGATGTTCTTTAGCACAATCATTTATAATTAATCAACCTTCATCACCATTATCAATTGTTACAAATCCGAGCGATGTTAATTGTAAAAATGGTTCGGATGGTTCTGTTGAATGCTTTGTTAACGGTGGCACACCTCCATACACTTATAATTGGTCTACTGGTCAAACATCACAAAATCTTTATAACCTATCAGTAGGTTCTTATAATTTAACCGTTACTGATGGAAATTTATGCACCTCTTTTTCTGGTGCAAATATAAATGAGCCTACTTTAGAATTATTGGTAAATTCTTTAGTTACTGATGTTTCCTGTTATTCTTATTCCGATGGAGAAATTAACTTAAGCATTACAGGAGGAACTCAACCTTATTATTTTAATTGGGGAAATCAAAATGAAATATTGTTAAGTAATAATGGACAAACTTTATCAGATCTTTCTCAAGGAAATTATTTTGTTCGAATAAGGGATGAGAATTTATGTGTCAATGAACAAGTAATTACTGTAAATGAACCAACTGCGATTTCTGTTAATGTTCAAACAAGCAATTTACTTTGTTTTGAAGATTCTACTGGAGCTGTTGATTTAAGCGTTTCAGGAGGAATATCCCCATATACGTATTTATGGTCTACTGGAAATACCTCTCCAATCATTACTAATCTTCAATCTGGTGAATACGAGTATTTGATTATAGATTCTAATGCTTGTGAATTATCTGGAACGGCATTATTAAGTCAGCCATCTAAACTTGACCTATCATACATGGTATCTCCCTTAAGTTGTATAGATCAATCTGATGCAAGTATTGAAATTGATGTTCATGGTGGAACACAGCCATATTCTTTTTATTGGAGTGATGGATCCATACAAAAAGATTTAATCGATATTATAGCAGGAGATTATATTATAAATATTACCGACTTTAATGCTTGCTCAATAATTGATACATTCAATATAGCACTTAGTTATGAGCAATGTGTTCATGTGCCAAACACGATTACTCCAAATGGCGATAATTATAACGATACATGGGTATTAGATAATTTGGATTTATATCCAAATGCAATTGTTAAAATATTTAATAAATGGGGTAGGGAAGTTTATTCATCAATTGGTCAATACAAGCCTTGGAATGGAACTAAAAATGGAGCACCACTTCCTGCTGCTGTTTATTATTACGTGATTAAATTGGAAAACCCAAATAATGACCAATATACAGGTACAATTACAATTATTAGATAATGCAAAAGAAAATAAATAAGTGTTTTAATTTTTTGTTACTTAATTTGTTTTTTGTTACAAATTATTTTGCTTCTTGCCCTACAATCGTAATGTCAGGATCGGATGTCACCTGTTCTGGATATACTAACGGAACGGCACAGGTTGCAATCTCAAGTGGGAGTGGTAACTATACTATTTCTTGGTCCAATGGAGCAAATTCTTCCTCTATTTCAGGTCTTTCTGTTGGAACTTATACGGTTAATGTTCAAGACAATGCTTCTGGATGTACAGTCGTAGGAGCATTTGTTGTAGGAGCACCTCTACCAATAATAGTTTCTGAAAACATTTCAAATGTTTCTTGTTTTGGACAATCAACTGGGGCTATTGACGTTACAATTAATGGAGGTAATACCCCATATTCCAGTACTTGGTCAAACTCAACTAGTTTAGAAGACCTAACAAATGTTCCTGCTGGATCTTACACCATGAATATCACCGATAATGGGGGATGTACTTATTCACAAATTTATACGATAACCCAACCAGCAGAGGCACTTCAAGCTAATGCCTCCGTAACGCAAGCTTCTTGCTTTTCTTCTGCAACAGGGGAAATTGATTTGAGCGTTTGGGGTGGCACACCAGCCTATACCTATTCTTGGTCTTCTGGCCAGGGAACAGCAGATATTTCTTCTCTAACAGCAGGAAATTATGTAGTTTCCATTACCGATATAAATGGTTGTTCCATCAATAAATCTTACGATATAATTCAGCCATCTGCTTTAGGAGGAACAACAAGTCCCATTAATGTTACTTGCTTTGGTTTGTCAACTGGTTCTGCATCTTTTAGTCCTTCAGGGGGTTCTGCTCCTTACGCTTATTCATGGCAAAATTCAACTACTTTGTTTTCTGCTTCTAGTTCAAGTATTTCAAATGTTGTTGCTGATGTTTACCAACTTACCGTTACGGATGCTTTTGGTTGTCAGTTTGTAGATAGCTTTACAATCGCACAACCACCACAGTTAATTGCGACAACTACAGGAAATAATGTAATTTGTTTTGGAGAATCTACAGGAACAATAGATGCAACAATTACAGGAGGATCAATGCCATATTCTTATTCTTGGTCTAATCAGAGTGGTTCTGTGATATCTTCTTCGGAAGATCTCACTAATATTCAAGCTGGAATTTATACCTTAACGATAACCGATAATTCGTCTTGTATTGAATCTTATCAACATCAGGTTACTCAACCTAGTATGCCTGTTATTGTAACAGCAAATGTGTTGGATGTATTGTGTTATGGTGAAAATACTGGCGAAATAGATTTGACAATTGCAGGAGGGACTTCCCCTTATAGCTATTCATGGACAAATGGACAAACCACACAAGATATTTCAAATTTACTTTCTGGTTCATACGGATATACAATTATTGATTTCACAAATTGTAATTATACAGGTCAATTTACCATCGATCAACCTAGTCAGGCACTTTCTGTTTCTAATGTGATAAGTGATGTTAGCTGTTATGGGGATTCTACAGGAATTATTGATTTAACTCCATCAGGTGGTTCAAGTCCTTATTCTTTTTCATGGTCAAACAGCACTTTTTTGTTAAGTTATTCCAATGAAGATTTAATGAATTTTCCAGCAGATCAGTATCGCTATCAATTAACTGATAATAATGGTTGTATATATGTAGATACCTTAATTATAACTCAGCCAAGTCAAATTACATCTAGCCTTTTAGGAGTTAATATTCTTTGCAAAGGAAATGCGAATGGATCTGTAGATCTTAGTGTAACAGGTGGTGTTGTTCCTTATACTTATTCTTGGAGTAATGGGTTTACAACACAAGATATCTCTTTATTAACTTCCAATCTGTATTCGGTAACCATTACTGATTCGAATAATTGTAGTCTTATTGATAGTATATTAATAAGTGAGCCTTTGGATAGTTTAAGTATTTCTAATGTTGTTTCTGATGTTATTTGCTATGATGGGACAAATGGATATATAAATTTATCTGTTTCCGGTGGTAATTTTCCTTATAGCTATTCATGGTCTAGTGGAGATAGTTTATCTTTTATAGATAATTTATCTGCTGGATATTATTTATATACGGTTACGGATAATAGCATGTGTTTTTTGACCGATTCTATTTTGGTAAACCAACCTTTGCCTTTGAGTTTAAATGAAATTATAACGCCGGTTAGCTGTAAAGGCTTTGCGGATGGGAATATTAATATTAATCCCTCAGGAGGTACGGCACCATATTCTTATACTTGGTATAATTCACAATTTGCTCTTTCTGCACAAACACAAAATTTAACTGGTTTTAGTGCAGATACTTATCAAGTTGAAATAATTGATTCAAATAATTGTTTTTATGAAATTTATGTTCCACTATCTGAACCAGATTCTCTTGTAATTTCGTATAATGTTATTAATTCTCCTTGCGCAGGATCAGCAGGTGGAGAAGTTCTTGTGTCGGTAACGGGTGGAAATCCTAATTATTCTTATACATGGTCAAATGGTGATACAACATCTAATCCATCTAGTCTTCCTGTTGGTTTCTATCAACTTGTGGTGGTTGATCAAAAAAACTGCACGGACTCTATTAGTCTTTCCATTTCAGAACCAGATCCTCTTATTATGTATTTGGATGTCGTTGCAGCAAGTTGTATTGATAAATCCGATGGTTCTATTTTTGCAAACCCATCTGGTGGAAGTGGAGGATATTCTTATATATGGTCAAATGGAGAGAATGCAAATAGCATAATGGACTTATCCAGTAATTGGTATTATGTTACTGTTTCAGATTTATTAGGTTGTACTATTTCAGATTCTGCTTTTGTTACCCAAGGAACTTCTTCTTGCATTGATCCAGTTAATACTTTTTCACCAAATGGCGATAATTATAACGACTCATGGATGATTGACAATCTGGATTTATACCCAAACATGAAACTTTCGATTTATAATAAATGGGGAAGAATTGTACATGAACAATCTGGTGATTACCTTCCTTGGGATGGAAGATCCTTAAATAAGGATTTACCCTCTGAAGTATATTATTACAAAATAGAATTAAATCAACAGGATCGAGATCCTGTAACCGGAAATATTATAATTATAAGATAGATTATTATGAAAAAATATGTTTTTTTATTTTCCATTCTCCTAACGAGCTTGTTTTCATTTGGTCAACAGATTTCGTTAAATTCTCAGTATTTATTTAACGAAATGTTTGTTAATCCTGGAGCAACCGGAATCAAAGAATATATTCCGGTGCAATTTAACTTTAGAAAACAATGGACCTCCTTTCCTGGATCTCCAACTACACAAGCAATTTCTGCCAATTCTTCGATTTTCAAAAAGATGGGATTTGGAGGAACTTTATTTAACGATGTTTGTGGTCCATCTAGAAGAACAGGTTTACAATTAAACACGGCCTATCACTTGCAATTAGATCAATCGAATTCGCATATTTTAGGGGTAGGTTTGGGTGTTTCCTTAACGCAACACATGATTGATGTTAATCAATTAACCACCTATCTCCCTGATGATCCTGCTGTATTAAGAGGATACAACAACCAAATGGTCCCAGATGCTAATTTTGGATTATTCTATCGATATAAAGACAAGGCATTTGTAGGTTTGTCTGCATATAATTTAGCAGAAATGAAAAGAGATCTTTATAATTTTGAAAACCCGTTAATTAATCCATTAGTTAGAACGTATTATTTCTTCGGTGGGTATAATTTTGATTTATCAAAATCTTTTGACTTGAAAACTTCTTGTTTGGTTCAAGGAATTGAAACAGGCACTTTCCAATTTGATGCAACTGCTATTGGGGTATATAAAAACTTTTTATGGCTTGGAGCTTCTTATCGACATCAGGATGCAATTGCGGCAATATTTGGTGGACAAGTTGGCATATTTAAAATTGGGTATTCTTATGATTACACTCTTTCAGATATTGGAGATTATTCTAATGGAAGTCATGAAATTCTTTTGGAAATTCAATTAAACTCTTCTAAATCATCAAATGCTCGTACTCCTTGGTTAAAAAGGAATAGAATTTATTCGCCTGAATAAAAATGAAAATGAAAATTCAATTTTTCTTTTGTTTTGTATTGTTGTTTTTCTCCATTGGAAAAGCACAGAATTTAAGCGATGCGAATTATTGGTTTGAAAAGTATGAATATTCAAAATCGGCTCAAATATACAATGCATGCAATCAAATTAAACCGCTATCAAGGGATAATTTAAAACGGGTAGCATATTCCTATTATGTAATTGGAAATTATTCAAAAAGTAGAGAATATCTAGATACTTTAAATCAATGGGAACATCTTGATCCATTTTTTTACTACATGTATGGAGAAATTAATTATTCAATGATGAATTTTGATGCTGCCAAGCAATCTTATCTTAAAATAAATCCAATACCAGAAGATTTTGAAAAGGAATATCATGTTTCTGCTAAAATAGCTGCTTGTGACCAACTCGTTTTAAAAAAAATAGATGAAAGCAAAAAAATTATTGAATTACCAAATAACACCACTAAAGCAGATATAAATGGCCCAAATTTTTTAATTTCATCCCCATCATTTTCCTCTAAAAAGATTATTTATAAAGAAAAGGCAAAAGATAGCTCAGGAGCTTTTGTCAACACATCCCAATTAGATAGTGCAGAACTTTTTTTATTAAGACCATATATCGTGGATCATGGTTTTATTGAAATAATTGATTCGGTTGCTGGTCTTGATTTAACTAATTGCAGTGTGAATTCCATTGCTAATTCGCCATTAAATAATATAGTTTATATCGCACTTAGTCTTCCTTTACAAAAAAAACCGATTGACAAAGTTTCTAGAATTTATGAAGGAGTATTTAGTGCTGATTTTTCTACGATTACGATTAATAAACCTTGGGATTATTCTGGATATCAGGATAGTTCAAGTTGTGCTCATGTTTCTACAAGCGAAAATGGTCGTTTTTTAATTTTTTCAAAAATATCTGACTCTACAAATGGATCCGATATTTTCATGTCTGTTTATAAAAGTGATTTAAATAAATGGGCAAAACCCAAGCCAATAATAGAAATTAATACCCCCTTTGATGACATGTATCCAATGTATAGTGGCGATTCCGTGGTTATTTTTTCTTCTAATTCTCCATATGGATATGGTGGATTAGATCTTTATCAATTCCAATTTAGCAATGGGATTTTTTCAGAAAAAAAACATCTTGATTATCCTATCAATAGCTTTAAAGATGATTTTAATTGCAATTGGCTTTCTGATGGAAGTCATCTTTATTTTTCTTCAAATAGAATGGGAACTGGGGATGACGACATTTATTTTATAGATTATACGACAAAAGACAGTTTAGTATCGCTTCTAGATGAATTAGATTCTTCGTATCAATTGAGAAATAATACAAAGGAAAATATTCAAAAGGAATTAGCTATCCAATCAAAATGGGATAATAAAAATCTATACTTTGATTTTGATAGCGATAAACTCAAGGAAGAACTGGAAGTTTCCTCTCTATTAGAATATCTAATAAATAACCCTAATAAAAGCGTATTGCTAAAAGGGCATACGGATTCAAGAGGGTCGAATACTTATAACAAAGATTTGGCAATGAGAAGAGCCAAAAGAACAAGGGATTATTTGGTTTCAAAAGGAGTTCCAAAAGAAAAAATTGTTCTTCGGTCTTATGGTGAAATAGATCCACCAGTAAAATGCAAAAAATCTTGTTCTCAAAAAGACCATTCTTTGAATAGAGTGGTTATTATTGATCTTGTTTCAGAAGTAGAAATAGCAATTTAATTTTTTTTAATATTTATTTTTATTCTATCCTTTTGAAATGGAATAAATTTAACAGAATTACTCATTGAATAAGCTAAAAAATTATTCTTTAGTTAAGGTATATCCCTCCGGTATTTCAAAAGAGAATATTTTTTCTTTGTCCGTTAATTCAAAACCATAGTTAGAGGCTTGATAACGCATGAATACCCCTTTGTCAATGGTGCTAAATGCTAAAGGAAATCCTGGGATATTTGGATTAACAAATGGCGTGTTATAGAGTTTTATCTTAATGTCGTTGGTATACCAATAGGTAAGCTTTTGATCGCTGTTTTTATTTTTGAGTATCGCCTTTTTACACTTAAAGCCTAGGATGGTTTTTTCTTCCCCAGTAAAATCTACTAATATGGAAGAATCTTTTTTGATGCTTTCTTCTGGATTTACTTGTGATTTGATTGCATGTTTCCCCATAAAGCTAGTGCTTAGGGTCAGAGATTCATTGGTTTTGTGATCTACAATTATATCTGCATTAAACATCATTCCCATTTTAAAAATTATTTTGGTGTATTTATTTTGTTCAAAATAAATGGTCATTTTGCTATCTTGAAGCATGCTTGCAGATTTTCGAGTTTCCATGCTCGTGTCAATTGCTGTTACATCTATATTGTATTGAAAAAAACCTTCTGAAACCTGTCCGTGATAAAGAGAAATAAATAAACAGAAAAAGATAAAAATAAAGTGTTTTTTCATTGGTGAATTCTTTGAGTTTCAAATATACGGACTATTGAACGGAAATTTTTATTCTTAATCTCATTATTGCTTATTTTTACTTTAAATAAGTTACCATTTGATGAAGTATTTTTTTTCTTTGATTTTTGTTTTGAATTGCTTTGTAATTGTTTTTTCACAATCAAATAAAATAGAAGATATTAATGTTAAAGTGATTCGCTTAAATGAAGATAGCTTAGCTTTAAAGATTCATAATTTATGGTTAAAAGAAGCGGATAAGCTGACTAAAAATACAGTTGGATTTACAGCTCCTGTATCAGCAAGAGCTTATGCTTACCTTACTTTAACAATGTTTGAAAGTAATATTTTTGATGATTCTAAAAATGAATCTCTATGCAATCAATTAAATGCTTATAAACGAACGGTATGGTTAAATTCGTTAAAATCACATCACTCAATAGATAAGGCCATTATTGCCAATAGAACTTCCTATAAGGTAATTTGCTATTTATATAGAGCAATGCCTAGAGCCATTCAATTAGAAGTTAATTCAATTTATGATAGTATCCATAAGGAGTGTTTGTCAATAGTTTATTACCAACCTTCTATAGGGCTTTCTATGAAACTTCATGTTGATGAATTGCTTTTATTTTCTGATCATCTTGCAGATGAGATTATTACTTATTCTAAATTAGATGGCGCAGATACTTCTTTTAGAAATAATTATCCAAATTCATTTGAAGCTCCAAAATGCATTGAATGTTGGACCAAAACAACACCAGCTTATTTGAGTTCTTTATTGCCTTATTGGGGAAAGAATAGACAGTTTTTAAAAAATAGCCATTTGAGTTCTGTTGGATGCGAGTTGTTCGAGTTTTCTACAGATTCAACATCAGATCTGTATAAAGATGCTTTAAGTGTTTATATGAATTCACAAAGTGCTGATAAATCTTTTGAAACTATAGCAGAATATTGGGATGATTCGCCTGGATATTCAGGTACTCCTGCTGGGCATTTTTTCTCGATTGCTACTCAACTTGTTAATAAGAATGATTTAAAACTTAAAAGTGCTCTTGAGTTTTATGTCTTGTTAGGTCTTTCAATGAATGAGGCAAATATCATTTGCTGGAGATTAAAGTATAAATACAATTTTATTCGTCCTATAAGTTATATCCATCGATATATAGCCCCCTATTTTAATACCCGAATTAATACCCCGCCTTTTCCAGAATTCCCATCTGGTCATTCTTATCAAGCTGGTTCAGCTGTTGCTGTGTTTAGTTATGTTTTTGGTAATGATATTGATGTTCTTGATAATACACATTCTTCACGTTCTGATATTCTTGGTGATTCTCGAAGATTTAAAGGTTTTGATGAAATGGGAGAGGAGGCATCTATTTCAAGGTATTACGGAGGGATACACTTTAAAAAAACACTTGATATAAGTCTGTTTTATGGAAAAGAAATGGGTAAGTATGTGATAAATCATTTAAAATTTGACAAATGAAATTGAATTTTATATTTCTATTTATTTCTCTCTCTATCACAGCTGTTTATTATTCTCAAAATACCTTGTTTAAAGAAGTCTCAGATGGTATTGGTATAGATTATATTTATCCTGGAAATGATTTTCAAATGGCTGGAGGTGGCCTAATGGTTATTGATGTGAATAATGATGGATGGGAAGATTTTTTCCAGTCCGGAGGTGTTTTTGACTCTAAATTATGGATCAATGACCACGGAACTTTTTTTGATGGCACAAAACTTTATGGTTTAGAATCTTTAAAAGGATATTTTATTCAGGGTGCATTTTGTGCAGATTATAATAACGATGGGTATCAAGATTTTGTAATTGCCAATTATGGAGTAGGAATAGGTCAAGGAGATAAACATTACCCGGTTATTCTAAAAAACATAAAAGGTGAAAAATTTAAATTGATATCCCTAGAAGGAGTTGTTGAAAAAGGAAATTATTCCTCTGCATGTTGGGGAGATGTAAATAAGGATGGTTACTCAGATTTATATTTATGTAATTATGTTTCTGCTATGGGAGGAATTATGGATAGTTTGGGAAGTGAAATAGGTTATGATCCGATTGGGTATGAAAATAAATTACTCATTAATAAAAAAGGAAAAAGCTTTTATGAATGCGGTAAATATTTTGGAGTAAATGATATAGGATGTGGGCTTGCGGCTAGTTTTTCCGATGTAGATAATGATGGGGATCAGGATTTACTTTTGCTAAATGACTTTGGCGAGTGGACCCATAAAGGAAATGTATATTATAGAAATAATTTTCCTGAATCTTCTTTTTCGGATGTTAGTTTAGAAAAAGGTTTTTCTAAAGAAATGTATGGCATGGGAATAGGAAAGGGGGACTATGATCAAGATGGAGATTTAGATTATTATATCACAAATATTGGAAGGAATTATTTATATAAAAATGATAAGGGCTCTTTAATTGATGTTGCACAAAAAAAAGACATTGATTTAACTTATGTTTATGATAAGGTCTTAGGAACAAGCTGGAGTGGTTTGTTTTTCGATTATGAATTCGACGGTGATCTTGATTTATATGTATCCAAAGGAAATGTAGCAACGCTTGTTCCAGAAACAACGATAAAAGACCCTAATGTTTTATTTATCAATGAAAATGGTTTATTTATTGATTCTTCAAACGCTTCAGGAGTTAATGATTTCCTATCTCATAGAGGGAGTGTTATTTTTGATTATGACCACGATGGCGATCTAGATATATTTTCTTCTGTAGTAAAATTGACATGGAGTGCTTATGAAAAGAAAGATCAAAAACTAAAAGTATATCAAAATCAATGCAATAAAACGAATTTTATTGGAATTAGAATGGTCGGTGATAAGAATGTTAACAGCGATTGTTTTTCGTGTAGGGTATTGTTTGAAAATAATGGCAAAAAAATGCTAAAAGAAGTGGATGGTGCTAGTGGACAGGCTTCACAATCTACTCGAATTCTTTACTTTGGACTTGGAGATTCAAAAAAATTGGACAAGCTTACTGCAATTTGGCCTGATGGTTCGAAAAACACATTTGAAAATTTAAAAGAAGGGTTTATCTACCAAATAAAATCTGCAGGAGAAATAAAAATTATTAGGTAATAAAATTCTTTTTGGTTTATCTAATTTATTTTTCGACAACAAATCGAATAGATCTTATATTATTATTTTGTTTTATTTCAATAAAATAAATGCCAGTTTTAATAAAATCTATATTAACTGTTGATAATTTGTTTTCAATCTTTCCACGCTTAATTATCTTCCCTTGAATGTCTTTAATTAAATAATTTTGCTTTTCTTTTATTCCCTCAATTTTAAATGAGCCATTATTTGGGTTTGGAATAAGTTGAATATTAGATAGCGAGCTTTCATCTAAAGTTGCACATGCATCTATATAAATAGTTAAGCTATCGACTCCAATACAACCATTGGAATCGGTATATATTGCAGAAATAACATGCGTTCCTACTCCAGCAGTATTTGGATCAAAATCGGCTCCTCCTGTAAAATTACCACTTACACCATTTCCACTAAAAGTTGGACCACTAGGAAGAGATGTTATTTGAACAATCCCATTGTATATGCAAATAGTGTCTGAGTTAAGTGAGGTGGATAAGCTAAGTGTAGGATTTAGATTCTCTGTAACGATTACAGGATTGTTAGCCAAAGCCGAACAACCATTGCTATTTGTTTTTTTCATATTATAAGTTCCGGGATTTGTGGCATAAAAAGTATTGTTTGTAGCGCCACTAATTGACACAAAACTTTGTGCAAATTGATTATATACGTACCACTGTGAACTACCACCAGAACTTCCGCTTAATAAAACACTATCGCCATAGCAATAGCTAGCTGGGTTTGGGTTTATATTCACATTGGGTGAATTTAATTCAGTAATGTTTATCGAGTTGGAGTTTATAGTACACCCTCCAGCTATCAATATAGTACAGGTGTAGTTTCCACCTGAAACAACATCTATAATAGAATCTGTAATTCCAGTCGAAACATTGTTTTTATACCACTGGTAGTTTGTTCCAGCAGTTAGACATTTTAAAACAATGGTGTCTCCACTACATATGGAATCTATTCCAATGGAATTGTTTTGGTAAATGTTTGCGATTTGAGATTGAGCAGTATCCAAAAAAAGAACTCCTTTTACTGAAAAGCCCACTTGATTGGTAGAGTCAAGAGGTAAGCTTATGAAGCCCGATGTGTCTACATAAAAATGCAAACTACTGTTTACATCAAAAACTAGGAATTTTCCATTTCCAGCATAGCTTGAACCTGCTACATTATGAAGTGAATTGTAGCCAGGACCATGTAAAGGAATGTTACTTATGCTTAATGTATTTATATCGATACTTTCCATAACAAGATTATTAGGTGAGCTAGTAGTAGCCCAGCCACTCCAATGGTATATTTTTCCATCGTTTGTGCAATATTCAATTGATTCTCCGTCATTTCCATTGCCTAAAGCTAAAACTAGAGTCATTTGAGCATTAGTTGTATCAACGGTAAATAATGTTTCCCCAACTGTTGATCCATCACCAGTAACGGCATAAAGAGTTCCATTTTCTGAAAATGTGATATTTGCAACTCCATCTATATTAAGTGTGCCAATATCATCAATTACACCAGTAGAAAGATTAACCTTTCCAAGATTTCTTCCCTGAATACTGTTATATACAACAAAAACATCTCCACAAGGATCTGTGTCTGCTCCCAAAACGCCATTCACATTTCCTAAAGAAGAAGTTAAGGTGTCTGTTGTGTGTGTAAATGTAGCGGTATCAATGATATAAAAGAAAGCTTCATCTTTTACAAATGAATAAGCTTCATTTTGTGCATTGTTTAAAAATGGAATCAATAAAAATGCAAACAGTATTATTCTTTTCATACTAAAAATTATTTAAGTAAAATTAATTATTTTTTAGTGGCTTAGTAATCCTATTAATAATATCAAAACAGATTTCATCAATTTCTGCAGCATATGCTGAATAAGCAGAGATGTTGGATAAAACGACTACACCAGTTTTAAATTTTGGCATAAAAGCAGTACTGGATCTGTATCCTCCAGTTGCTCCATTATGAAAAATCATTTTGCCTAATTTAGGTATGTTAAAAATATGCCAAGATAGCCCAATCTTAAAATTTCCAGTAACCTTAAATGTTGGGGTGCATGCAAGTTTTAAATCGAGGTTTGTGGAATCAAAATGAGCGATTAAAAATTTGGCTAAATCCTTGGTGTTGGAAGTAATTCCTCCACATGGAAACATTGGTCCAAAATCCCAGTTTGGAACAAATTCTCCTTGGTGATTAATGCCACGAACCATTTTATCTCTATTAGAGTGACACTTAGTGTCATTTAGGCCATATTTTTCAAAAATTTCTTTTTGATATAATTCCGAATAGCTTTTGTTTTCCATTTTAGAAATGGCATATCCAATAATGGAAGTGCCAAGATTGGAGTATTCATGAGCTGTTCCGGGTTTGTTTTTAATTTGTAATTCATTTTTAAGATGGTATACAAATAGAGAGTCGGTATATTGGTCGTATGGTTTTTCAGGATTGTTGTTTGCTAAATCCAAGATGTTTGATGGCAAGGATTCAAGTCCAGCAGTATGGTTAGCCAAATGAATATATCTTAGTTTTTTGTTTTTGAAAAGCTTGAATCCAAGTTGTTTATGTACCTTTCCATGGAGTTTAATCTTTCCTTTGTTTACCATGTTTGCCAAAAGAGTTCCTGTAAAAACCTTGGTAATCGATCCGATTTCAAAGATGGAGTCGTGGTTTGAAATTTGTTTTAGTTTTCCATTAATTTTTTGAAAACCAATATAACCTACCTTGTCATTTTTGATTAATGCGATTGAAACCTGAAAATTTTCTGGAAAACTATCGATTTTATTTTTCACAAAATCAACAGGGCTTTTTATCCTTGTTTCTTGAACATAGCAAAGTTTAAAGCTAAAGACGAAAAAGAGAACAAGTACAATTTTCATTTTATTTATTTTTTAGATATAAAAACTGTAAAACAAACCCAATCCCAATCCCAATTAATACTCCAGCTGCGACTTGATTAAAAATAAAACCTATTCCTAATCCAATAAACATTGGCCCACTAAATAATAATCGTTCTTTTGCTTTTTGTTGATTCATAACTGTATTTAATTAATTAAAAAACAACAGTACTTAATAAGATGTCCTTTTTGGGCAAACATTTTTTCGTAGTGTGTTTTTATTTGAAGAACTTCTTGTTCTTCATTGGTTTTTAAAATTTGTAGTTCCTTATATATATCGCTCGAACTATATAGCAAGGGGTAGTTTCTTTCTTTAATTTCTTCGATAGAATATTCATACAGAAGAGAATTGTCGGTTTTTAAATGTACGAGTCCTTTTGGTTTTAAAAAGTTTCGGTATCGTTCAATAAATAGGGGGGATGTTAGTCTTTTTCTGGGTTTTTTGGGTTGTGGATCCGAAAAGGTTAGCCAGATTTCATCAACTTCGTTTTTTTCAAAACACAGATCGATAAAGTCAATTCTTGTTCTTAAAAAACCCACATTGCTTAACTTTTTTGTGTATGCTTCTTTAGCACCAATGTATATTCTAGCTCCTTTAATATCAACTCCTATGTAGTTTTTGTTTTTGTTTCGATTTGCAAGACCAACCGTATATTCTCCCTTTCCACATCCAAGCTCTAAAACAATTGGATTGTCATTTTTGAAAAATTTGCTATTCCATTTCCCTTTAAATTCACAATCTGCACCAAATTCGTTTTCAATGACATTATTAAAAGTCTTGATTTCTTTCCATCGCCTAAGTTTGTCTTTTCCCAATTTAAAATAATTTGGATAATAAATTATCTGAAAGCATTCTTAAGCCAAAGTTTACTGAAGATTTTAAAACATTTTCATTGGCATGTTTTGTTTGGATGATGATTTCGCCACCTTCTAGATCAAATTCTAAATAAGCGTTTTTAATTTCTTGAATAATTCCAAGGGTCATTTCATTAAATTCTTCGGTGTTTTCTCCTTCAATATCTATAAATAAACTAATCGGTTTTTTTCCAAATCTTTCAAAGTCTTTTCGGAGATTTAGTTTTGCGTTTTTTGGATGATTTTTTGGGTCCGAACAAAGCAACATGAAATTTTTGTTTATTGAGAACCCATTAATTAAGGACAGAATACCTAATTCTTCTATTTTTTCTTCTCCATTTGCCCCCAAACCTATATATAAATTAAATTGAGGAAAGCTTGGAGTAATTGCTCCATTTTCATTCTTTTCTGGATAAATTAAACAGGAAAGGTTGCCATTAAAAATAGTTTCAAGAATGTCTGAAATTGACATGTCTTCAAGTAGTATGTCAGCACCCGAATCTTTAACAACGCTGTTGTAGTTGTTGAAATAGGTGTTTAAAAATTTGGATAATTTTTTGAAATTAAGTTGAAGATCAATTCCTACTTTTGGCTTTCCACTCCCTACCTTATTAATAATGGAGTTTTCTTGGATAGGTTTTAGGAAATCCAATTCTTTTTTCAAATTCTCTGAGAAATAGGACTTGAATTTTAATCGAATTTGCCCTTTTTCAAAAAAGATAGCAGTGTTTAAGGAAGATTCTTTTAAGTTCTTTTGTATTTTAGCATGGATGTTTTTATCCATGTTTTTTAGCTTCTCGTTATAGGAGGAATACAAAGCATCCATGTTTGTGCAAAAAACAACATCTCCTTTTGTTTTGAGAAAAGCATCCATCTTTGATTTTTGTTTTTTGGAAGAAGGCTTAAATAGTTTTTTTACTTCTTGAATGGCTTCATTTTCTGAGGCATCGATGATGGCAATCAAAATATTTCCTTGCACTGCAAAAAATAGATTATCGTTAGAAAAATAGCTGATTTGATCTTTTTCAGATTTTTTTAATTCGAATCCTTGTTTTTGCATAAATTCAAGAAATGAGGAATTGTTTTTTATCTCTGCAAAAAGATATTTGGATGCCTTGCTTTCTTCTGAAAAATAGGATGCATCAAAGGGGCCTTCTAGGCCGAAATAAATAGGTTTTTTAGGGTTCAATTGACTTAAATAATCTGAAATAAAAAGACCTAATGAAATTCCGGATATTTTTATTTTATTAAATTCTGATTTTTTTAAAATTGCTTGCAATTCCACTTTTCCAAAAACAGAAAAATTTTCTTGATTTGAAAACACAGATACTGCAAAATTATTTACATCTCGATCTTCAATTTTTTTGGTTTTTTTATCGCAACAACAAGATAAGAGAAACACCAAAGAAAGCAATAATAATGGTTTCATTTATGAAAATTAAATTCATTGCAAAATTAATAGAAATAAACCGATTTAATTAATATGCATGTTATATTTTTGTGTATGCATTATGTAGAGCCATATTTTAATTGGAGAGCATATTATATAGCAAATGAAGATTCTCTTTCTCCATTTTTTGCTAGAGAATACAGCGAATTTGAATTCACCAATAAAGTGTATAATTTTTTGTTGCATCCTCAATGGGATAATTTTGGATCTCCTACTTTATTCTTAAAGATTTTGTATGTTGATTATTCCGAAAATATTGCGGTGATTGAATTTATTGGAGAATGGAATGATGCCATCGAAAATGACATCATGAACCTTAAAAAAGAAATCATAGATCCTTTAATTGAGTTGGAAATTAATAAGTTTATATTAATCGGAGAAAATGTTTTAAATTTTCATTATTCCGATGAATGTTATTATGAGGAATGGTTTGAAGAAATTAATGATGGATGGATTTCTATGGTTAATTTTCATAAACATGTGGTAGACGAATTCAAAAACATTAATCTTGATCAGTTTATAATATCTGGTGGCGAATTAGATGAATTGGATTGGCGAACATATACCCCAATTCAATTTTGCAATAAAATTTCGGATATTATCAATCATCGATTAAATTAAAAGCACTTATCTTTAACAAAAAACAAATTTCATTGCATCCAATTAATAAACATCCATTAGTAAAACGATATATTGAATCTAATCATTTTGGGAAAATGTTAGATTTTAACTTCACCATCATTCAGCCAGGAAACGGATTGTATGAATGTGAGATTCAAAAAAAACATCTTGCAACTCCTCATGCAGCGCATGGTGGTGTTGTTACGACGCTTCTAGATTCCTGCATGGGTGTTGGAGCTTTGTCATTGGTATGTTCTTCTCAAAAAGTAGTTTCTACTCTTGAAATGAAGGTTTCTTTTTTAAATGCTGTAAAACCGGGCGATAAAATCATAGTAAAATCCACTTGTCTAAAAAGAGGAAACAATATCCTTCATATGGAAGCCAGCATGTATAATCAAAATGATGAAGTTTTGGCAAAATCTTCAGGTACATTTAACGCTTTTCCTAAGGAGAAGGCAGGCTATTAATTTTTAGATACTTATAATCTCCGTAAAATGTCCCAAATGGAACAAGAGAAAGAAAGCAAAGAAAAATAACACGTTTTATATTCCATTTCTTTTTTGAAGCATAGCCCAAGACTAGTAAATTATATAGAATAAATAATATTCCATGTGCCATTCCAATAACATAATTTGGTTCTGGAATATCAAAACCATATTTCAAAGGCATAGAAATTCCAAAAAGAAGGTAAGAGATTCCTTCTGCCCAAGCAATTATTCGTAGTAAATCAATGTTTTGTTTGAAGGTCATTTTTAATTTCATTAATTAGATCTCGTATTCTTGCTGCTTCCATAAAGTCCAAGTCTTTTGCGTGTTTTCGCATTTTCTTTTCTAATTCTTTTATTTTTTTTTCTGCTTCTTTGGTGTTTTTAAATATTGGAATCTTTTGTTCAGCACTTGTTTTATTTTTATCTCTATATTGAAGGTTTCCATCTGCTACTTTGGTAGCTTCAATTATCATTTTTTTAGATTTAACCAATGGGGTTGGAGTTAATCCGTTTTCTTTATTGAATTGGATTTGAATTTCTCTTCTTCTATTGGTTTCTTCCATAGTTCTTTGCATGGATTTGGTTATTTTATCTGCATACATAATAACAAATCCATTTATATTTCTTGCTGCCCTTCCAGCAGTTTGAACTAGAGATCTTTCGTTTCTTAAAAACCCCTCTTTATCTGCATCAATTATAGCCACCAAAGAAACTTCAGGAAGATCTAATCCTTCTCTAAGCAGATTTACGCCAATTAATACATGAAATTGCCCAAGCCTAAGTTGTCTTAGTATTTCAACACGTTCAAGGGTGTCTATTTCACTATGAATATACCGGCATAAGATCCCAAGTCTATCCAGGTATTTCTGGAGTTCTTCTGCCATTCTCTTGGTTAGAGTAGTTACTAATGTTCGTTCGGAAATCTCAATTCGTTTTTGGATTTCAGTAATTAGATTATCTATTTGATTTTTACTTGGTCTAACTTCTATAATTGGATCTAAAAGACCAGTAGGTCTAATTACTTGCTCTACAAGTACTCCTTCGGAAGCTTCGATTTCATAATCTGCAGGAGTTGCAGATACAAAAATGGTTTTATTTTGTAAGTTTTCAAATTCTTCAATTTTTAATGGCCGGTTATCCATGGCTGCTTGCAATCGAAATCCATAATCCACTAAATTTTGTTTCCTAGATTTATCTCCTCCATACATTCCTTTAACTTGTGGAATAGTTACATGACTTTCATCAATAACCATCATGAAATCTTTTGGAAAGTAATCTAACAAACAAAATGGCCTTTCTCCGGGTTTTCTTCGGTCAAAATATCTTGAATAATTTTCTATTCCCGAACAATATCCAAGTTCTCTAATCATTTCAAGGTCATAATCCACACGTTCATATAAGCGATTGGCTTCTTCATCTTTTCCTGTTTTTTTCATGGCTTCGACTTCCAATTGCATATCTACAGAAATATGTTCAATAGCTTGTATCGTATTTTCAGGACTTGAAACAAAAATATTGGCTGGATAAATATCAATACTATCCATTTTTTCAATTTCTGAATTATCTTCAATATCGAAGGTGGATATTTGTTCGATTTCATCTCCCCAAAACTCAATTTTTAATGCATAATCTGCATAAGCAAGATATATATCAATCGTATCTCCTAAAACTCGAAAACTTCCTCTATCAAAATATTTGTCGCTTCTTTTGTATTGATTTTCAACTAGCCGATATAGAAATTTATTTCTTGAAATTGTTTCTCCAATTTTTAAAGAAATAATGCTTTGTTCAAATTCTGCTGGATTTCCAATTCCATAGATACAGGATACAGAGGCAACTACAATTACGTCTTTTCTTCCAGATAGTAATGCGGAAGTAGCAGATAGACGAAGCTTTTCAATTTCTTCATTTATTTGAAGGTCTTTTTCAATATATACGCCAGTAACAGGAAGGTATGCCTCCGGTTGATAGTAATCGTAATAAGAAACAAAATATTCGACACAATTATTCGGAAAATACTGTTTGAATTCGCCATAAAGTTGGGCTGCAAGTGTTTTATTATGCGATAAAATAAGTGTTGGTTTATTAAGTTGTTCAATTACATTGGCTATCGTAAATGTTTTTCCACTTCCAGTAACGCCAAGTAGTGTTTGATAGGGGATGCCTTCGAGGATTCCGTTTTTTAGTTGCTCTATTGCTTGTGGTTGGTCCCCTGTTGGCGAATATTCAGAAATGAGTTCAAAGGTGGTTGGCACAGTCTTATTTTCCGGAATTATTGCTTTGAGAAATAGGAAATGTTAAATGGCAAACCATCGCATGTCTTTCAAAGGATAGCAACCAAAAGTGAAGAATATTTGGATTGTCTTTATCAAGATGCAACAATGGTCCATCTACTCCAAAAAAATGACTATCTACCCATTTTCCTTGATTATCGACTATAAATCCATAGTAAGGGCTAGTTGAACTTGAATGTGTTTGTGCATAATCAATTGCTTCATAAAAGCCATGATTACCGATTCCCATCGGCATTTTTAAACCTTTGTTGTAGTTGTTTTGATCGAGTTGTTTGAGTTGACTTTTCTTGATTCCACCAATTACAACTCTGGTGATATAATTGGTGTCGGTGTTTCTTGCATAACTAATGTCAAATTCTAAACAGGAATCGTGTTGTTCATTTTTGGAGGTGGTTTCTTTTACGATTACTTTTTTCGGAATACCAAGCATGCTTAGCGTAGTGGATCTAGGGTCTTTGGTGTCATAAAACCCAGGCCATTGAAAGGTTGAATAACGGGTAGAATCATTTAGCATGTCCTCAATTCTTTCTGGATTTTGGGGGCATACAATGTTTTTATATTTTGTCTTTCTTGCGCCAGTCATCGGATAAAATGCCAAACGGTAGTCGGTAAATTCTGAAATAAAGCGACTTTTTTCCGAACGTAAAACCTCAAAATTTATTTGCTTTTTTTCTGGATCTTTATAGTTTTCTAAATATTCTCTATACTCTTTAAAAGTTAAAATAT